>JBKPPH010000283.1:0-26490 GCA_046733535.1 Acidobacteriota bacterium
CAAAAGCACTGACGCCGCCACTCGCTTTGCCTGCGTACGTGCTCACTTCGTTCACCGCGTACAAAAAACGTTTGCTTCGATCGATTGCGAGGAACGACGGATTCACGGATTTGAATGCGTTGAACCGCGTGAGTGCCCCGGTCGCCTGGTCCATGCGATAACCATAGATACCCTCGCTCTTGCCCGAAGTGTACGTGCCGACATAAAGCGTGAGCGCCAGAGGCTGTTCGGCCCATGCACGAAGAGTCGCACCCGCAAACAAAACAAAGCCGCCAGTTTTTAGAAACTGGCGGCGTGAAAAAACGTGTGTGAATGTGAATTTATCTGCCACGGTCCGTCAAGATAACATCCTGACGTTTCTCCGCTAAAGCTTTCTTCAGCGCTCGTTCGCGACTCGTAATCTGAATCTCGCGTCCGGTGTTGGTGCCGCCCGTCCAAAACGCCGACAAGATATAAAGATCGTCGTAGCGTTGAAACACGAGCCGGGTGTCTTCCTGGGTGTCACGCGAACGGACGGCCCGCGTCAGCAGCAATGCCTCCTCGGAGTTGTCCTTGTTCTTGATCACCCAAACGGTGTCCGAGTCTTTCCTGTTTTGCTCGATCACGTACGTACCAGCCGAGAACGCTTTCTCACCGACGGAAAAATTAAAAGGGATATATATGATGGTTTGCCGGTCAGATTGTCCCAGCGCGGATGAGAACGTGAATAGTAAAAGTAGGCCAGCCAAGGCCACCGCTGCGCGAATGTGTTTCATAATGCTCTCCTTCCTCCTATCACTAACGCGAGAAAGTTTGGAAGAAAGGGTCACAATTCGCGCAGAACCGTGGCTACTTAATTAATTTGCCGAGTTCACGCCAGGTGATGAGCTTGATCTGGTTCTCTTGAAGCAACTTACGAAATGCATCGCTGGTGAAGAAATCGAAGTCGCGCTGCCGCCAGGCTGCTCCCCAGTTGGGATGATCCGACGTCGCGCCACGCATTTCGGCGTCGTCGTAGGCCAGGTGGATGACAACCTCAGTCACGCCCGGTTCGAGCTTCCTGATCGCATCGGAGTAAAACTTCGCCCAGTCGCTCGGAGCGACAGCCGGGTTAATGTCCAGAATGCGATCGATGTAAACGTCTTCGGGGTTCAGCGTCGAAGGCAGAAAGTCTGTTTGCGAAAACCAGGCTCGTGCAACTCGCACCGGCAGTTTTTCCTTGCGCGCCACGCGCAGGAACACCTCAAACAATGCTTTGTTTTGATAGAGCGTGCCCATGTGAGAATCGAGATGGGTTGGCTGAATGCCGAGTGCGCGCGCGCGTTCAATCTGCGCGGTGATTTCGAGTTCGACCTCTTTGGGATCAGCGTGTGCGGCGGCTTCGGTCTCGAGGAGATAGAAGTAGCCATTTTTATCGAGTAGCGAGGACACGCGATCTCTGGACGCGACCGGTCCCCAACGAAGAGACGTCCATTCGCTCGTGAGGGCCAGGTGCAGGCCGAGATCGGCTTGCGGATTTGCGCGTGCGTAAGCGGCGATCTCTGAAAGCCAGGGGCACGGGACCAGGATGCTGCCGGAGGTCACGAGGCCACTCTCAAAGGCCTTGATCGTTGCTGCGTTGACGGAGTGCGCCATGCCGAGATCGTCAGCATGCACGATCAGGAGTTTCGCATCGCGCGGGTAGCCGAGGCGCTCGGCAATCGTCTGCTGCGCCTGAGCGTGATGCGCGAGTAGCAGCACTAATGTGAAGGTTATAAAAAGTGATCGCTTCATAGCATAGACTTTACAGGATTTTACATGATGACGGCGACTTATGTCGTGAGGTACAATTAAGTCCGAACGCAACCCAGCTTCCCGAGTATTCAGTTCCAAGAAGTTAAATGAAACCGCTGAAAATCGGCATCACCGGCGTTCGTGGAATTGTCGGTGAGACCTTTACACCGGAATTGGCGGTCGACTTCGCCGAAGCCTACGGCACATATCTCGATCGCGGGCGTATCCTCGTCTGCCGCGACACGCGACCGTCCGGCCCGATGATTCGATCGGCGGTTCTCGCCGGCCTACTCGGCGCGGGTTGCGACGTGGTGGATCTCGGCGTTTGTCCCACCCCGACTATGCAACTGGCGGTCAAGTGGTTGAAGGCGGATGGCGGGATCGCGATCACTGCCGGTCATAACCCCGGGCAATGGAACGCGCTGAAGTTTGTTCGTAACGACGGACTTTATCTCAATGCCACGCAGGGCGAAGAGTTGCTCGACATTTTTCATCAGGGCGAGTTTGCGAAGGCGACCTGGGACACGATCAAGCAAACAGTGCAGACGGCCGATCCGATCGACGAACATATCAAAGTGCTCGAGGAGAGTTTTGCTGCCGAGACGATCAGATCGAAAAAGCTGACGGTCGCGGTCGATTGCTGTAACGGCGCGTGTTCGTTTCTGAGTCCTAAATGGCTGGCGCGCTTGGGCTGCGAAGTTCTCGCAGTCAACGACGATCCCAACGCGCCGTTCCCGCACACTCCGGAGCCGAAGCTCGAGACGATGGCGCAACTCTGTGCAGTCGTGAAGGCGGGACATGCCGCTGTTGGTTTCGCTCACGACGCCGACGGCGAACGACTCGGAATCGTTACCGATCGTGGCGAGCCATTATCGGAGGAGATGACACTCGCGATCGCTGCTGACATTCGCCTGCGGAAGAAGAAGGGTGTTGTAGTCACAAACGTTTCGACCTCCAGCGCGGTCGACATGATCGCCGCGCGTCACGGCGGGAGCGTCGTGCGTACTCCGGTGGGCCAGGCGTACATCTCCGAAGGTTTGATCGAACACAACGGAGTGCTCGGAGGCGAGGGCAGCGGCGGGATTACTGTTCCGGAAGTTCATCTCACACACGACAGCGCGGCGGCGATCGGACTGATACTCGAATACCTCGCGCAGAGCGGTGAGCGTATTTCAGACCTGGTCGACGGGCTGCCGCGACTGACGACTCTGAAGCACAACGTAGCGGTCGAGCCGCATCGTTTGTACTCCGTGATGCAGGAGTTTCGCGCGGCAGTGGAGCAGGACGGACTCGAGGTCGATTTCAGTGACGGGATCAAAGTGGCATTGCCGCAAGGTTGGGTGCACGTGCGTGCTTCGAACACGGAGTCGATGATTCGAATCATTGTTGAGGCGGAAGAGAAAGCCGCGGCACGTGAGTTACTCGATTGGGCGCGCGATCGGGTCAGAAAATGAGCCGCGGATGAACGCGGATTGAAACCGCGGATGCGTTCATCTGCGGCCTTCCTGATTGTTCTATGAGAGCGATACCGACGTTAAAAATCAGCATTTCGGGGGTGCGGGGAGTGGTGGGGCAGTCGCTCACGCCCAAATTGCTAACCCGTTTTGCGCAGGCGTTCGGGACGCATACTGGATCCGGAACGATCGTTATTGGGCGCGATCCGAGGACGTCTGGAGAGATGGTTAAGCAGGCGGTGATTGCCGGAATCCTGTCCACTGGAAGCCGCGTCGTCGATATCGGTGTATGTCCGGTTCCCACGGTCCAACTCCAGGTGCGACACCGGCGTGCGCAAGGCGGCATCGCGATCACCGCGAGCCACAATCCTGCGGAGTGGAACGCGCTGAAGTTTATCGGCTCGAGCGGGCTGTTTCTCGATGCCGGGCAGGCGCGCGAGTTACTCGACATTTATCACCAGGGCGAATACACGAAAGTCGGCGGTGCTGAATTAAGAAGTGTCGAAGAGATCGAAGGAGCAACCGACCTGCACATCAAGTCGATTCTCGACGTCCTTGGTCCACTGCCGCAGAAAAAGAAAAAACTGCGCGTCGTGCTTGATTCATGTAACGGCGCCGGATCGATTGTTGGGCCGAAGTTGATCGACGCCCTCGGCGCCGAAGTGATTCCGCTGAATGCAACGCCTGATGGTTCGTTTCCGCGTCCGGCTGAACCACTGCCCGAGAACCTCGGCGATCTCTGTCGCGCAGTCAAAGAGCATCACGCCGACGTCGGGTTCGCGCAGGACATGGATGCGGATCGATTGGCAATCGTTTCAGATCACGGCGAACCGATCGGCGAAGACTACACGCTCGTGCTCGCCGCGCTTTATGTGCTCGGACACGAGAAAGGACCGGTCGTCGCCAATCTCTCGACCACGTCAGCCGTCGCCGACGTCGCAAAGAAATTCGATTGTCCGGTATTTCTGACGAAGATCGGTGAGGTCAATGTCACCGATGCGATGAGGCAGCACAATGCGGTGATCGGAGGCGAGGGAAATGGCGGCGTGATCTATCCGCGCATCAACTTCGCGCGCGATAGTTTAGTTGGAATCGCGCTCGTACTTCACCTGCTGGCCGAATCGGAAAAAAGCGTGACCGAGTTGCTCGAGAGCATTCCGAGCTACAGCATCGTGAAAGAAAAGATGGCGTGTCCGTCAGACCGGATTCCTGCGGTGCTCAGGAAGGTGCGGCAGGAGTTTGCGAAGTTTCAGTTGGACACTCGCGACGGTGTCAAAGTCATACAACCGAATGGTTGGTTACTCGTGCGCGGCTCAAACACCGAACCGATCGTTCGCATCGTCGCCGAAGCGAAAACTGAGGACCAGGCGAGAGAAATGGTCAACAGCATCTTGTCCATCTTGTAAATCATGCAAATCCTGTCTTAGAAAGGCCCCTAAATTAATGACGCGTTTGGCATTGTTCGTCCTGCTTATCTACTCAACGCCGGCAATCGTATTCAGCCAACAGGCTGCAAACGCCACGCTCACCGGAACGATCACGGATCCACATGGCGCTGTCGTTTCGGGCGTTACGATAACTGCCACTCAGAAAGCGACCGGCGTTAAGCGTGAGACAGTGACGAACGACGACGGCCTCTACGTGCTTTCGAACCTTGCGCCCGGCGATTACGACCTCAGCGTCGAGTCACACGGCTTCGCCAGGATCAGCAAAACAGGCATTTCACTCAACGTGGGCCAAACGGTTACTTTGAACGTGTCACTCGAAATCAGTGTGAGTGAGTCAGTCGTGATCGATCAGGTGCATCCACCGTCATTGATCGACAACAGCGACTCACTCATTCACGGCATCATCAACTCCCGCGAGGTCGAAACTCTCCCGCTGAACGGCCGCAACTTTCTCGAACTCGCACTCTTGATCCCTGGCAATGCTCCCGCGCCAAACTTCGATCCCACGAAAACCAACACGGTCGTGATCTCCTCAGCCGGTCAGCTCGGCCGTGGCGCAAACGTAACCATCGACGGCGTCGACACGAACGACGACGTCGTCGGCGGCTCGATACAGAACATCTCCCAGGAGGCGATTCAGGAGTTTCAAATCGCCACCAATCGGTTCTCCGCGCAACTCGGCCGCTCGGGTTCGTCGGTTATAAACGTCGTCACGAAACAGGGTACGAACGAACTGCACGGTTCAGGTTCTTTCTACTTTCGCGACGACAAGTTGCAGGCGCTTCCAGCCACTTTCGATCGCAGTCTCGATCGGTCGCCGGCGTTCGATCGGCAACAGTATGCGTTTGCCCTTGGTGGTCCAATCAAGAAAAACCAGGCGTGGTTCTTCGGTTCGTTCGAGAATCGAAACCAGGACGGCGTTGTGCTCGTCGGAACGAGAGACCTCGCGAGCCGCACGATCAGACGCGATTTTGCAGACTCGCCCTTGGACGATTTCATGACGACCGACCGCATTGACTGGACTCCGACGTCGCGTGACCGGCTGGGCTTTCGTTATTCGTTCGAACGCGAGAAGGGAATCGCCGCCAGCACTCTCATTCGCTCGATCGGCTCGGCATCGCAGCGGCAATCAAGCGAGAACAAGTCGCACTCGTTCCTCGCCAACTACAGCCGCGTGATCACTCCGCGCGACATTAACAACTTCAACTTTACTTTCAGCGACTTCAGCAACGACACGCTTCCGGTTGCGCCTGGACCACAACTCACTTTTCCCAGCATCCAGGATGGCGCGTCGTTTCGCGTGCCGCAGCAAACGAAGCAGCGACGCTTCCAGTTCAGCGATACTTACTCGCTCATACGCGGCAACCATGCATTCTATCTCGGCGGTGAAATCCAGCGTGTGCAATCAAACCTCGACCTGAAAGTTTTTCAGCAAGGCAGGATCGAGCTGATTGAAGACTTTGCGGATTTCGATCGCAACGGCGACGGGCACGTCGACGACAATGATCTGCTGTTTGCAGTCACGCTTCGCAGTGGATTTCCCGAGCGCTCGCTGCTGTTGCCCGATGCAAACAACACGTACCTCGCCGGTTTTGTCCAGGACGACTGGCGCGTGCATCCGCAGTTCACTTTAAATCTCGGTTTACGTTACGAACTCGACACGGACGTCAAGAACGTCAGTCGCACCGGCGAGCTAAACCCGCTGATCCTTCCGTTCGTCCACGGAGAACGACACAAAGACACAAACAACTTCGCGCCGCGCGTCGGGTTCAACTACTCAACCGCGGACATGCGCACGAGCATTCACGCGGGTTACGGCATTTACTACGACCGCGTTACTCTCGAAATCCAAACGCTCGAGCGTGGTCTCGACGGTCGCGCCCTCCCGGTTGAAGTCCGCGCGGGCAATCTGTTCTTCATTCCGCCGCAGTTTCTGTTCGATCCGGTTAACGGCGTGTTCCCGCCTCCCGCGCCGACGTTGGCGAACCCATTCACGGGCTTTGTGCTGCCGGGCGCTGGAGCAGGTGGCATTAACATCATCGACAACAATCTACAAAATCCCACAGTGCACCAGATGAACGTCGGCGTTCAGCGCGAGTTTGATCGCAACTTCGCCCTCCGCGCCGATTACGTGCGCAACGTTGGTACGCACTTCATCATCGGGCGCGTGATTGGCACCGTGCCTTTTAATCCGGTGGTTGGTGGACCAGACATCGTCAAGAACCTCGAGTCGAGTGTCAGGACGAAGTACGACGGACTGTTGCTGAGTTTGGAGAAGCGCTTCGCGAATCAATACCAGTTTCGGGCGTCGTACACTCTGTCGCGATCGTCAAACTACGCCAACGACGATCAGATTCCGTTTTCAAATGGACCAATAGATTCCAACGACCTGCGGCGCGAGTATGGTCCAACGCCGAACGATCAGCGCCATCGCTTCACGTTCTCCGGACTATTTCAATTGCCCGGCGACCTGCGGCTTGCTCCGATTCTGACGCTTGCTTCTTCGGTGCCGGTGGATATCCTTCTGCCCGACGGCAGTTCGCGTATTTGCGAGTTGCAGAGAAATGCGGGAGCGCGCCAGTTTCATACCGGTGCAGAGTTGAATGCAGCGCTTAGCCAGATCAATGCGGCCGGCGGCTCGCTCTGTCCGAACGCGGATCCGAGTACGGGTTTCCGTCCGCGCGTGCTCTTGCCCCTCGTGCGCGACGATCTGCAGCTGGGTGACAGTTTTTCTTCGCTCGATGTAAGGGTGTCGAAGGTTTTCCGACTAGGAGAAAGATGGAGTATCGAACCGATTGCCGAAGTGTTCAATCTGTTCAATGTCACGAACGTGCTCGGTGTTTCGAATGTGAATTACTCCGGGTTCAGTAACGTGCTGGTTCCCGACAGTCCCGGATCTGCGCATTCATCGAGTTTCGGACAACCGGTTACGACCGCGGGAGGCGTGTTTGGCTCGGGTGGACCGCGGGCGTTTCAGTTCGCGGCAAGGGTGACCTTCTAGACAGGATTTACACCATTGACTGAACTGAGAAGACAGATTGGGGTTCGTACTGCGACCGCACTCGTAGTCGGCGAAGTCATCGCGGTTGGAATTTTTCTCACCCCCGCCGGGATGGCTAAAGATCTCGCGTCGCCGATGTGGTTGCTGATCGTGTGGCTCGTGATGGGTGCGATGGCGCTGTGCGGCGCGTTGTGTTATGGCGAGCTGGCCGCGCGATATCCGGAGGCGGGCGGCGGTTACGTCTACCTGCGCGAAGCGTATGGACCAGCAGTCGCTTTCATGTACGGGTGGATGGCGCTCCTCGTCATGGACCCGGGACTCACTGCGGCGCTCGCCGTCGGCCTCGCGACGTATGCCGGTTACGTGCTCAAGCTTTCACCGCTCGGTATCAAGCAACTGGCCATAGGGACGATCGTCGTCGTCGCTCTCATCAACATTCGCGGCGTCAGGTTTGGCGCCGGGTTCGTCCGTGGCCTCGCGTTTCTCAAATTGGGGTTGCTCGCGTTCGTGGTACTCTGGGGAGTCGCATTTCAACTCGGCGACTGGTCCAACTTCACTCCGTTCGTCGCTCGTCACACAAACTCGACGCCCTTTATTGGCGCGCTCGCCGGCGGACTCATCGGTGCTTTCTTTTCATTCGCGGGCTGGTGGGACCTGGGAAAACTCGCGGGCGAAGTGAAGAATCCCGGCCGCACTTTGCCGCGTGCACTCACGCTTGGCGTGATCATCGTCACGATCGTTTACATCCTCACGAGCTTTGCTTTTGTTTACCTCGTACCATTGAAACAGGTCACTTCGGGCGAGACGTTTGCCGCGCAGGCAGGCGAGGTTCTATTCGGACGCGCCGGTGGTTTGATCTTCTCGCTCATTGTCGTAGTGGCGGTGCTCGGTAGTCTCGCCGCGGTGGTGATGTCGGCGCCGCGAGTTTACTTTGCGATGGCGCGCGACGGCGTGTTCCTTCCTTCAGTTGCGGCGGTTCACCGGCGCTTCGAAACTCCCGCGCGCGCGATCGCGCTGCAGGCGGTGCTCGCTTCGGTGCTCGTCGTTGCCGGCAGCTTCAACGAGATCGTTTCGTACTTCGTGTTCGTCGTGGTCGTGTTCATAGCGCTCACGGTCGCCGCTTTGTTCAAGTTTCGCCGCGACGAATCGAGCAGTATTCGATATCTCACACCGGGCTACCCGGTCACGCCGGCCGTGTTTCTCCTGATGATACTCTTCCTGCTCATCCTGCTTGCGAGTAATAATCCGAGGCAGGCGTTTTTCGGCGTCGCGGTGGTGGCGCTCGGCCTGCCCGTTTACCTGTTTCTGTTTCGTAACAAGCGATTGGTGGAAAGAAGGACCATGCAATGACCTGGATTAAAACCCTCTCGACAGATGAAAGTGAAGAAGTGCGAAAAGCAGTTGAGTCGCAACGCGAGTTGTACCCGATCGAGTATGCGACGCCGGTCCATCCGACGGCTGACGGCGAAACGGCCGGTATCGTCGCGTCTCACAGTCTCATTCCGAAGGCGCTCTATCATGCGTTTGCGACGTTTGGATCGTTGATGGCGCCGGACCTGCCTTTGACGCGGCGACAGCACGAGATGATCACGACGGTGGTGTCAGTCACCAACCGGTGTCATTATTGAATCGAGTCTCACGCAGAGTTTCTGCGTCGCGTAACACTGGACCAGGCGTTAGTGGCCGCCCTTGAAGAGGACTACCGCACCGCGCCGATCTCCGAGCAGGAAAAGTTCATGCTCGACTACGTCGTACAGATCACCCGGGATGCAACGCGCATTTCGCCCGCCGATCACGAGCGACTGCGGTCAGTTGGTTTTGACGATCGGGGAATACTTCAAATCACGCTCATCGCGTCGTGGTTCAACTACATCAATCGTGTGGCTGATGCGTTGGGCGTTGGAAGAGATTGAAAGGCGGCCCAAGATGAACGCAAATCAACGCAGATTGGCAACAATTCGTGATCATCCGTGGCAGATTTGTCTGCTCGGTTTGATGCTGCTTAGTGTCACCGCGCATGCGCAGACACCCACCACGCAGGACGAAGACGTAATCAAAGTCAAATCGAATCTCGTCAACATCGACGTCATCGTCAAAGACAAGAAAGGCAAATACATCTCGGACCTCAAAGCCGAGGACTTCACGATCACGGAAAATGGTCAGCCCCAGAAGGTCGAATTCTTCGACGCGCCGCTGGCGCACAAACCCGGTGAAGCCGGCGTAAACACGACACTGCCACCACCTGCGACTGCTCCGCGGAACTACGTCTCGCTCGTCCTTGATTATCAAACAACCGACGTCACAAACTTCAAGCAAGTCCGCGAAGGCGCCCTCAAGTACGTTCGCGAACAGGTAACTGATACCGACGCGGTTGCCGTACTGGCAGTGACGACGACTTTGCAGATGCTCCAGCCGTTCACTCAGGACAAAGCCCGGCTCATTGCCGCGCTGGAAAAGGCCGGCGTCAGTGCTGATTCCAAAAACCTCGAACAGAAAGACATCGCAGCGAACATCGCGTCTCTCCGAGACTTCCTGAGTAATGCACCGCCAGGTGGTGCCTCCGGTATTTCGACTCCTGCCGCAGGATCAGAACAGCTTAGAGTGATGATCGCCGAGCGCGTGTTGCAACAGTTCGTCATGCTTCGCACTGTTCTGAGTTTGCAGCAGTCTCGTCCCATTCTCGCGTCGCTGGCCGCTTTGGCCGAAGGGCTTAGACCGATACCCGGTAAAAAGACAGTCGTACTTTTCTCGCAGGGCTTCGTTACACCCGCGGTGCTTGATTGGCAGGTGCAGAGCACCATCGACCTTGCCAATCGCGCGAACGTCGCGATCTACATCATCGATTCCGCTGGTCTCAAAGCGGGCGCGCCGGCTTCGGGTGCGGTGGCGCCGCCTTCAGCACTTTCCGGCGTTTCTGCCGCTACGAATCAGGAGCAAAGAATTCAGGCAGTGGGAGGCGAGACTGTCTTCGACAACGTGCGACAGGAAGGACAGAGTCGCGAGCATGACATTCTCTATCGCATCTCAGGCGATACTGGCGGCAGGTTTTTCAAAGGCAACAACGACATCGGGCTCGGACTCGAGCGAATCAATCAGGAAATTCAATCGCGCTACACGCTCGCGTATCGCAGCACTAATCAAAACTTCGACGGCACGTTCCGCAAAGTCAAGATCGAAGTGCGGCGGCCCGACGCGGAGATCATTTCTCGCTCCGGATACTACGCTATTCCGCCGGAGGAGATTGTTTTGCTGTCGCCGGCAGATAAGAAACTACTGGCTAATTTCGCTGCCGTTCAAAGCAATCCGGGCTTTCCCATATTCGTTTCGTTGACGCCGTTCAGATCTCGCGAGGGACTCTACACAGTTCCGCTTGCGATCGAGTTACCGCCGGCGTCAGTGAAGTTTGATCGCAAAGGCGACAAGCGATCGATGCAGTTGGAGGTGTTGGGAGTTTTGAAATCGACGCCCGAACGAGTTCTTTCGCGCCTCGGAGGAAATTTCGACGTAAACCTGGCCGCGAGCGATTACGACCTGATCGTCAACAACAACATTTTCTACCGGCAGGACATGCAACTCGCGCCGGGTGACTACACGATCGATGTCATCGTAAGAGACAAACTGTCGGGCAAGACGACGGCGCAACGGGAGCACTTGGTTCTACCTGAAGCTGATGCGGAGTTTGCGACCACGCCGGTTGTGCTGAGTCGTTACGTGGAACCGGCGAGTGGGCTGCCGCCGAATCCTGAGCTGCCGAATGTGTTTGTTCATGGGAAGACGTTGATTCGTCCTTCGGCGGCGCGACAATTTCGCGCGACCGATAACCTGATAATGTTTCTTAACGTTTACAACGCGGCGAACAGTACTGAGACCGGCAAACCGTTAGTGAGAGTGACGGTGCGTCTGACGAAGGATGGACAGCCGGCCACGAGGCCGTTCGATTACGTGTTGACTGACGTTCAGAATCAGCCGGTATCTCACCTGACGTTCGCTGAGTACCTTCGTCTCAAGGATCTCGCGCCGGGTCATTACATGGCGATGATCGAAATAAAAGACATGGTCACGCGAAAATCCGTGCAGCAGGCAGCAGGCTTCGAGATCGTGCCTTAACTTTCTTGTCTTTGCGTCGTTGCGTGTTTGCGCGAACGAAATGCTCGTCTCGGAACTCGACACACCTGCGATCATTGTCGACCTCGACGTGATGGACCAGAACCTCTCGCGCATGGCCGGCTACTGCCGCCAGCATCAACTCCTGCTACGTCCTCACACAAAGACTCACAAGATTCCGGAACTCGCGAGGCGCCAGATCGAGAGCGGCGCTACCGGCATCACTGTCGCCAAGCTCGGCGAAGCTGAAGTGATGCTCAACGCCGGCATCACTGACATTCTCATCGCGTATCCGATTGTCGGCGCGGAGAAGACACGACGTCTCGCGCAGCTCGCCAAGCAAGCCAAAATCACCGTCTCACTCGATTCCGAAGAAGCAGCGCGTGCGATTTCGGCAGCCGCGTCGCAGCGAGGCGTGAAGATCGGTGTGTTGGCCGAACTCGACGTCGGCTTCACTCGTTGCGGCGTCAGCAATGAAGCCCAGTTATTAACGCTCGCGCGAAAGATCGGCTCGTTGCCCGGTCTCGAGTTCAAAGGAGTGATGTTTTTCCCCGGACAATTCGGCGTCGTACCCGAAGAGCGAGCGGCGATGCTAGTTCACGTAAACGAACTGCTCGATCGCGTTCTCGACACTTTTTCGCGTGAAGGAGTGCCGCTCGATATCGTGAGTGGCGGCTCAACGCCGGCGGCGTACGAAGGCAGTCTGTTTCGTGGTGTCAACGAGGTGCGGCCCGGAACATACATCTTCAACGATCGCAACACGGTGGGTGTTTCTGCGGCTACCTTGAACGATTGTGCGTTATCGGTTCTGGTAACTGTCGTCAGCACCAGCGTACCTGGCCGCGCGGTGATTGATGGGGGCTCGAAAACGTTCTCTTCCGATCGTTACCAGGCAGGCGACGGCAACGGGTTCGGGTTGGTCAAGGAAGACCACGCGGCGCAGATCGAGCGCCTTTCCGAGGAACACGGTCACATGAACATCGAGCGTTCCGAGCGACGGTACAGAGTCGGCGATCGACTCACGGTCATTCCGAATCACGTATGCCCCACCGTCAACCTGCACGACGAGATTTACGGCGTGCGTGGTGAACAGGTTGAGACTGTCTGGCGGGTTGCAGGACGAGGCAAAGTCCGCTGAAGTCTCCGATTGCGTGGACTAAACGGAGAAGCGTTCACGTGGATCGGGCGCCGGAAAGAAACGGGACGTGGCGAAGGCGCCAGTGGTGTTCGATCAGATCGCGCCAGTCAGTTAGACATCCAACATTAACAGGATCTATCTTGAAAAATCGCGTGATCCTATCTTAAACCTGTGTTTGTGGCCCATCCCTTCAAGACGAAGCGAGTCTCTTTGTGGCCGTGGATTTACGTCATCGCTCTCGTCTACTTCGCACTCCATCTTGCCACCTCGACGCGATACGGTTACTTCCGCGACGCTCTTTACTACCTGGCGTGCTCGGAGCATCTCGCGTTTGGTTACGTGGACCAACCGCCGCTGATCGCAATAGTCGGCTGGATTACTCGCCACACCTTGGGCACGTCACTACCTGCGCTACTGTTTTGGCCTGCGCTGGCCGGTGCTGCGCGCATCGTGCTCACGTCCGCATTCGCGCGCGAACTTGGCGCGGGACGCTTCGGTACCGTTCTCGCTGCCGCACTCGCTGCGACGCCCGGCGTGTGGTGGGTCATCGATCATCAGTTCGCGATGAACAGTTTTGAATCTGTGTTTTGGGGCGGTCTCGCGTTCACGGTGCTGCGGCTCATCAACACGGGCAATCCGAAGTTGTGGCTACTCTTCGGCGCAATCGCGGGAGTCGGGCTGGAGAACAAGTATTCGATCGTAATCTTCGCGTCGGCATTGATTGCCAGTCTTCTGCTGAAACGCCAGCGCCGCATTCTGTTTACGCCGTGGCTTCTCGCCGGCGGCGCCATCGCGTTTCTGGTTTTTCTGCCAAACCTGATTTGGAACGTTCAGCATAACTGGCCGTTCCTCGAGTTGATGCACAACGTTCGCGCTACTGGAAAGGACGTGGTCCTACCGCCGGGCAAATATTTATTACAGCAGGTTCTGATGATGAACCCGGCGAGCTTTCCTTTCTGGTTTGGTGGACTGCTCTTTTATTTCTTTTCACGCGACGCAAAAGACTATCGCGCGTTCGGTTGGGCCTGTGTGATCACGATCGTCTTCTTCATGATCACACACGGCAAGGACTACTACGCCGCGCCGGCATACGTGATCTTGCTTGCCGCGGGCGCAGTCGCAACTGAACGATTGTTTGCCTCCGCACGACTTTCCGCCCGGCCGCGAAGTGTTTTGCGGGCGGCGTGTTTTGCATGGCTACTACTCGGCGTCGTGCCCTTGCTGCCGCTCGTATTGCCTGTTCTATCGATCGATGCGTTTCAACGTTATCAATCGCACCTGCCGTTCGAAGTTGCAAAGACAGAGAAGAGCTTCATTGGCGAGTCGCTGCCGCAGTATTACGCCGACGAATTTCCGTGGCCCGGCCTCGTTGCGGCGGTCGCGCGCGTTTACTATTCACTGCCGCCGGAAGAAAGAGAGCGCACAGCAATCTTCGCGAACAACTATGGGCAAGCAGCGGCCGTAGACTTCTTTGGTCCACAGTATGGATTGCCGAAAGCAATCAGCGGCCATCAAAACTATTTTCTCTGGGGCCCGCGAAACTACACAGGTGAGATCATCATCGTGCTCGGCGACACCGCAGAATCAGCGCGTGATGATTTCGATTCGGTAACTGTCGCCGCCACCCTGAACAACCCTTACGCCTATCGTTACGAGAATCGTCCTGTCCTGCTGTGCCGCGGTTTGAAATGGGACCTGCAGAGGGAATGGTACAAAGTGAAGAACTGGCGCTGAGCAACATAGCCACAAAGAAGCACAAAAACTACAAAGATCGTTTAGAAATAACTCTCATGAGAATGCAATCGCCTTGCAATACTCCATGCAAGTTTCGCGTTGACATGATCTCAAACGGGTGTATTATAGGCCGCACCTCCCAGCGAAACGAACCTGCATGATTTGAGGTAGTTGTTCAAATCATCGTTGTCGAAGGAACACTCAGTGGGTTTTTCCGCACCGTAATATCTCTCTCTTACCAGGAGAAATTTCCCAGACCTTGAAGAGAAAGCCGGGCTTCGGGAGACCTTGTGCATTTGTAATTTGGGTTCACTAGCTGGGTAAACAAAAAGAAACCCGTCACCATTTGGCTGATGACGGGTTTGCCGATTACACAGTCCTCTGCCGCATTTAGCGCCCAAGGTGCGTAGTCAGACGACCACCATGTTAGCGCAACTATTGGCAGAGGCCAACTTAAACTTGGAGGTCTCTACCGTAGTGCAGCCCCGTTCCTAAAATCTCCGATCTCGATATCAGTCAATTCGATGGGCCTTCGATGGTCCAACAAACCCGAGTGGACTGTTAGAAAGATCAAAAATACGTTTAAACAGTCATCGTTTCGGTTTACCCGAAACTTTTTTAGGAACGCATCGATACGGCGTTGTAAATCCATCGCACTTTTCGGTAGTCCCTCCTCGCGAATTTAGTTTCAGCAAGAAGTTGCGTTTGGTGCGACATGCGGTAGCTGTGTCTTCATCAACATCGTGTTACGTGCTGTCCGCCTCACAAAAATAAACCGTCAACCTCTAGCCCACAAAAGCCCCGACATTGAGTCTCCCATATCAATGACGACCTCATTCTCCCGTTGAGGCCTCAACTCAGTAACCCTAACGGGCCGCTCCATCGCCCAGAGCAGCCGCCCCAACTTTTAGCCAGGATCTCTTTACCCGCCCGGCCGGGAAATGTTGGGAGGAATTCATGAACGATCGTAATGGAACAAGCGGAAGTGCACTTTGGTATGCAATTCACACCCACCCCAAGGAAGAAGACCGAGCCACCAGTAATCTCAGGGCCTGGAACGTAGAAACCTTCAATCCAAAAGTTCGCGAGCGCCGCCTCAATCCTTTTACAGGAGCAGCCTCGTACGAAAAGAAACCTCTGTTTCCCCGATACATCTTTGCCCGCTTCGACGCCGGCATTCTGCTTTCGAAGATCTGTTTCACACGCGGTGTGAAACGAGTTGTTGGTTTCGGCGCGGGCCCGGTGCCCATAGAAGATAAGATCATCGACTTCATCATGGAGCAGACCGGCGAAGACGGTTTTGTCCAACTCGGAGAAGAACTGAAGCGAGGAGATCGAGTCACAGTAACGAATGGTTTACTCGGCGAGTTAAGCGGGATCTTTGAACGCGAGATCAAAGGCACGGATCGAGTGAGGATTCTGCTCAACGCCATCAACTATCAAGCGAGCATTGTTATTCCAAAAGAGCACGTCAGAAAACAGACTGCCTGAAGGAAACTCTCATGAGCCGAGCTAACACCATCATTGAAACCACATCGCCGCCGTTAACCATCTCGCCCGCGCGCGAGTCTGTCATAGCAATCGCGATGGTCCTGTTCCTAACGTTGCTCGCAGCGTTCAGTGTTCATCGTCAAAACCCGCCTGCGGTGATGGACGCCAACTCGCCGCTTCCGGATTTTTCAGCAGCTCGCGCGATGAAATACCTGGAAGTTATCAGCCAACGACCGCATGCGATGGGTTCCGCGGAGCACGACGCTGTCCGCAATTACATTGTCAACGAGTTGACCGCGCTCGGGCTTCGTCCCCAAGTACAAACCACGACGGCAGTCAATCCAGTGTGGAAGGACGAGTTTCGCGCGGGCACGATCGAGAACGTAGTCGCCAGATTACCGGGCGTTGCAAACACGAAGGCCGTGATGCTCGTTGGTCACTATGATTCAGTGCCTAACGGCTTCGGTGCGAGTGATGACGGCGCGGCGGTGGCGGCGCTGCTTGAAACTGTCAGAGCGCTGAAATCTTCAGCGCCTTTGAAGAACGACGTGATCTTTCTCTTCAGTGACGGCGAAGAGGCGGGCTTGCTCGGAGCCTACGCTTTCGCGAATGAACATCCATGGGCCAGGGACGTCGGACTCGTGATGAATTTCGAAGCGAGAGGAAATCATGGCCCATCGATCATGTTTGAGACCAGCAACCAGAACGGCTGGTTGATCGAGGAGTTTGCGGAGAGTGCGCCGCGTCCGGTGTCGCATTCGCTCGCGTACGAGATCTACCGGCTTCTGCCCAACGACACGGATTTCACTGTCTTCAAGAGATCTTTGCCGGGGCTGAACTTTGCTTATATTGACGGCCTCACTCATTACCACACCGCACTTGACACCGTCGCCGCGATCGACCAGCGCAGCCTGCAACATCACGGTTCCACTGCGCTGGCACTCGCGCGACATTTTGGAAATCTGAATTTGCAAGCGATCAGATCGCGCAACGCCGTCTACTTCGATCTTCTCGGTGCGATCCTCGTGCGTTATTCAAGCGCACTGATTTTACCGTTGGCGATCGTGACGACGATTGCCTTTGTCGCGCTCCTGGTTTTCGGCTTACGCCACCGGCGATTGCGGATCTCCGGACTGATAGGGGGTTTTGTAGCGCTGCTTGCGAGTGTGATCGTTGCGTCCGTAGCGGTGAAACTACTTTGGGACCTCGTCCTGCGATTCAAAGACGTCGCCGGCGTTCGCAGCCAGGGCGAAGCTTATGAGAGCGATCTGTTCTTCGTCAGCTTTGTGGCGCTCGCGCTAGCGATAACGTCCGCGCTCTACATTTTCTTCCGCAAGAGAACGACGATCGAAAACCTGACAGCGGGTGCGTTGCTTCTCTGGTTACTCTTGCTCTGGCTCGCAAGTCTGTTATTGCCGGGAGCGAGTTATCTTCCGACGTGGCTGCTGTTGTTCAACTTGCCGCCTTTGGCCTATCTGCTGTTGGCGAAAGACCCGGACGTGAAGTCGACGCGTTTCCTCGTGTTGCTATTTCTGTGCGCGGTGCCCGGAATAGTTTTGCTCGTCCCACTCATCTATCAAACATACGTTGGGCTTACCTTGAGACTCGCCGGCGCTGTGATCGGGTTGTTGACACTGCTGCTCGGCTTATTGCTGCCGCATCTGAAATTGATCGCGACGCCGCGCAAGTGGTTACTGCCGGCGGCGGGGTCAGCGATCGCTGTCGGATTTCTGGCGGCAGGAATATTCGCATCGCAGTATGACGCGCAACAGCCGCGACTCGACACGATGTTTTATGGCCTGGACGCCGACACGCAAAAGTCGGTGTGGGCGACGGCTGATGCTCGACCCGACGAATGGACCACGAAGTTTCTTCGTGGCGGCACAAACAAGCCATTCGTAGCAGATTTGCCGGACCTGTTCGGAGCGAAGAACGACCGGCGCTTCGCGATGGTGGAAACCGAGCCGCTGCCGCTCGCAGCTCCTGAGCTCACGGTGCTTAGCGATAACACCGCTAACGGCGTGCGCTCTGTGGTCTTTCGCATTGCGTCGAAACGCCAGGCGCCGGTGATGACCATCTACATCGACTCGGACGCAGACGTTCAGTCGTTTGCAGTGAATGGAAGAAAGGTCGATTCCGTTTCGGGTGGAAGAAGCACGTGGAACCTGCGTTACCACGGATTACCCAACGAAGGCATCGAGCTCGCGATGGATCTAAAAACGCAGCAGCCTCTCAAGTTGACAATCGTGGACCAGAGTTACGGGCTGCCAACACTGCCCGACAAACAACCGATACCAAGGCCCGCCGGCTTTATCCCGTCAACGTATACGTTCAATGATTCGACGCTCGTGGGCAAGTCGTTTGTGTTCTGAAAGAGAGCGATTTCATTAACTCGCGGCGCGTCTTCTTACGAGCAACGTGTACAGCAGGCCAAAGAATGCGGCTAGCCAGCCGGCGAGGGCGAGATAAACAAAAAAGCGCGGGATGATCAGGAGGGCGGGGAAGTTGATCGCTTTCGAGAGTTGGAACGTGCAGACGGTGTACATTCCAAACGGAAACACGAGCCCCCAATATTGCGGATCGTACTTCAGTGGAAATCTCTTGTAGACGTGCCGCCACAATCCGAGAATCAATAACAGTGGAATCCACCACGTCCCCGCCGCCCAGAAGAAAAGTGTGAATCCCTTCAGGAACGGCACGACGTCATTCAGCACAGACCAGCCCGGCGCCGCGATGATCAAACGCGCGCCTGCAAGCGTCGTGATCGCCACTGCGCCCATGTTGATCCAGTAAGGCGGCGTGAGCGACGCCACCGTCACATTCACAAACGTGAAGCGATAAAAGATGAGCGTGATCAGCAGTAGGTAGAGCATGCATCCGAGTAGAAACATGCAAAGCGTGAAGAAGAGAATTGGTTCGTGATATTCGAGCGTACCGCCGACTAGCAGTGTTCCGAGTACCGAGATCGATTGCGTTGCGACTACCGCCAGCAGCCACCCGCCGTTCAAGCCTGATTCGATCGATGGTTTATTTTCGCGCACCGTCATAGCCACGAAAAACGTGTACATGATGATGGTCCACAGCAGCAACGCGAAAAACCAGAGCACCGTCGCCGTTCGCTGCGCGCCGATCACAATCAGCAGCTCGCTTCCGAGTACGCTTGTGCCTGCGACAGTGGTGAAGAACCCTGGGCCGCGAACGTGATCGTTGATGTCGGCTTTGACGCGTGGAAAGAAAAAGATGAGACGAAGAAGCAGCAACAACCACAGCACGACATAGGCGACGACGTTGATCACCAAAAGCGCCAACGCGAGAGTGTTCATTCCCAGCAGGTAGCACGCGATCGAAATGATCCCGGTTGCCATCACGAGTGCGAAATAGCCCGGAAACAGATCCACGGCGGCGCGTTGCACAGCACTTCGCTGGTCGCTTTTAGAATTAGTCATGGAGTGAGTCAGGCTCTTCGTCGCAACGCTTGCAATCGAGCTCAAAAGCGAGACGAGAATCGCGACCTTTCTCGGTGAGGACCCAATCGCGCGTAGTCATGGGTGGATCGTGACGCACGTGCTGTCGATGACCACAAGCCAGTATCGCTCGCCAGTGGTCTTCGTCGTCTTTCTCGAATCCCGTGATCTTCTGTTTCATCGATTGTGGTCGCGAACGTAACCGCTGCTGGTCCGTTTGCGCGAGGTGGGGCGCCACCACTTGATGATCGAAAGCGTGATGACAAAACAGACACCGGACGCGATGACGAGCGGCAGCAGTACTGAGTAGTGATCCGCGAGCGCGGCATCAACCGTCGCCGCGAGTATCCAAAGTTGCGCGATATTGATCATGACGAGCATGATCAGCCGCGCCTGCCAAACTGCAGCGTGTCCGGGTTTTACCCTATCTTTCATACGCGTTCGTCTGTTGAAGGTTTTCTTCCAATCGCCCACACTTCTCCGTCACGCGTTTCGACTTCGATGGCATCGAGCGGCCGTGGCGGTGGTCCATAAAGAACGTTGCCCGTCGCAGCATCAAAAGCACCTTCGTGACAAGGGCATTCCAATCTCGCGTGGTCTCGTGAATAGTAAACAGGGCAACTCAAGTGCGTGCACTTCTGTCCATACGCGTGATACGCACCATCCGCAGTGCGCACCAGGATCGCAGAATCGCGTTCGGTCGGATAATTAAAGTTCAAACTGCTGTTGGGCGCGATAACCGCAGCGCCCTCGATTCGAGCCGCCGCGAACGACTCCGACTTTCGTGCATCAAGCGCCGCCTTCGCCGCAAACCCTGCGGCGCCGACAAAGAGCGCCGCCGACGTTAGTCCTAAAAAATTGCAGAACTCACGACGAGTGACTTGCGCTTCCTCATCACGCTCGTACGGAAACTCCGCCTGGAACGGCGCAGTCGCGGCGAGCACGTCGCGCTCGTCGGATTGGCCCGCGTCTTCGTCCAGCACGCGTTTGATAGTTTCAGAATTCATTGCTCTTATCTGATTCCTCAACCTGCGTATCGATCCACGACTCGTTTTCAGCGCGGCTCAGCATTCCCTCAAATACGCCGCAACCATCCACCTTCACCTCATCCGCATCCGCCGGCAACATCAGAAACACTTTCGTCTCGACTCTTTGATTTCCGAAGACGTGAACGTTGACGGGCTTCGTGCGTCGCAGTGGCACGATCTGTTCGTACTTACCAAACGAGATCGCGCCGGTTGGGCAGACGCTGGCGCACATCGGTTTCAGACCTTCCGATGAGCGGTCGTAGCACATGTCGCACTTCATCTGAAGATGCATTTGCGTGTTGTACTTCGGCACGCCGAACGGGCAAGCGTTGACGCAGTTGCGGCAGTCGAGGCAGCGCGGCTTCAACGCAGACATCACCACGCCGTCATCCGACACCTTGATCGCGTCCGCCGGACAAACCAGTGCACACGTCGGTTCTGTGCAGTGCATGCAGACGGTCGGCATCGTCGCGGTGGTTTCGGCACGATCGATGTAATCTACGAAGATCATCGAATAGCCCTTGTGCGTGGCGCACTCACGACACGCAGCCACACACGCACGGCAGCCGATGCAACGCTGCGGATCGATGAACATCGTCTCTTCCATCAACTACCCTCTCCCCATGCCTTAATCATGTCGAATCCTGCAAATCCTGTAAAAATGAGCTTTCGTTAATGGACGCGCAAAGTAAGCTTCACAGGGATTTACATGATTATCAGGATTAACAGGATTCTTTGTGCCTACCCTCTCCGCACCTCGCTCAATGAAGCGCCCTTGCGCTGTCTTCCCAAAATCGGCAACTGCCGCGCGTGAATCTTTTCAATGCGCGCCGAGCAAGCCTTGAACTCCGGAATCTTCGAAATTGGATCGAGCGCCGGGTTCGTCAATTGATTCACCGCCAACTGTTCACCCCAGTGATACGGGATGAAGATCGTATCCGGCCGGATCGTGCGCACGACAAGCACTGGAAAGACTCCTTCGCCGCGACGCGAGACGACGCGCACACGCTCGCCGTCGACGATCTTTAATTTCGCAGCCGTTTCGGGATGAACTTCGACGTACGGCTCGGGACATTGCTCGACGAGAAAACCGATCCGTCGCGTTTGATTACCGGAAAGATATTGATAGACCACGCGGCCACTCGTCAGTATCAACGGAAACTCTTCGTCAGGAACTTCGTTCGGCGGCTTGTATTCGAGCGGATGAAATTTGGCCTTGCCATCGGGATGATAGAAGCGCTCCTCAAACAACCGCGGCGTCCCGGGATGATCTTCAGTCGGGCACGGCCAAAAGATTCCGTTGTTCTGCTCGATCTTTTCCCAGGTGATGCCGTAGTAATCCGCATTCCCGCCGCGTGAAGCGACGCGCAGCTCTTCAAACATGTCGCGCGGAGAATTGAACGTGAAGTATTTTCCGCGGCCCATGCGTCTCGCAATCTCCTGAACGATCCACCAGTCAGCGCGCGCCTCACCCGGCGGATCGTTTGCTTTGTTGATCTTCACCACACGGCCTTCGCTGTTGCACGTGACGCCTTCATCTTCACTCCACGCTGACCCGGGCAACACGACATCCGCGTATCGCGAACCCTCCGACATAAAGAAATCGATGCACACGTAGAAGTCGAGACCTTCGAGCGAGCGACGTATCTCGTTCGTGTCGGGAAGACTGACCATCACGTTGTTGCAGATCGAGAGCAGCCCGCGAATCTCGCCTTCGCGCATCTTCGTAAACATCTCGACGACAGAGACGCCCGCCTGCGGCAGCTCGTTTTCCGGCAGCCCCCAAACGTCACACACGTGTTTGCGATGTTCCGGATTTGTGATTGAACGCTGCCCCGGAAGTTGATCCGCTTTCTGACCGTGCTCGCGTCCGCCCTGGCCATTGCCTTGTCCGGTGATCGTTCCGTAGCCGCGCCCCGCTGCGCCGATCTTTCCCGTCGCCAGCACGAGATTGATGTACGAGAGCACGTTGTTGACGCCGTTTGTGTGATGTTCGATGCCGCGCGCATGCATGACCATCGCTGTTTGCGCTCGACCGTAGAGTCGCGCGGCCGCAACGATCTTTTCCGCAGGCACGCCGCAGATCTGCGACGCCACATCCGGCGAGTATCGCAGCGCCAACTCTCGCGTCGACGCCCAGTCGTTTGTGCGCGAGTCGATGAAAGCCTGGTCGATGAAGTTCTCCTGAATTAGCACGTGGAGCATTCCGTTCGCGAGTGCGACATCGGTGCCGGGCTTCAACTGAAGATGCAGATCGCCTTGACGCGCAGTCGGCGTCTCGCGTGGATCGATGATGATCCAGCGTCCGCCATTGTCTCGTTGTTGCCAGAGAAACTTATTGAGCACCGGAAAAGTCTCGGCGCAATTCGATCCGGCGATCAGCAACACTTCGGCGAGCGGAATATCGCTCCACGGGTTTGCCGCACGATCGATTCCGAAGGCTTTGTTGTTGCCGGCTGCGGCTGACACCATGCACAGCCTGCCGTTGTAATCCACGTACCGCGTTCCCAGTCCGGCGCGCGCGAATTTGCCCATCAGGTAAGTTTTTTCAGTCGTCAAAGAAGATCCCGAATAGACGCCGATCGCATCTTTGCCGTGCGTTGATTGCAACTCCTTGAACTTACTGACGACGAGGTCCAATGCTTCATCCCAACTCGCGCGTTCGAAACGCCCGTTGCGTTTGATCAGCGGATACAGCAGTCGATCCGGATGATGGACCTGCAAGTAGGCGGTCACGCCTTTCGGACAAAGCCGTCCTTCGTTGACGGGAAAATCGTAGCGTGGCTCAAAGCCGACCACATGATTCTTTTCAACCAGCAGGTTCATGCCGCATTGCACAGCGCAATAAGGACAATGCGTGGGCACGACGCGGTCGATGACGCGATCCGCGCGCCAGCCGTCATACGGAGCATCGTGCAGGTGCGGCCCGTACGCGTCGATGATCTGCTCGAGGTTTTCGACTTTACTCATGTTTCTCGCGAACCTTCAAATACTCGTTCCTTCGCGTCCGGCAAGTTGGCGTAGGCCAGTCCGCGCATGATTCGTTTGCAGCGCGGGCAGAAATCCTGAAGCGTCCTGCCATCGCCCATTGAATAATCGAAGCCGAGTTTATCGACGACGGTTTTCAAGTCTTCGAGCCACAGTTGCGCAACGAACTCCGCGCCGCAGCGCGCGCATTTGGCTTGCGGCATTTCGCGCGCGCGTTCCTGGTAAAGCTCGACTCCGATTGATGCCGGTCGTTGGACCACGTGAAATAGTTTGCCGAACGGTAAATAGAACAGAGTCATGATCACCGTCGCTTGGTGCGTGAGCGCGATGAAGTGGTACATGTAACCGTTCAGCCAAAGGCTCGAGGCGGTCAGCATCAAGCCGGTGACTGAAATCGCGATCAATAGCATGTGCGGCACGAAGTCGAGCGTGAATTGCTGCAGTGCAATCGCGCCGCGATCGCGCAAGCGGCGATGAATGGCGATCGCACAGCCGGCAATCACCATGATCGCGGTGAAGTCGAGCGCGTGAAACGTCACCCAGGCAATCAGGCTGCGGCCTTGCATGACGTTGAGTGGAAACCCAAATACGTAAGCGCGGTATCCCTGGTCGCCTTCCAACCGGAAATGTACCCAGCCGAACACGAGTGGAAACGTGATGAGCGCCGATAGCACGCAGCCCCACATGATCAAAAAGTGCATGGCCCAGCGCCAGAACCCGCGCTTGAAAATGAAGCGTTGTCCGACGAGGTTGGTGGCGATGGTGGAGGCCGCGTTTGCAGTGTTCCGCAGAAATTTTTCGCGTTGAAGATAAAGCTTCCAGCCGCGACGCCAGTACACGCGTGTCGCGGGCCGTTGCAACCAGACTGCGTAACGAAAAACGATCGCGCCGAAAGCGACCACACTCGCAATCGTGTAGCCGAAGAGAGCGGAGTCGTAATGTTCGAGATTGCGCGAGCCGGCGACGATGAGGACGGTCAGCAGGAATGACGCTGCCAACGCGAGCAAGACAGGTTTTCGATTGGTAGACGGGCCAGTCATGGACGACGATCAAATCCTGTAACCGAAAACCTTGGCGGTTGATTCGCAAGCTCTTTGCTGATCTTGAGGGAGAGTTCAGCTTGATCTTGCTCGCTCAGCACATTCGTCAAATGATAAATTTTATTCTCTTCCAATTCGTTGTGAACGACAAGCCGCTGTTCAACCTCACTCACGACCTCTCGGACGTTCTTCAATCCCCCGCTTATGGTCGAGGCGTCAGCGTTATGCAAAAGGTCGCGCATGATTGCAATCGCGCGCGCCAGTTCATGCATGAAGAAATCATGATCCGAGCGCAACTGTGCCACCGCTTGATCGACTGCATCGCCTGCGTGCTGTTTGATCGCCGGAAACAGATGGAGATGCTCGGCGCGTATGTGAACAGCCAGACGCGCCCAGAACAGATCCAGTTTCGCATGAGCGGTTTTCACGTCGCCGCTATTCAGTGCCGCTTTAAGCTCGTTTAGCACTTCACCCAGCGCCACGTGATCGCCAGCCAACCGTTTACCTGCTTGCGACAACAACATGCTAAGCGGACAGTTGTGCTTCCAACTCAATAGCCCTTGGGAACAGAATATTGTTCTCCAGGTGAATGTGCTGGTGCAGATCTTTTTCAAAAGCCTCTAGGGCTTCATACAGCGTGCGGTAACTGATACAGCCATCCTCCGGAGTCGTGTAATCAGACGTCACCGACCGCAGTTCGCGCAAAATCTCACCCGCAGTATCGTGTTCACGCATCATCATACGCACGGGGTTGTTGACTGTGCCGAACGGCGCAAAGGGCGCTGGCCGCTTGTCCACACCTGCGCGTGCGAGCGCCTCGATATACGGGAAGAGGACCCGCTCCTCCTTGAACATATGCGGATCGAGATCGGCGCAAAGTTGCGCGAACAGCGACCCTACTTTATGCAGCTCCGGGTGCTTTTCGCCGTGCGCGGAAATAACTTTCTGCACCAATAACTGGAGGCGAGCCATTTCCTGTTTCGTAAAGACGTGATGCGTTTCGAGGATGTGGGTGATTAACTCCGGAAGCGAAAGACTCTGAAAATCGATCGTGCCGTTTGCCTGTGCGCCCGGCTGATTGGCGATCTGCAACCTTTCCAATACGTCGTCGACTTCCACGCCAGCAGAAGCGCAAGCCTCCGTCAGTGGCCGATTGCCGCCGCAGCAGTAGTCGATCTTCAAACTCTCGAAGAGTCTCGTGGCTGCGGGCAGTTCGTTTGCAACTTCTCTTACCGTCATCGCCGAGTTGATCATAGTATTACTCCTGAATATTTGATAAATGGGGCGTCGCCTGAAGACACCAGTAAGCACGCCACTACGGAAGAGCACTATGGCAAAGGACATGCCCCGAGGAAATACTGGCGATTTGAAACCTACGGAGCATCGCTTGCGAAATTTTGCCGAGCCGCGTGGGAAAAGTTCCCAGCCGCAAAGTTTCATCGCGCGGTGTACAGAAGCACTTAACGGGCGTTGTGATTTCAGACACAACACGGCTCAAGGACTGGATAAATCGGGGATTTAGCTGGGCACGTGTCTCGCTTGAACAACAGCGGAGGGACAAATGGAAGCTACCAGAATCACGGTCGATGAAGTGAGAGAACGGATGGAGCGTGGTGAGGAGTTCGCGTTTGTTGATACGCGAAACCCGACGGCGTGGGGCGAATCTGACAAGAAACTACCACACGCCGTGCGAGTGCCTGCTGATGAACTCGCGGCGCACGTCAACGAAATACCGAGAGACCGGGCGGTAATCACCTACTGCACTTGACCGCACGAAGCCTCGAGCGCCCGTGTGGCGCAAGAGCTCGCGGAACGTGGTTGGAAGAACGTGCATCCGCTCTACGGTGG
>JBKPPH010000284.1:0-15517 GCA_046733535.1 Acidobacteriota bacterium
GATCCTCAGAGACTATACGGGTCGGGACTGCGACGTCCAAGATATAGTCCAGCCAGCAACCCCAGCTTTGACGGGCGGTCAGGGAAAGCCTGATGCTGGAAGCTAAGCAGAGGGCCGCAGGTTCGAGTCCTGCCGGGGGCATTACGCACAACAGAATATGGCGGCTATAGTTCAGTAGGTTAGAACGCTTGATTGTGGATCAAGAGGTCGTCGGTTCGAGCCCGACTAGCCGCCCCAGACCACGGATAAACGCGGATTTGCGGCGAGAGATCAGCGCGGATCCGAACCATTCATCACTCAGTCAATTTCTTCCTGGTCCTTTTTCTTTACTGAATATGAATCGAGGTAATTAGCGTCGCGGCCGCGGGCGCTCATGACGTAGCCGAATTGCCCGCGCCGCTCGGCGACTTCCCAGGTGAACTTGTGAATACCCTGGCTGTGCACCTGCTCCGCTTTCTTGACGTCAGCGACTTCCTGATAGCGTATGCGGATCCCGCCCGCGCGCGCGATCGCCGTGACATAGCGCACACGATACTCCAGATCATAGCCCACGAGCAGATGTGAGACGCGCGGATCTTTGATGGCCCAAACTTCCTGCCGCTTGCGGTCCTCTTTCTCGAGGCTTCCGAGTGACTTGAGACGGGCCTGCGCGTCGTCCCGGCTCATGCCGAGTGCGATGCCCATGATCTCAGGTCGGGGCTTGCCGGGAGCGGCGCTTGCCAACACGCCAACTCCCAGCAACAGCACGCAAACACTCAAGACTCGCTTCACTTCGTTTTCACGCTCGCAACGTTTGAGTAGCTCGACTTCCCACCCGCATTCGCCGCACGCACGCGGTAGTAGTAAGTCGATTTTCTGAACACAGTGTTGTCTGTGTAAGTCCTCACGTTCGCCGCCAGGGTCGCGATCTGAATGTACCCGCCACCGACTGAAGTCGAACGCTCGACGAGAAAATTACTCTCGTTGTCGGAGTTGTCAACCCAATTGAGTAACACCGATCCTTTTGTCTGAGTACCAGCGGCAGTCAGTGCAGACGGCGTCGCCGGCCGAGACTGGCAAGCGGCGTTTCCAATCAACGTGTATCCAACCGCCGTACTCGGACTGCTGTAATTTGCATTGTCCGGTACCACAGCCACCACCGGCACGCGTACGAACATTCTCGAGAGGCGCCCGCCCGCTTGCGGATTGCCAATCTTACTGTTGGAAACGACAAGCGTGATCGTGTCGGTCTGCGTGTCGTACTTGCTGCCGGCGTCGAGATTGCCGACGACCGTCGCTGTCCCTTGCGAGTTATCAGCGTTATGAACATACGTACCGTACGTGAAGCTGGCCGCTCCGAGCACGTCCGTTCTCATGTCCACGAAGTAACCGTTGCCGTCTGTGCCGGTAAAGAAAACGCGCCATTGCGTGTTCGGTGTGAGCGGATTGCTCAGGTCAGCCATCTTCAGCGTGAAGACGAGCTTTTGAGAACCATCGGCAGAAAACGGTTCCGCAATCTGAAGCGAACGGATGTCGTGGCCTGGTACCTGGTCCAGCGAGTCGCCTGCCGGATCACTTAAGACCGTGACTCCGTAACCAGCACATGGACTTTCAAGCGTCGTTGGGAAAACACGTGTTGACGAAGCGCCCTCGCCGTTCGCGTTCGACGCCGTCACACGGTAGTAATAATTCGCAACTCCTGCATCGTTGTCGGTAAAAGAATTTACGTCCGGACCGAAACTCGAGAGCAGGCTCTCCGCACCGCCGTCAACACCACGATAGAGACGATAACCCGTGATCGGCGAACCGCCATCGTCGGGAACGGACCACGCGAGATTCACCGCATCGCCGTCTCTCGCCGCCACGAGCAATGGCGCCGCCGGCGTGGCGTTCGCCGGCGGATCGAAAGCCGCGAACAGTGGCTTGCCGCCCGTCTGGCGAATGATCGTAGCCTTGGCTGTATTATCGTTATCACTGTTGTCCAGTTTGCCGTCGCTGTTCCGGTCAACCCCGCGAATACACTCGGCCGTCACACACCCGTCTGCGTAGGCGGCGAGCACGCGACCCTGCTGGTCCACGGTAAGGTCGTTGAAGTCGAGGAGACCGCGGCTTCCGTCGGGACAGGTAGGCCCATCCGTGCAAACCACGCCGCGTTGAACGGGATCGTTTGGCGTAGCATTGACCGTCACCCAACTCGCCCCACCGTCGTAGGTAGTCGCGATGTAACCAAACCAGGTGCCCGGGAAACCCAGGTCAGTATGTCTGCCGTTTGTGCCTGGTGTGGTTGAACCAAGGAAGAAGTAAGCCGCGCGATTGCTGTCACCGGCGATCACTGCCGAGAACACAGTGTTCTGAATACCATGCGCAGCACCTACATCTTGCACATGCTCCCACGACAAACCACGATCATGGGAGACTGCGACACGAGCGTGTCCATCGCCATCTGCCCAGCCAAAATAAACGGTGCCGTCGGGCCCCACACCCAGCGAAGGATCAGTATCGCCAGCAGTACTTCCATCGACCGTGCGAATGGACCAGGAAAGACCATTGTCCTCTGAGACGGCGACACCCTGTTTGCCGCCGCAGGATTTATTCGGAACGTAAACCGTGCCGTCCGGCGCAACTTTAATGTGGCCATGCAATCCGTCGCACTGCACTAGTGTCCACATCGGAATCGCGACGCCGAAAGTGAAACCGCCATCATCACTGCGTGCGATCTCAGCGAGGCCTGCGTCCTGAGAAGCGTAATAGATGGCGTTTGGATAGATCTTTCCATCAGGACCAGGATGCTGAATTGCTCCACTCTTCAGAGTACCGTCAGGATTTTTTGCGTAAGGACCGCCTCCGATCGTCTGATGGTCCACTCCCGAGTTAATTCCCGAGCCCTGGCTAGGTGTCCAATGCGCGCCGTCATCATCGGTAAATGACATCGCGCTCGCCTTGCCAAGCAATTGGGAAACGAAGGTGCGATTCGTCCGCAGCGGGCCCAGGTCACTGTCGGTGAAAAGAATTGGATCGGAGGAGACGAGAGACGTGTTTGTCGCACTAACGTCTTCCCACGTAGCCGGCGCGGGCGACGCACTGTCGTCCCACTTAATGCGCAGGGTCTGTAACGAAGCTAGAAACATCGCGTAGCCTGACTGCCAGTTGACGCCGATGGTCGGCTCACCTGCCGAATTACCGAGTTCCGGCGGCGCCGCATAGTTGTAGTAACGCGGGGCGGCTTCGGTTGAAGGTGTGGGAGTCGGCTGTGGGGCAGGTTTGTTTTCGATAACGGCGCTGCCCTTGTACTGATCGGCCGCAGTCGCTGCGTAGTAAACAGCACGAACGGTGTAGACGCCGACTCCGCTTATCGACGGATCGATTGTCGTGTCTTCCCAGGTCAGCGGTTCAGTCGGCGATGTCGCACCGCGTCCGGAGTTGGCGACTAACGGGCCGGAGTTTGAGTCCTTATGGATGTACAGATCGTAGTCGGTGACTGGAAGCAGCCACTCGATCTTGACGTGAATGAGCTTGCCTGCCCAATCCGCCGGGGTTCCACCGACCGTCAGAGTAAAGGTGTCGCAGGTGACACCCTCCTGGCACAAATCTTCACCGTTGATTAACCCCAACGGTGCGTTAAGAGCGCCGCCGCCCGTGGCTGTTCCAATCCAGGTAAGAGGTGTGGTCGTGGTCGGGTTGATGGTCGCGCCTGACGGGCTCGATGCCGATGTAGTATTTAGGCCCGGCAGTGCCGCCGCAAGCAGTGCGACGAGAAAACTTATCGCGATCAAAACGCGTGAGGCCTCTCGCCGTGAAAATCGATGTTTGAAGGTTTGGTGAGTCATATTTATCTCCGGTGACCAGTAGTACTTCCGAGCCAAGCAACTGTGCGCCAACTTCCGTCGGGGGCTATTCAGTTGTATAAACCCTTGGGTGTGGGGTTCTAAGACTGTCGGGAACGTGGAATTACAATTTCTGAATAGACTTGAAAATTGACAGAGCCGTCACAGGATGTGAGCGGAAGTTTGGAGAACGCCTTACGGTATTCTTGTGGTAATGATGCCGAATTCTTGTGATAATCGCTGTCTTGTTGAAGGAGAAGGATTAATGCCAGACGAGCAACGCGTAGCGAATAACTCTCAAACCTATGTAGCCGATGCCGAGACTTTCGAGTTTGAGACGTTGGAGCAGAAGAATGGGCAGGCTACAGTGATCAGGTTTCGACTCGATGATCCGAAGTACCACGCTGGTGACGTGCTCGTGGTGTTAAGCGGCAGTGAGATCCACTTTCACGGAATGATCGGGCAGCTCGCCGATGGCTTTGCGGTCGCAAGCGACCATCGCGGTTCATTGCTGGCAGCGACAGTCCAATAACGGCTTTGCGTAAAACTTCGAATTCGGTGTGCACAGCGCCGCAGGCGCGATAAGGTAGCCAGGGGCAAAGCGCGAGCGGAGCGAAGCGCGACGCCCCGGGATCAATCCATAATGACACCGCAGCTCTGAAAGAGCGGCATAAATCGTTAAGCGCAATAACAATTAGGGGCGTCGTTATTTCGCACCTTCAGTGCTCCATTGAATTTTTGGCCTAACCAGGGGCAAAGCGCGAGCGGAGCGAAGCGCGACGCCCCTGGCTACCTTATTTCGCGTCTGCGGCGCTGGATTGAGACAGGGCTTTCAAAACTCTTACCTCACGTATCCGGAAGGAAACGCGACACGCACGCCGGGAGTCGACGATTTCACGTCGATGCGGTGAAATCCCTTGTTCGTATGTGTTGACAGGAAAGTCAACGCGGCCTGTTTTTGAAGCGAGACGTCCAACTCGCGGATGAAGGGTTGGAAGCTGACCGGAGCGCCTAGACCCTGGAAGAAAGCGATTCCTCCCGTCTCATTCGACAAGCGCAACAACGAACTCTGCGCATTACTCACGAGCGCCGGATTAGACGCAGCGACGAGCGTGGGCGCGTAAAAACCATAGATCGCAACTCCACGACGCTGCGACTCATTGACCGCCCGCTGCAGGTCGACACTCTGAGTCGGCGACGAGGAGTCGACTCCACGCGAAATATCCAGGCCATCCGAAACAAGCAAAATCGCTCGCCGGCCCAAAGGTTGTGATTCAAACTTCTTCAGCGCCTCGACGACCTCCACATAAGGATTGTAAGGTCCGGCACTCGCAAAACCGACGGGCGGCCGGAGCGCGTTCGCCGCGCGCTCCAGATCGTTAGTGAATTTTTGTTTGACTTGCAGACTTCCCGTCCGCAGGTACCCAATCATCACTCTCGATCCCTTCGGCAGGTTCCTGATGAACTCTTTGAGGTCTTTGATCTCGTTGCTCACAGAGGGAACGAGGTCTTCCTGAATCAGCAATGCAAGTGTGATTGGTGAGGTAGTTCCGATACTTCTGAGGGAAATGATGGTCTGGGGGTCGCCGTCCTCGTTGACTGTCAGATCGACGTTCTGTAATTCGAACTCGGTTTCCTCTTTGATCCTGATCGTCAAAGGAATGGTGACCGGGCGGCCCGGACTGCCGGTGCCGGCGCCCCCGTTTGTGCTGGGCGCCTGGCCAAGCGCGGGCTGACTTATCACGGCGAAACCAAGAGCCAAAGATAGCTGCAATACAATCAATTGGAGGGTCTTCATTGGAACTTCCTCTATTCGGTTGTCGACATTATACAGACACGTCGCAGAAATGGCTTTTGGGCGAAACTGCCGGGTGCCTGCCGCTTTGTTACCACTTCCTCATGAGCTAAGATCTAAACCCGTATGAACGAAGGCTTGATCAGTCAACCGAAAGGCAAACTTTCCAGCAAAGACGCCAGAACAGCCTGGCTGCTGAAAGTTGCTCCGTGGATCGCAATGGTGGCCACTTCGGTTCCAGCCCCTTTGGTTTTCCTCGCGCTTTTCTTAGCAAGCACCGCCACGGATTCGGCGGCCGTTTACCTTTTGTTGGCCGGTCTGTCCCTGGCCCTGGGATTCGCGTTGGGGGTGGTGATCGCCGCTTTGCTCCTGATGTATCGCCGGAACTGGCTTGCGAAATTGCGGGACCGGTTAGCTTCGGATGGAATCACGGCGAATGAGGTTGTATGGTTCAGGTCAGAATTGACTTCGGCGGAGCGGAAAGCGCTCGCCGAAATCGAGCAAAGCAACCCGCTTCTGGCTGATGCCTACCTCGAAACACTGGCTAGCCGGCTCACTGCATCACGCATCGTTTCGCGGTCAAAGCGAGAAATGTTGAAGGTCGAGCGACAAATCAACCGTGCTCGCCTGTTACGGACACCCGAAGCGAACGCGCTGCAAAAGGAACTGGCCGACGATCACGACAAGCTGGAACAACTGCGACAGCAAGCGACCGATCATCTCGCCAAGGCTAAAACGAGGCTGCAAGTTATTGAAGCGACGGCGAGTCGAAAGCTGAACGAGGGCGAAACGGAGATGATGATGCAGCGACTCGGGACTGCACAGGATCAATTGCCGCTGGTGCTCGAGATGGCGCAGTTAGAGGGACAGGACTTACAAGATTTTTCCAGATGAATCTTGTAAATCCTGTCTAAAGTTGGTCAGCCGATACACCCCTGGCGCTAACCGCTGCGCAAAACCTTCGTCCACGAGTCCCCAGTTTCCCAACCCCGCCTCCGGCGAACTTAGACCAGTCGCACGCGCCAGTTCCCCGCGCAACGTCATCCCAGCTCCAACCAAATAAGACCGCGCAATCTCTTTCAAAGCCTCTTCCCTTCCCACACTCTGTTTCAGTTGCTCCGCAAAACGCGCCTCCGGAATGGACCAGATGTAAGTAAACGTTGGCTCGTACAGAACATCGGTCGGAATAATCTTCAACGTCTTCTGTAGCTGAGTCATCGCCTTGTCAAACCGAGCGCGCTCCGAGATCCCGCTGGCTTCGCGCAGATCGCGCGTCGCCAATTCCCACTCGCGCCGCATGATCTTGAGAATGACCTGCGCGTCCACCGAAAGAATCTTTTTCTCCATTCGCTGTGGAACGCCCCACAGCGCGTTGAAGAACGGAAGCAAACGCGTGGCAATGAACGTCGCCCGCCCGCGCAGCACCTTCCCATAAAAACATTTGCCACGGCGCATCACATCGTCCTTGATGGTCCACGCCAAACGACTTTCCGGATCTTTCTGCACGTTGCGCGGCATGTGCGCGTCGCGACGGCCACATACCGCAACGTAAAGCGATGGCCCAGGCCGGCGAGAGTCGGTTAACGCTTCGCAGAAACCTACCTCTTCAATAAACCGCTCAGCCGCGTAAACGTCCTCAACACGGTTTTCAGGATCGCGCCGCCACATGCGGTCGCGATGGACCTCGATCTCTTCCGGCAACATGCGCGCGATTCTATCAAAGTGATTTGGTCCAGCAGTCAATTTGCGCGGATCGGTCAAGCTCTCCACGCTGTGCAAGTTTTCAAGAAAGCAACGTAAGTCGCTGCTGTACAACGATCTAATTCAACTTCACGCATCTGGCACAAACAGTGCACAGCCGATGTCGCCAGTTGTTTGTCCAGATTGGCAAACCTCGATAGGTACGGAGATGACAAAGGTGATATCGATGCATAAGACAAAACGTTTCCTGGTGCTGGCCTTGCTGGCGAGCCTCACGCTGGGACCAACCCTCTTGAGCGGTGACTTGCTTACTACCGTTCAGGCGAACGGCAAACGCTCGTCGCACGGGAAGGCCCCGCAGCCAAACAAGGTGGCTTCAGACCTCAGCAATCTGCTCTCGAACAAGAGCGGCGATAGCCTCGTCAAAGTGATCCTTCAGCTCAATCAAAAGCCCAGCGGCCAACTCAACGCACTGCTCGCGGCCAACGGCGTCAAAATCAGGAAACACTTCGACAACCTCAACTCTTTTGCCCTCGAATTACCCGGCCGCGTGGTCGACGCTTTAGCGAGTTTCCCCGAAGTCTCATTTATCTCGTTGGACAGCGAGGTCAGAACACTAGGCGGTCACATTGCCCATACCACCGGCGCCGACAACGTGCGCTCGATGGCCGTGGATGGCGCCTTGGATGGCAGTGGAATCGGAATCGCGATTGTCGACTCCGGTATCTACGGCGCACACACTTCCTTTACCGATACAACAAACGGTCAATCACGAATCGTCGTGAACCAGGATTTCACTGGGGAAGGCCGAACCGATGATCCATACGGTCACGGAACGCACGTCGCAGCCGCAGCAGCCGGAAACGGCGTAGTGGCACGAGCTGAATACATCGGTATCGCGCCGCGCGCGAACATCATTAACTTGCGTGTTTTGAATTCAACAGGCGTCGGCTCAGTCTCCAGCGTGCTCGGCGCGTTCAACTGGTTAATGGCGAATGCTTCCACATACAACGTCCGCGTGGTGAATCTCAGCCTCGGTATGCCGGCCATCAACTCTTACCAGTTCGATCCGCTGTGTGTTGCGGCGCGTATGCTCGTCGACCGCGGGATCATGGTGGTTGCCGCCGCCGGCAACAATGGAAAGAACAGCGCGGGGCAAAAAGTTTACGGCCAAATTCACTCGCCCGGTAACGAACCTTCAGTTCTGACAGTGGGCGCGGTCGACACTCACGGAACCGATCAAAGAAGTGACGATACGATTGCAACCTACAGTTCGCGTGGTCCAACGCGCAGTTACTGGGTCGACACCAACGGTATCAACCATTACGACAACCTGATCAAACCCGAGATCTCAGCGCCGGGTAACAAAACCATTTTTGCGCAGTCGCCTGACAATTACCTCCTTGCACAGAATCCCTCCCTGGATGCCGGCGTCAGCAACAGCCTGACTCGCCGTCAGATGGTGCTGAGCGGTACCTCGATGGCTGCGCCACTCGTTTCCGGTGCAGCGGCCCTGATGTTCGAAGCCAATCCGACTCTTACCCCCAACTTGATGAAGTCTCTGTTGATGTACACCGCGCAACAACTTCCGAACTACAACATGTTCGAACAAGGCGCGGGCGAACTGAACATCGACGGCGCGACTCGTCTCGCGAAGCTCGTTCGCACAACTATCAACAGCTCCACCGAACTCGGCGCTTCGCTGCTGACTGGTCCAGCGCCTGCTCCGCAAACCACCATCAGCACGTATGCCGGTCCGTCCACCTTCCAGTGGTCGCAAGGCGTGATCGCCGGCTGGACTTACGTGACCGGCACGGCGCTGATCACTCAGTATCAACGCGTCTATGCGAACGGCGTGCTCCTCGGCGACGGCGTCCTGATTGGCGACGGAGTCCTGGTCAGCGATGGTGTGCTTGTCAGCGACGGCGTGCTGGTCAGCGACGGTGTGCTTGTCAGCGATGGTGTGTTGGTGAGCGACGGCAGAATGTTCTCAACAGGCGTTCTCGTGGGCGACAGCGTGCTCGTCAGTAACGGCACTACCCTCGGCGAGGGTCAATCGTTCTGTTCAATCGCTTTCCTGCTTGCCAACGGCGTGCTTGTGGGCGACGGCGTGCTCGTCGGCGACGGTGTGCTGGTCGGTGATGGCGTGCTGGTCGGCGACGGCGTACTCGTCGGCGATGGCGTGCTCGTTGGCGACGCGATTCTCCAGGCGCTCACAGCGATGACGAATGGCGACGCCACCTCTTCGATGGCAGTTGTGCCCGACGATTACACCGACTATCTGGGTTACTAAACAGTAGTCACTATTCAGCAACCCCCATACTGAAGGTAGACGAATGTTGCACACGAGCACTGTACAAAAAGAGAGAGAACTGTCAGTCGCGGTCGAAGCGGTGAAAGTCGAGCGCCTGGCGAACAGTGATGAAGCGGAAGTTCTCGAGTTCCTGGCTCAACGTCCGATTCACACAGTGACGTTAATGGGTTTGATTCACGACAACGGGATCGTCAGTCCATTCAACCGCGGCACGTTCTACGGCTGTCGCGATTTGATGGGACAGCTTGAAGGTGTGGCCCTCGTAGGCCACGCAACTCTCATGGAAACCGTTTCAGATCGTGCGCTGGCAGCGCTTGCGGAAGTAGCGCGCGAGTGTCCGCACACGCACATGATCATGGGAGAGAAAGAGCGAGTAGCTGACTTCTGGAGTCATTACTCGGAAGCCGGCCGGCGACAGCGTTTGGCGTGTCGCGAATGGCTGTTTGAGTTGAGTTGGCCCGTGGAGGCGCGTGAGCCAGTCCAGGGTTTGAGGCGTGCAACAATCGCAGAGTTGGACCTCGTGATGCCGATACAAGCCGAGCTCGCTTTTGCTGAAAGTGGAGTTAACCCGTTGGAGATCGATCCGCAGGGTTTTCGCGAGCGATGCCGCCGCCGGATCGACCAGGGAAGAACATGGGTTGTCGTTGATAACGGTGTATTGCTGTTCAAAGCAGACGTGGTCTCGAAGACGGCTGAAGTCGTGTATCTCGAAGGCATCTGGGTGCGCGACGACTACCGCCACACAAACATCAGCACTCGTTTGATGTCGGAGCTGATGCGGCGCCTGCTCGAAGACACGAAATCGATCTGTCTCCTCGTAAACGAAAAGAACGAGTTGGCCCACGGCTTCTATTCCAAATGTGGTTTTCACTTTCGGGCCACTTACGAAACGATCTTCCTGCCGCGGAAGGAGCAGGTGCAGAACTAAAGAACTATCTTCAAGCCCCGATCAGCCTTGATAAAAGGCAAACCTGACCTCACTAACAAAGATGTCAGCCCAGGCACCATGGAAAATAGATTCTTCGGGCCATTCCTCGGGGTAATAACCGGATGCGGCATCCTCGCGTTTGTTTATTCCTGTTTACGGCTCGACTTCGCCCAGTTTGATTCTCATTTCGCCGTGCTCGTCGGGATGGCGTTGCTGCTGACCTCACGCATCACCATTCCGATTCCGCGTTTCAGCTCGAAAATTTCAGTCTCTGATACGTTCGTGTTTCTGGCCTTGCTTCTTTACGGAGGAGCAGCGGCAGTCGTCGTCGGCGCAGTCGAAGCTTGTCTTTCGTCACTGCGCTTTAGCCGTAAACCCAGGACGGTAGTTTTCAACTGGGCTTCGGCAGCAGTTTCGATATTCATTACCAGCAGCGTGCTCGAGTTTATTTACGGCAGCGTCGTCGCGCTGCGAACCGAGCCGCTGACTGTCGGATTTGCGGCGGCAATCTGCACGATGGCGCTTACGCACTACGTCTCCAACTCCGGGATCGTAGCCATCGGAGCAGCTCTCAAAGTCAATGAACCAATCTGGCAGACATGGCGGAAACACTATCTCTGGACTTCGCTGACTTACTTCGCCGGAGCCTGTGCCGCGGGAGTCATCGCCGGACTGGTCTACTTCATCGGCGTTTATGCGTTCGCGATCACGCTTCCGATTATCGCCATCATCTTTCTCACTTATCGCACGTACCTGAAAAACGTTGAGACCTCGGCAGCGCAGGCCGCGCAGGCGGAAAAGCACGTCAAGGAACTCTCGCATTACATCGCCGAACAGGAGCGTATCCGCGAGCAGTTTTCGCAGGTGGAGAAACTCTCTGCACTCGGCGAACTCGCATCGGGAGTCGCACACGATTTCAACAACACCCTCGCCGGCATTCTCGGGCGCGCACAACTGCTCCAACGCACTGACGATGTCGAGAAGATCAAACGAGGGCTGGACATCATCATCAAGACCGCTGAAGACGGCGCTAAAACAGTCAAACGCATACAGGACTTCGCCCGCCAGCGCCGCGACCACAATTTCGAGCTCGTCTCCGTGGACCAGATCCTGATTGACGCGAGCGAAATCACCCGACCTCGCTGGAAGACGTGCGCCGAAGCGTCGAACATTCACATCACGCTCGCTCTGCACATCGGATCCAATGCGATGGTGATGGGCGACGACTCGGAGTTGCGCGAAGTGCTCGTGAACATGGTGTTCAACGCCATCGACGCGATGCCAGAAGGCGGAACACTCTCGCTCACGACGCGTACGGTCGATGAATCGGTGATCATCCAGATTGTCGACACCGGAGTCGGCATGTATCCCGAGGTGCGTTCGAGAATCTTCGATCCATTCTTCACGACGAAGGGCAAAGCCGGTCTCGGCCTGGGACTCGCGGTTAGTTTTGGAATCATCCGCCGGCACGGCGGCAACATCGAAGTGGAATCTGAATACGGGCACGGGACGGAGTTTCGCATCACACTTCCACTCGCGAAGATCGTTGAAAAGAGTGTCCCCGCGGTTGAGCACACTCCCGCGGACCCGCCGGAAACAAATGCGGGCACGTGTTCGGAAGAACAATCGCAGCCGCGACTACTCGTCGTCGACGACGAAGACTTCGTCAGGGAGTTGCTGCGCGACATCCTTGAAGGTGAACAGTGCAGCGTTTGCGTGGCGGAGAACGGCAATGAGGCGTTGTCGTTTTTCAGGGAAATGGAATTCGACGGTGTGTTCACAGACGTCGGCATGCCGGGCATGAGCGGCTGGGAGCTCGCTCGTGAGATTCGTCAGCTCAATTCACGAATTCCGATCGCGGTGATTACCGGGTGGGGCGAAGCTGTCGGAACCAACGAACAGAAGGCCGCCGGTGTGGATTGGGTCGTTGCAAAACCGTTTACGGCCGATCGGATCAGCGAATTAGTTCGTGAGATCAGCCACAAGTCTACCCGCATGGACGCGGATTTTTCTTATCTGTGTTCATCCGCGTAAATCCGTGTGTGTGTTATTCTCTGCTCGATGGCGGGCGTGAAAGCAACAGTGCGGTTTGTCGCTGAAGACTTGTTCCTCGCCACGACTCCCTCCGGACACGCTCTCGCACTCGATACCAATAAAGAACGCTCGTCAGCTCCGACACCGGTTGAGCTCTTGCTGGTCGCGCTCGGTTCATGCACGGCAACGGACGTCGCCGGCATTCTCCTGAAGCAGCGACAACACGTGACGAGCTACGTCGTCGAAGTTTCCGGAACGCGCCGTGACGAACATCCGCGCAGTTACACCGCGATGAAGGTGCATCACATCCTCACGGGTAAATCGATCTCTCCGAAAGCCGTCGCGCGCGCAATTGAACTCTCCGACACCAAGTATTGCAGTGTCGCCGCAACCTTGAGACCGGCGGTAGAAATCCAAACCACCTTCGAGATCATCGAAGAGCAACCAATTGAAACCCGGGAGTAATTAGAGGGTGTTAAAGAACGTCGTCGCCTTGTTGATTTGTTTGAGTGGTGCCGTTACTGCCGTTGCGGGTGAGCGAACCGCGGGCGTCGTTAAACAGGCGGCCAGCGAAACCGCGCTTGCCGCAGTTCGTCGCAGTGATGCTGCCGATCGAGACGCAACAGGAAATCTCAGGAAGCTGCCGCAGGCGGAACATATGCGCCGCGCTGCTGTCTATCTCAGCCTACGCGCGTTCGAGGAAGCGCGGGCGCACTGGCAAGCCCTCATCGACAACTACCCGCAGGATCCGCGCGTGCCGGAAGCCTTATTCGGCATCGGACGTTCATACTTTCTCGAGAAGAGTTATGAAGACGGATATAAGGTCTTCAATCAAATCGTGCAGGATTACGGCGCGACCAAAGAAGGCCGCGAGGCTTTGAATTTCAGCGCCGCTTCCCTCTTGCGCATGGGCCGGTTCGAGGATTCAGCCGCACGTTACGCCGAATACGTCGATCGCTTCCCGAATGGCGAGCGCATCGACACCGCTCACCTCAACGTGATCGACACGCTTCGCGAAGCTAACAAACCGGCGGAAGCGCTGCGCTGGGTGACGCGAACAAGACAACGGTTCACGGGCACGGCGGTCGAGACGAACGCGATGTTTGCCGCGCTGCGTCTCTACATCGCCGAAGGTGAATGGTCTGACGCTGTTCTCATCGCCGATCAGTTGTTGAAGCGTTCATTTCCGAAAGCGGTGCTGACGTCGGCCGCCGAAGTTGCGTATCTCAAAGCTTTCAGCCTCGAGCAAGCGGGTAAAAAAGAGGATGCGTTCACTGCTTACCTGATGGTGCCTGATAGTATCGAGTCGTACTACGGCTGGCTTGCAAGCCAGCGACTCGTTGCGTTAGCTGGTCCAATGCGTGCTGAAATCATTGCTGAACGTGAAGGACGTGTGAACACCGCGATCGCAGCGGTCGCGGACAGTTATCCCGCCCCCTACAGGCAGGCGATAGTCAGCGCCGCGAAAGCGCGTAAGCTCGATCCGCGTTTCATACTGGCGCTCATGAAACAAGAGAGCGTTTTTAAGCCGCTCGCGAAGTCGCCTGCCGGTGCGCGTGGTCTACTCCAGTTGACGATGGACGCGGCGCAGAAATACGGCCCCGGCGCAGGATTGAATTCTTTGAGCGAGAGTCAGCTTTATGAACCGGCCACTTCGATCATGCTGGGCGCGGAATATATCGAGCATTTGACGAAACTGTTCCCGCAAATGCTCGAACCCGTGGCTGCTTCGTACAACGGCGGCGAAGACAACGTCGCGCGCTGGTTGGCACGCGCGAAGCAAAAAGATCCGGGAGTGTTCACGTCAGAGGTCGGGTTTGACGAGACGAAGGGTTACGTTCAGAAGGTGATGTCAAACTACCGCGTCTACCGCAAGCTTTACACGCCGGACTTAATCAGAAAATAAGCCGCGGATGAACACAGATCTGATCTGATCTGTGTTCATCCGCGTTCATCCGCGGCTTATTTTACGGCTCGGGACTGAACCCTCTCGAATCTTCACGACGCTGCAATGACTGCTGCCGCGGAACGATCCCTAACCTGAGCAACGCTGAGTAGTACTCATACCTGATCGTCACTTCCCCCGCAGCACGCGAGTCGAGATCCATGTCGACCCAACGCACGTCGTTTCGAACAGAACGTCCGATACCCGTAGCTGCGTAATCATCATCAGGCGCCGGCGCGATCGCCCGGTTCGCCTGTGCTGACTCGCCTCTGGACTTCGGTGCTGACTGCGGCTCGCGGGACTCGCGCGACTCATCCTTCGCCCCTTCGCGAGTTATCGGATAAGGCGGTGTAACCGGCACGACGCGCCCTCGCTCCCTGAAGAAGACCGCGGAGATCACGCCGAGATTCGCTGTCTGCCCAAGCTTCGCTCCGTATGAATCTCGTTCGTTCGTGAAGTAAAAACGGCGCGCTCGATCGGAGCTCATCTGCCAGCCGCCGATCGTTATCGTCTGATACGGCTCGATGACCCATTTGCTTGCATTCCAGGCGGACGTGTGGCGTGCATCGATCGTGTTGAGTCCATCCACCGAGAGGGCGACCGCGACCCGGTCGGGCGACGAATTTCGCAACCTGACCTCGTATTCAGCGCCCTGGAGTGCTTCGATGTACGTCCTGCCCCGCGCATAGTACTCGGCCAACGGCCGCCCGTTCACGAGGACGTCGACTTCAAAGTTGTTGTTGTACGGTCGTGTACCGCGTTCAGGTGAATTCTGCGGAACTGCAACGTTGGCAGCTTTGAGCAGCAGGACCGCGCCTGTACCGACCGTCATTGCGAAAAGAAATGCTGCAACACCGAGTATCAAACGAATTCGCTTCATGATCTTTCCTCCCCTTGTTCCTTGAACGCTCTGCCCCATCTTTCTTGCAGGGTTGCAGTGCTGGGACTCTGTGGCCACTGTCTCTTATACACATCTGACGCTGCCGACGACAGACGT
>JBKPPH010000285.1:0-10593 GCA_046733535.1 Acidobacteriota bacterium
TCTCAATGCTGTGCTGGGCCAACTCCGCGGCGGCTGTATCCAGACACACCACCTCCACCTCACTCCCGGCAAACTCACCCGCTAACCGCTCCTGCGTCAGCAACACTTTCACCGCAGCGTCCTGCAGCATGAACGACAACCGCTCGCGCGGATAACTCGTGTCCAAGGGCACGTACGCGCCGCCCGCTTTCAGTATTCCCAACACTCCCACCACCATCTCGAGCGAGCGCTCCATGCAGATCCCGACCAGCACTTCCGCGCCCACGCCTTTGCCGCGCAGATAATGGCCCAACTGATTCGCGCGCTGGTTCAACTCGGCGTAGCTCAGTCGCTCCTCTCCGAAAGCTAACGCCACGGCTTCCGGCGTCCGCTCGACCTGCGCTTCGAATAGTTCCGCGATGCACTGCGCCGGATACGCCGTTGCCGTGTCGTTCCATTCGTACAGCAGTTGCTCTCGTTCCGCCTCGCTCAGCAACTGCAACTCCGCTAGCCGGGCTTCCGGGTTCGTCACGATCGTTTCCAGCAACCGCTCGAAATGGCCCAGCAGCCGTCTCACCGTCGCCGCTTCAAACAGGTCGGTGCTGTACTCCACCGATCCGCGCAAACCTTCTGCGGTGTCCGCCATCGACAGTGTCAAGTCAACCCTTGCGCTCTCACTCTGAAAGCCGAATGGCACGACCTCCACGCCCGGCAGCGTTAACTTTTCAGCAGCATCAGTCTGGAGTTGAAACAGCACCTGGAAGATCGGGTGATGGCCCAGGCTGCGCTCGGGCTGCAACTCTTCCACGAGCTTCTCGAACGGCACGTCCTGATGCGCATATCCGGCCACACACACTTCACGCACTCGCTTCAATGTCTCTTGAAACGTTGCACGCCCGGAAAGCGTTGTTCGCATCGCGAGAGTGTTGACGAAGAAACCAATCAGCCCTTCTATCTCCTCACGATTGCGGTTCGCGATTGGCGTCCCCACCACGACGTCTTCCTGACCGCTGTAACGATAGAGCAGCGTCTGAAAGGCAGCGAGCACCGTCATGAACAACGTTGCCCCTTCGCGCCGGCTCAATTCGTTCAGACCGTCTGAAAGTTTCTTCGAGAAAACAAATGGCAGTGTTACTCCCGCGCCACTTTGAATCGCCGGGCGCGGCCGATCGGCTGGCAGCTCCAACACTGCCGGCGCACCCTGCAACTGCTCCTTCCAGTAAGCAAGCTGTTCTTCAAGCGCTTCGCCCGCAAGCCACGCTCGCTGCCAGATTGCAAAGTCGGCGTATTGAATCGGCAGCGGCGGTAGCTGCGCAGCTTCATGGCGCGTGTATGCGGCATACAACGATGACAACTCGTGGAAGAGTATCCGCATGGACCAGGCATCACTGACGATGTGGTGCATGATCAAGAAGAGGCCATAATCTTCAGCGCCGAGGCGAACGAGGCTGGCGCGAAGCAACAGATCTCGAGATAGATCGAAAGGTCGTTGAGCTTCTTTCTTTGCCAGCTTCCGAACTTCTGCTTTGTCCGGTAGCCCATCGCTCCCACTGACATCAATCACGGGCAGAACGAATTCGGCATTCTCGGCAATGACCTGCACCGGCTGCCCGCCTTGGTTCGTGAAAGTCGTGCGAAGGACTTGATGCCGGCAAATAATCTCTCTGAGACTTTGCTCTAATGCTTGAACGTCGAGCGCTCCAGTCAAGTGGAGGGCCATCGAAATGTGGTATGCACTGCTGTCCTGGTCCATCTGATTGATGAACCACATGCGTTCCTGAGCAAACGAGAGGGGCAATGCTCCGCTGCGGCTGCGCACCGTCAATGGCGCCGTCTTTATGTGAGTTGACGTCGCTTCAACACGCTGGGCCAGACGGGCCAAAGTGGACTCCTCAAAGACCGTTCGCAGCGGCAGCTCGATAGAGAAAGTTTGCCGTACGCGAGAGACAAGCTGCATGGCGAGTAACGAATGACCGCCGCGGTCAAAGAAGTTGTCCTCGACGCCTACTCGCTCGAGTTTCAGCACTTCTGCCCAAATCAGCGCCAGCTTCTGCTCCACCTCGGTACGTGGCGCTACATAGGTTTCTTTCAAATTTTCCAAACTCTCTTCCGGCGCCGGCAGTGCATGCCGATCGATCTTTCCGTTCGCAGTCAAGGGCAAACTTTCCAGCACTACAAGGGCGGCCGGTACCATGTGATCCGGCAACTTCTCTCGTAGATAATTGCGCAGTTCGCCGGCTGTGATCGCGGCGGCGGTCCCGTTTCTGTGAAGTGGGAAAGATGGTTTCAGCGAAAGGTGGCGATCTGCTGTGTGGCTCGTATTTCCATTCCGGCTTGCGTAGACGTTATAACGATCGGAGCCTTCCAGCATTTTGTCCTGTTCGACGACAGTTTTGAAGCCGTGCCGGTTCAGCAGCTCCGTGATTTGATCAAGCTGCGCGTTTCGCCGATCGTGTACTTCCATAACGATCTGCTGAATTTTGGCCCAGTCTTGCTCGTCAATTCCCTTCAGTACATCCAGCTCCGCCCTTTGCACGTCGATTTTTAGTAAGTCGACGCGCTCCACCATCTCTTCGTTGAGTACATCTGACAATCGTCTCAGATGGCACTGGTGGGTTTCCTCGACGAACTGCTGCGGTAAGATCTCGTCGACGACCTCTTGCAGCATGTCACCGCCGACACCGCCTTGCTTGGCGCGCATGTATCGCCTCAGCACTTCCACGTCTTCTGCGACATTCGCATGGGCCATAGCCGTCGACATCATCGAGTGTTGCGGGTAGAAGACGAACGTCTCGTTTCTCTCTTGATCCGATAGCCCATAAGGAAAGGATTTGACATTGGCGCCATACAAATCCGTGTTGATTCTTAAAGCATCGAAAAGTGGACCAACAGGTTCGAAGGCGTAGACCTTGGCATCATCGCAGTGCTGCTTTACGAATAACGAGAAGAGGCCGATGTTGGCGCCGACGTCGAATACACAGGCACCTTGCTGAAGTTGGATGTCGTGCTTGAAGTAGGTCTGCTCTTCGAAGATGTCCTCATACTGGTAGTCCGTCTCCTTCTCGTTTTGGTGCACAACCGCCATCCCGTTCGGTAACCGGTAACGAGTGCGGCCTGCGATCATCGGCGCGTATTCCGCATGCGGCACGACGTAACCGACCAGGCGCTTTTCGCCCGGCGTATCTTCGCGAGCTACGACCACCGCTTCTCGCACCGCGGCGTGCTCTCTGAGCACGGCTTCGATCTCGCCAGGTTCGACGCGGAAACCGCGCACTTTCACCTGGTCGTCGACGCGACCGAGGAATTCGATGTTCCCGTCAGGCAGGTAACGAGCGAGGTCGCCGGTCCGGTAGAGGCGGCCACCGGTTTGATTGGTGAACGGATCAGGCACGAAACGGAGCGCGGTTTCTGCTGCGTGATTCAGATAACCGCGGGCCACTGCACTTCCGCCGATGTACAACTCGCCGGCGACGCCTATTGCGACTGGTTGAGTTCGTTTATCGAGAAGGTAAATTGACGTATTTGCGAGCGGTCTGCCGAGCGTTACGGTTGCCCCCAAACCGTTATTCTTCTCGCTCGTCCAGGTCAGCACGCCGACAGTCGTCTCGGTTGGTCCATAGTGATTTACGATCCGGCACTGCGGCGCTAAAGCGGCAACCCTGTCCATCAGTTCCCACGCACACACCTCTCCTCCCAACACGAGGCATCGGCGCGGCAACACCTCGCCGTTCCGCGCCACTGCCAGCAACGCGCCCAAATGTGAAGGAACAATTTTCAATGCGTCGATCGGGTGAGCTTGCATGTAATGGGCCAACGCCTCCGCATCGGATGCACGCTCTTGTGTGATCAAGTGCAGCGTCCCGCCCCCGCACAACGCCGAGTAGATCGCAGTGTTGCCTAAGTCGGCTGCAAAAGTGGACACAGTTGCAAAGCTGAAACCAGCGGGCAGTTCAAGCTTCTCGAGGATAGCGCTGACGTAATTACAGAGCTGTCGATGCTCTACTACAACCGCTTTTGGTTTTCCAGTGGAGCCGGATGTATAGATCGTATAAACCGCATTCGCTACGTCAGCCGTATCGGACAGATTTTCTTCACTCTCGCCCGCGATGACTTCCCATTGAGAATCGAGACAAAGGTATTCAGCACTGTGTTGCGGCATTGCCTCGACGAGATGCTGTTGAGTTAGAAGGAAGCTGAGCCCGGAATCGTTGAGCATGAACGAGAGCCGTTCGAGCGGCAGCCCGGGATCGAGCGGCAGGTAAGCGCCGCCCGCCTTCAGCACTCCCAGCAATCCCACCACCATCTCTATCGAGCGCTCCAGGCAGAGTCCGACGAGCACCTCTGGTCCAATGCCTTTGCCGCGCAGGTAGTGGGCTAACTGATTGGCTCGGCGGTTGAGCTCTCGGTAAGTGAGTGTCTGGTCTTCCAAGCAAAGTGCGATCGCATTTGGTGTTCGTTCCGCCTGGGCTTCGAAAAGCTGATGAACGCAGCGCACCCGATAAGCAGCCGCCGTGTCGTTCCACTCTCGCAGGAGTTGTTCGCGTTCGGGTGCGCTGGATAGATCAAATTCCTCGATTCTGCTTTCCGGGTGGGCGGCTATGTTCGCGAGCAGCGTTTGATATTGCTGGGCCAAGGATCGCACCGATGATCCGGCCACTGAAGCCGAATCGTACTCGAGCTCACCGCGTATTTCGTCCTTGTGTTGAAAGCAGGAGAGTTTGAGCTGGAATCGATCGTAACAAGCGTGGAGCGTCAGTAATTCAAAGGTGACGCCGGCGCTGTGCTTTGCTTCGGGCCACGACTCAAACTCGTAACAGACCGGCACGTTTCGCACGTGAATGCTCGACCGGTCATCTCCGTTCCAGGAATAAAACTCCTGCCATTCAGAAGCCGCGCGTAGACTCTCAGCAGCGTTACGCACAACGTCTTCAAACTGGAGGTCCTCCGAGAAGCGGCAAGTGATTGGTAAAAAGCGTGCGTAGAGTCCGAACGTGTCTTGCAGCTCCTCACAGTTTCGGCCGTCACACGCGACGCCAAGGACAAACTCGGGCTGCTTACTCACTCGCCAAAGCAGGATCTGCCAACAAGCAAACAGCAGCGTATCAACTGAAACGTCAAAGCGCGCGGCTAACTCCTCGAGTTTCTTCGTCACGTCGGATGGCAACACTAGCGGGACGCTTTGCGGCGTGAACGATGAAGCCACCCGTTCTCGGAATTCCGGCGAATACTTAAAGACGCTTGCATTGGTCAATGAGCGATCACGCCAGTAGTCTCTCCCCACTCGAGTCTCGTCTGATTCGAGCAGTTCGTTTAGCCATTCGGATATGTCCACGTACTGCTGCGACTCGCCCGCCGTCTCTTGACCGCACATCGCCGCTTCGTAACCGGCAGTGATCTCGGCAAAGAGGTTCTTGAGAGTTTTCGCGTCGGCGCAAAGCGCCGGCAAGCTCACGAGCAACCAGTGCTTCTCGGATGCAAGTGTTACGAGCGAAGCCCGAACGACTGGCCCGCTTCCCAGATCGACACGCGCGTGAAGTGCCTGGACCAGCGAATCGATAGCTTGTTGTTCCGGCGGCAGATCGCGCAGATCACATTCCTCGATTTCAGAAAACGGATCTTCAGCAATCACTTGAAGCGGGACCGTCATCCCGGCGAACAACTGAAACGTGGTGCGCAAAATCTCGTGTCGCGAGATGAGGTCACGCCAGACACTGCGAAGGGTCGCCGCATGGAGTGGGCCTTCGATCAGCACAGCGCAGTAGGCGCGGTAAGCTGCGCTGCCATCGCTCTCCTGCATCAGCCATAAGTGCTTTTGCTGTGGTGAGGTCCTAAAACCTTCTGCGATCTTGTCCTGCATTTCAAATACCTCTAACTGTTAAAGCCGTGACTGTTTCGATCTAAAGGTTCTGACATGCCTACGACGATTTTTCTTTCACCGGTAAAAGCAGCGCGACCGTGAGCGGTTAGCATGTTGTCGAGCATCAGAACGTCGTGCTTCTGCCAGGGGAAGGTGACAGTGTGTTGCCCGTAAGCTTCACGCACTTCGTCCAGCACAGCGGGTTCGATTGGCGAACCATCGCCGTAATAAGTGTTGAAGGGAAGGTCCTCTTCGCTGAACTCGCTGAGCAACGCGTCGCGGATCGCCGGCTCTAAAGTAGACACGTGAAAGAACGCTGCATGATTGAACCAGACGAGCTCGCCTGTCACCGGATGCTTGACGATGGCAGGGCGAACCTGGCGCGTGCGCAGACGATCGTCATCCCTCCATTCAACGCTGATATCCGCGAGGCGGCACAACTCTGAAACTTCAGCCTTCGACGTCGTCTGAAAAACCGCCGGCCACGAGAGACCCAGCCCGTTGCCGAAGTTGCGCACATACATCACCTGCTTTCGCTCGAAGCGCTCGCGAATCGCGGGATCGATAGATGCAAGCACTCGACGAACATCGGCTATCGGCGTTTCACCTCCGTGGATCGGGGGCACGACACAAGAGAAAAAGATTTTCAACGGCCACGCGTAAGAGTATGAGTTTTCATTGTGCAGAAAGATGCGATGTTCAGGCGGGTAGTCGGTGGACGTGTAGATGTTACCGCTCACCTTCGTGCGCGGAGACGAGCCATCGTTGTACTCGAGCAGACTGCCGGACACTCCCGTGATGAACTGCTCAAAGCCTTCGAAACCTTCAACCTGAAATCGCCGGAACAACATGGCGCCATGCTCTCTCAGCCGGTCGTCGATGAAATCACGATGCTGCGCCGCCCAGTGGGCCAACTGGACTCCTTCAACGGCCGGCTCGATAACGAGCGGTCCGCTCTGATCTGCTATCAGGTAACCAGTCGTGACGGCGCCCGCGTTAGACACGCTGACCGGGCGTCTTTTCACTTTGAGGAAAGACGTGGGTTTGGGTTTCACCGCTTCAGGCACACTCATGAAAGGATTATTGAAAGAGGTGTTCGCGGCCTAAAAGATTTCTTTACAACCAAAGAGCCGCTCTGAGGTTATGCCACGCGCGCGGCATTCCGCGACGAGTCTGTTCGACTCCACGATGGGACGCGATTCTTCGGTGTAGTGAATTGAAGTCAGGTAACTTAACCAGGGCTCCTGGCCCATCGCATAGACATACACGCTGCGAGGACGAAAGTGATTGACGATGCTGATGGCCTTTTCGTAAGTTGAACCATCAAACCTGCGCGATTGGTCCATCTTGCGCGTGATCGGCGTGGTTAGCAGCGGACCATAGAGCCAGGTCAATGGCCCGCCCTCACATTCCATTCCCAGAAAGAGCGCGTCAATGTCGCCGAATATTTTATGAAGGTGTTCGTAAAGCTTCGGTTCAATGTTGTTTGAATCCGCCGCGCAAATGATCGACTTGTCCCTCATCCGCACGAGGTACGCGAGCTTGGTAGTGATGTTCAGGTCGCCATGTTCGCCCATGAACGGCAGGCCTACGATCGAACCGTCGTCAAACTCGATTGAATCGAGCTCAGCAAGTTCACGAACATTGCGGAACCCTATGTTCTCGAGCGCGAGTTTGAGTGATGGGTCCGCCAGCATACCGCCGTTACTGCGGGGAACAATCAGGTTCTTTATCCGGGGCCGCAACTGCAGCAGTGTTTCAAGCATGCAGTGATCCTGATGGCCGTGCGTGATCAGGACGTAATCGATGATGTCGGGAAGATCCGCGAAGGTATAACGGTCGGAAGCCTCTTTGAAGGAATAGCTGATCACGGGATCAGTCAGGATCGTAGTACCGGCTGACTCGATCAAAATACACGCGTGCCCAAAGTATCTGATCCTCGTCTCCTCAAGTTGATAACGGCGACTTGCAGACGGCGCTTCTTCTGTAAACAACGAAGAAAATAGCTCTTCATCTCTTTCCCGCACTTCGAGAGTTTCCTTGATCTCTCCGTAAGGCCGCGGCGACGACTTCATCGTGAACAGTTCATCCAGTCTTGGATCAGCAAATGGGAGGTGTAGGTCCCACTGGTGGTCGCCGCCTAGATTCGGGGTGCTGAAGATGAAAGGCCGGTCATCACTATTCGTCAGCGAGAACGCCAGCGACTGCTTTGATTGATCGTAAAAAGGACTTCGATAGAGCAAGCCTTCAATGAAGCGAATCGACGCGCGGTTGTTCAAATCGTAAACCAACTCCACATAGCCGCGCAGAATGTCCGGGATCTTGGTGTAGAAGGGTTCAAGCGATAGCCCATTGGCTTCAGTCAAGAGCAGTTTGTTCAGCACCTGAACAGCATCGGCGAACTTCAGCGAGACGGCGCTTTCGTCCCTGGTCCTTTCGTACAGCGCCCGAATGTCTTTGACCTTGCTCGCGTCACAGTTAATGAATGGACCACCCAGCATGTCGGGATTCTTTAACGCTGCGACGTGAATGTCCGGTGAGGCGATGAAGGATTGCATGACCTTCAAGTGCTGGTTCGCAATGTACATCGGAGCGGTGGCCGGCGAGATCAAATAGGTCCACGCGTACCACTGGTTGAATAGCGGCTCGACCTGCACGTTCTGCCTGAGATAAACCTTGTTCATGGCTGGTGCCTGTAAATCGCTTCTAATTCTGTAAATCCTGTGAAACCGCATTAACGGCCCGCCGTCTCGTCTGCTTGAGTTTTTGCAATCGCAACTCTTTTACTTCAGCTTCTTCGCGCTCCCTCTGGAGGCGCTCAGTCTCTGCCAGCATCTGATCGACCTCACCGAGACTCACATCGGCTCGTTCGACAAAGACGTTCAGAACAGTTTCGAGCATCATTAACATCCGCCTGATGGTTTGGCGTTCGAAGCGGAGGGAGTCGTACATGATGCCGAGAGTCATTCGCTTGCCCGCGATCACCACTACGGTGAGCGGATAAGTCGTCACACCCTCAGTCCCGAAGTCATGCGCCGCAAGACTTCGCTCTGCGCCGTTAGAAAATGTACTGTCGAGGGCCCAGCGGCCATCACCCTTTTGAACAAAGTCTTCGAGCGGATAATTATCAAACACCAGAATGCTCTCAAACAGCGGCATACCTCGCGGCACTTCACTCCAAGCTTGCACTTCCACCAGCGGGCTGTACTCATACTGCCTCATCTCAGCCTGCTGCTCCTGTATCTTCCGCAGCCACTCCATGACCCGGTCTTCCGGCGCCACTGATACTCGCACTGGCAATGTGTTTATGAATGGTCCAACTATCTCTTCAACGCCGGTCAACTCCGCCGGCCGGCCTGAGACTGTCGCCCCAAAAACTACGTCTCGCTCTCCACTCTGGCGGCTCAGCAGTAGCGCCCAAGCGCCCTGGACCACCGTGTTGAGTGTTAGCTGACGATCGCGCGCAAGCTGACGCAGAGCGGCAGTGCTCTTTTCCGAGAGGAAAGCGATCTCATCCGCGCGACCTATTTTTTCCCCACTGGCGTTAACATCCACGTGGTTATTGCCGAGCGGAGTAGTCTTCTTGAAACCTCGCAACGTGCTTCGCCAGAACGCCTCCGCGTGAGAAGTATCCTGTCGTTGCAACCAGGCAACATAGTCGCTGTAAGGGCGTGCTTGTTGGAGCTGCGGACGGTCGCCCTTGCGCAGGGCTTCGTAATAAATGAAGAACTCCTTCAGCACGATGGGCCAGCTCCAGCCGTCCAGCAATAGGTGATGCGCCGCCCAACAGAAGCGATAGACATCATCGGCCACACGGATCAAAGCCACGCGCATCAGCGGCGCTTGCGATAAATCAAACCCGCGTTGCCGTTCTGCGATCATGTGCGCCTGTAAGCGTTCTTCCTGTTCCGCGTGGGACAGGCCGCGCCAATCGTGTTGTGTCACACGAAGTTGAAGACGTCGATAGACCAATTGCAACGGAGTGGCGATATTCTCCCAAACGAAGCCACTGCGCAGGATCGTGTGACGATCCAGCACCTCCTGCCATGCTTGCTCGAACGCCGGCAGACTGACGTTGCCGCGCAGCGTGCCTCCCATCTGAAAAACGTAGAAGCCGAATCCGGTGTCGTAGAGACTATGAAAGAGCATGCCCTGTTGCATGGGAGACAGAGCGTAAACGTTTTCGATGTTCTGTCCTCTTCCTACTATGTGATCAAGCTGCTCTTGCTTGACCCCTGTGGCAAGCGGGAAGTCGGAAGGTGTAAAACCACCCGCTTCTGAAGATCGGCAATGCTCGATCAAGCTACGCAGTGCAACCAAAAATTGCTCCGCGACTGTCGCGATCGTTTCTCTGCGGTGCACTTGCGTGCTGTAGTTCCACGACATCTTCAGACGTCCGCGATCGATCCATCCGTCGATCTCGAGAAGGTATTGTCGTTGCCGGGATAGACTTTCATTCAGGCCGGTTGATTCGCGTGCTGGTGTGAAGAAGGACGCTGGTTTCCCTTCAGACTTCGACGAGTTAGTGCGCGCACTTTCGTCAGACTGTCCGAGATAGTTGAAGCAGACTTCAGCGCCCCCCTGCTCTCGCAGTTGCTCCCGCACCTGTTCGTCAACACTCAGATATCGCAGCAGCCCGTAACCCACGCCGCGCCGCGGCACTCCGCGCAGTTTCTCTTTCACCAGCTTCAACCGCTCGCCATAACCACTCCCGCGCTTCACCGCCAACACCACCGGATAGATGCTCGTGAACCACC
>JBKPPH010000286.1:0-13808 GCA_046733535.1 Acidobacteriota bacterium
GGCCTGATCATTCTCATCGCGTGGCCAAGATCTGGACGGGCCGCGTCCGCTCAGGGCAGCCACTGCCCCGCCGGGTTCGTAAGATATAAAAGACTGATGTACTTATACATTCCAAAAGTCAGACACTTGTCCGAATACAAGACACTCGGCCTCTGAAGTCCTTCAAAAAGGCCAGTCATCGCATAGCGATCTTACGGCGTGCGTATTGCTGTGAAATCAAGCCAATTCGGCAGATGCGAAACCTTTGAGTCGAACAGTTTTCGATGATGGACCAAAAAGGTTTGTATTTGCGCGTTTCTGAATGAATCCATGAGGGTTGAGAAGGGCAGTCTCCCTAATCCAAATCACCCCTCGGCCGTAGTGAACCTTTAGCCCGATTCGAGACTCTAACGCGTTTCTAGTACAGCAAGAACAAGTAGGTCATATATGCGTGCTCCCAGGCTATTCATCTCACTGGTATTCTCTCTCCTCCTGATACCGGTCATCACCACACAAGCTCAAGAGCGTCTCTGCGATACGGCCTTTGAAGACTGCCGCACTCCCTTGTGGCAACTCATCGACGCCGAGACGCAGGGCATCGACGTCTCATTCTGGTTTATGCAGGACTCGTCCTACGCCACCAAGATAATCAACCGGTTCAAGGCTGGCGTTCCCGTCCGAGTTCTTGTCGATCCGCGGGCGAATCCGACCTATCCCGGCAATGAAGACGTGCTGAACATGTTGCGCGATGCCGGCGTGCCGATGCGCTACAAACTGACGGATGGCATCCTGCACATGAAGATGATGCTGTTTGTCGGCCAGGGCAAGCTCGAGTTCAGTGGTGCTAATTACTCAGGCAATTTTTTCGTACCTGACGCGCCTAACTCCAACTACATCGACGAAGCCATTTACTTCACGGACGACATATCCTTAGTCAACAGTTTCAAGACGAAGTTCGACGACCTTTGGACAAATACCGTCGATTACGGTAACTACGCGAACATTATCGGCCCTCTGACGCGCCGATATGCCACATTTTCTATAAATCCTGAGCTGAATTTTCCGCCGTCCAAAGACTCGTCACAGGACTTCCTGCTACGCACGCAGCAACGCTTCAATGCTGAGACACAGAAGATCGATATCATCATGTATCGAATCACGAACCAGGGATACTCCGACACCACGATTGCCGCAGTCAATCGTGGTATCCCTGTTCGTTTGATTCACGAGCCCGATGAATATCGCAACCTGGCCAGGCAATGGGATGCGTGGAACGTCGACCGCATGTACATGGCCGGCGTCCAGATCAGAATGAGGAAGCATCTCGGGCTGAACCACCAGAAGTCCGTGCTTCTGTACGGCCAGGGCATGACGATTTTCGGATCTTCAAACTGGACCGGGCCGTCTTCAAATTCCCAGCAAGAGAATAACTATTTCACTACCAAGGGATGGTTTTTCACGTGGTTCGTCAATCAGTTCGAACGCAAGTGGAACTCGACCACTGAGAACCAGCCGTTTGTGCCGCTGCCACCAGATGCGCCGAGCAACATTTCGCCGACAAACACAGCCATCGGCCAACCGACAACACCTCTGACCTTGAAATGGGAAGGCGGTCCGTGGGCGCACAAGTACGACATCTATTTCGGCACCACGAACAATCCGCCGCTGTTAGTAGCCGACGCGAGTACTTTTCAGAGCGGCGCAACGACCGGACAACCACTGCTCGACACCGGTTCGGTCGACGACGGAGTGATGGAGTCGTACACGATTCCCGTAGCACTTCAGCCCGGCACAACGTATTTCTGGAAAGTCGTCGGTAAGACGATGGCGAACCAGACCGCCACCGGTCCGGTCTGGAGCTTTACGACCGCAGGCACCGGCTCCGCGCCCGCGGCCCCGACCGGATTAACCGCAACTCCGATTTCGCCATCGCAGATCAATCTCGCGTGGAGCGACGTCGGCGGTGAGACCGGTTATCGAGTTGAACGCAGTCCGAATGGTTCAACTAGCTGGGTCGAGATTGCAAATTTGCCGGCCGATCAGGTCACCTACCAGAATACGGCGCTGGATCCGCAGACCAACTACTTCTACCGAGTACGAGCAGCAAACACCGTTGGATTTTCACCGTACAGCAACGTCGCGAGTGCGACGACGCCGGCCCCTTCAGCTCCGACAGCAGCCGATATAGTTCTTTGGGCCGCTGAAGCGCCAACGAAAGTCGGCGCGTGGTCGGTAGTAGCCGATGGCACAGCGGCTGGCGGAAGTCGCATTTCGAATCCCGACGCGGGCGCTGCAAAGAAGACGACGGCGCTGGCAAGCCCGACCGACTATTTCGAGATGACCTTCAACGCTCCAGGTCTGACCAATTATCGTTTGTGGTTGCGAGGCAAAGCGCAGAGCGACCTTTGGAGCAATGACTCGGTATTCGTTCAGTTCTCAGACAGTGTCGACAGCAGCACCCTGAGTCCGGTTTTCCGCATTGGAACGACTAGCGCAACCGAGGTGAATCTTGAAGACTGTTCCGGCTGTGGACTCCAGGGTTGGGGCTGGCAGGACAACGGCTGGGGAGTCGGCGTGTTTGGACCGATTATCAAGTTCCAGACGACCGGCACGCATACGATCCGAATTCAAGTGAGAGAAGACGGTTTCTCGATCGATCAGATCGTGCTCTCGCCGGATACCTATGGCTCGACGTCGCCGGGAACCTTGAAGAACGACACCACCATTCTTCCTAAATCCGGAGGTGGTAGTCCGACGCCGACCCCGACACCAACGCCCACACCAACACCAACGCCGACACCCACACCGACGCCTACACCAACGCCAACGCCGGCGCCGGTGCCGCCAAGCATCACGTCGATTGCGCCCACATCCGGTCCACCAGCGGGCGGAACTTCGATCACGATTACGGGTAGTGGCTTCGCCGCAGGCGCGACTGTTTCACTCGGCGGAGCGTTCGCAACTAACGTCAACGTAGTCAACAGCAGTTCGATTACCGCGACAACCGCGGCGCACACCGCAGGTGTGGTCGACGTTGTGGTCACCAACACGGATGGTCAGTCAGCCACGCTGCCGCAGGGCTTCAGCTACGCAAATCCGCAAACGGCGGTGCCGGCGTTCGATCGCGTCTTCATCGTCGCGCTCGAAAACCAAAGCTTTGCGAATGCGACCGGCGGTATGCCGTTCCTGAACAAACTCGCGAGCCGCTATGGCCTGGCGACTAACTATTACGCCAACACCCATCCGTCAATCGGAAATTACTTCTGGCTGACAACCGGCCAGGGGATCACTAACGACAGCAATTTCACGGGTACTGTGACGGTCGACAACATCGTCCGCCAACTCAATCTCGCCGGTAAGACCTGGCATGCTTACGCCGAGGATATACCGTCGATCGGATACACCGGCGGCGATGTGTACCCGTATGTCAAACGCCACAATCCGTTCGCGTACTTGTCTGACGTCACCGGCAATCCGGCACAGGCAAACAACATCGTACCGTTTTCACAGTTCGCGATTGATTTGGCCAACAATCAGTTGCCGAACTATTCGTTCATCATTCCCAATCAGTACAACAACTCGCACGACTGTCCACCGTCGCTTCCGGGTTGCTTGAATGACGTTAAGTTGACGACTGCCGATCAGTGGCTCAAAGACAATATCGATCCGTTGATCGCGAGCGCCGCCTTCCGGCAAAACGGATTGCTGGTGATTACTTTTGACGAGTCAGTTGACACCGATAAGATAAACGGTGGCGGCCAAGTCATAACGGTTGTAATCAGTCCGAAAGCGAAGCAGGCGTTTCAGTCAACCACGTTCTATCAACATGAGAGTTTGCTGCGAACCGTGGGAGAAGCGCTGGGTATCAGCACGTATCCCGGAGCTGCCGCGACTGCGCAGAACATGGCTGAGTTCTTTACGACCACGCCTAACACGGCGCCGATTATCAGCAGCCTCGCGCCGACGTCCGGACCAGCCGCAGGTGGAACGACGGTCACGATTTCGGGGACAGGGTTCGCTACTGGCGCAACCGTCACGTTCGGCGGCACGGCGGCGACCAACGTTAACGTAGTCGGCAGCACGACGATTACTGCCGTCACACCCGCACACGCGAGTGGCCAGGTTAACGTCGTCGTGACTAACCCCGGCGGTCAGAGCGCAACCAAGAACAAGGGTTACACCTACGGCGCATCCGCAGCCGCACCGACAGTAAGTAGCGTAACTCCGACTTCGGGACCGACGACGGGCGGAACCAGCGTGACTGTTTCGGGCACCGGATTCGCAGCCGGCGCGACGGTAACGTTCGGCGGCACGGCAGCCACGAACGTCGTTGTCACCAACAGCTCAACGATCACGGCGACGACACCGGCTCATGCCGCGGGAACTGTTGACGTGGTAGTCACTAACTCGGACGCTCAGAGTGGCAGCAAGGTAAGTGCTTTTACCTACAACGCGCCTGCCGGCGGTGAAACGGTGTTGCTCTCTGACGATTTCAACGATGCGGCGCTGAACACGTCGAAGTGGAGTCCCAACAATCTGTTTAGCGGATTTACGGATTCGAGCGTTGCCATCAATGAGACGACAACACTCGCGATCGGACCGCTCAAGCAGAACACTGACGGTTCGCACTACAACGGAATCCGGTCGGTGGCTGCATTCGACTTCACCGGCGCGTATTCCTACGTGCAGCTCGTGCAGGCGCCGAACGCGCTGACGGCCGCCGATGCTTTCTTTACCATCGGTCGAAACGTCGACAACTGTTACCGAATCTACGTCGAGTCAGGAAACCTGATCGTGCAGAAGAAGATCGGTGGAGCGAAGTCGACGATGCTGACGACGACGTTTAGTTCCACCAACCACGCATTCTGGCGGATACGGCACGATGCGATCTCAAACCAGGTCGTGTTTGAAACTGCGCCGTCGAGTGCGGGAACGCCGGGCGCATGGACCATGCTTTACGCGGAAGCGTGGGACACGACGGCAATGCCGTTGAGTTCGGTGATTTTTGAGTTGAAGGCGGGAACCTGGCGTGTTGAAGGCGCGAGCCCGGGGACCGTTGCGTTCGACAACTTCAAAGTCGCGAAGCCATAGCGGAAGTTACCGGAAGTTGTAGGGGCGGCCCTCTGTGGCCGCCCCTCGTCGGAACATGCTAATTCGAGAGAGGGGCGGCCACGGAGGGCCGCCCCTACAATTGTATTTGCGTGTTTAGCGGACTTCGACGATGGCAATCATCGGATTGTGATCCGATGGCCTTACGCCGTAGTCGTCAGCCGTGCCCAGGAAGATCACGACATTCTTGTTGTTCAAGTCTCGAACGTCAGGAATCTGCGTGCTCTTGATGTTCAGGGTCGAATTTCGAGACGTCCAAACATAGTCTATTCGGCCTCGACGTGTTCTCGTGTGCAGGTACACGGGATTGTCGGGATACGCGACGGCGGTTCCGATGTTCATCGCGTTTACCCAACTGTCGTAATAAAGCTCCGCCATGTGAATCGACTCCGAAAGATCGGGACCAGCATTGAAGTCGCCGACCACGATCTTCGGTTCAGAGAAGCCGTTGGTGAAGCTCTGGAGCTCGGTTACCTGCTGGTAGCGCAGCGATGAAGAAGTGTAATCGAGGTGAGTGGCGAAGAAATTGACGTTCCTTCCACCGACACTCACGGTCACTTGTGCAACCGATCTCTCGTAGCTCAGATACCGTGAACTGGTGCTCACGAAACTATACTTCGAAAGAACAAGGTTGCCTTCCTGAATGCCGGGCGCCTTCGGGACGAAGTATGAAGACCACGTGCGGCCTGTCTTCTGTTGCAGCAGGCTCAGGAGGGTGTTGATATCGTCCGGTGGCATTTCACAGAGGCCCACGATATCGGGATTGATAGTGGCAATCCAGTTCGCGATCCGGCTCCAGTTCGTAATCGCATCCGTGCCTTCCCCGAAACTTATGTTCCAACTCATCACCTTGAGTTGTGAAGAAGTGGCGACAACTGGCGCGCTGGCTGTTATCCAGGCGTTCGCCGTCGCCGTTGCACCGCTGTTGTCGGTAACAGTCAGGCTGGCGAGCCAGGTGCCGGCGGAGTACGTATGGGACGGATTTGCGGATGACGACGTGCCGCCGTCACCGAAATTCCAGGAGTAGCTTGCGATGTATCCATCCGGATCACTGGCAGACGAAGAGAACGAAACGGACAGTGGACTCGTCCCGGAGGTTGTCGACGGGTAGATACTAACTGACGGTGGTTGATTGGACGGCGGCGGTGGCGGCGCTCCTCCCCCGACGGTGCTCAACAGAATGACGCCGTCATTCTTCAAAGACCCCGGAGCCGAGTACATGTATTGCGCTGGGGAAAGCACGATCTGATCGATCGAGAAACCGTCTTCACGTGTTTGCACGCGCAGCGTCTGCGTTCCGGTCGACTGGAAGTAGACCACCGGACCCAAAACGCCACTGCCCCAACCATCATCTTGCCAACCCCAGGCTGAAATTCCACAACCTGAGCAGTCTTCAAGATTGACTTCCAATGCGCTCGTGGTGCCCATGCGATAGGCAGCGCTACCCGAACTATTCAGGCTTCCGGAGAACTGCACGAAGACTGAGTCGTTGCCCCAGTAGTCGCCATCACCTCGACCACGCACCCATAATCTGTAGGCCGTTCCGGCGTTGGCAGGAAATGAAACGTCGAAGTAGTTACTCGGACTCGCGAGCGCAGTACTTAATTTTGCTGCTCCTGCATCGGGCTGATGCATCGCCACCTGGCCCGCCGCAGTGCTGTTAGCCTCTTTACGCCAGGCGCCCGCATAAGAAGTTACATTTGCAGCCCAGATAACAACGTCCGAGGCGCCTGATGGTACCGGCGCGGGCGTTGGGGTTGGAGTGGGCGTTGGGGTTGGAGTTGGTGTGGGGGTCGGCGTCGGAGTGGCTGATGGCGCGCCTCCGCTTTGGGTCAAGATCACACCGTCGTTCTTCAACGCTCCCGGAGATGACGAGAGATATCCGCTTCCGGAGAGAACGATCTGATCGATCGACAAGCCGTCCTCGCGGGGTTGAATTCTGATTGTCTGTGTTCCGCTGGATTGAAAGTAGATCGATGGTCCAAATCCACCCCAGCCGTTGTCCTGCCAACCCCAGCCACTCAATCCACATGCAAGGCAGTCTTCGAGATTTATCTCTGTGCTCGAAGAAGTGCCAATGCGGTAAATGGCCGAGCCGGAGCTGGTGACGCTGCCGGAAAACTGGACGTGGACGGAATCGTTGTAAGGCGAGTCGCCTTCGGCTTTGCCGCGTATCCACAAGTGATACGGCTGCCCGGCGTTCGCATAGAATGAAAGCTCAACATAGTTTGTAGGCGCGGTACCAGCGGTAACAATCTTCGCTGCGCCGCGGTCAGGATTAGCTAATCGGTAGCTGCCTGCCGCGGTGGAATCGGGAACAACGGCCCAGTCGCCCACCCTCACAGGGGCCTGAGACGCATACAAAACAACTGTTTGAGCTGAAATTGATTGAACGAAACCGAGGAAGATGATTGCGAAAATGAATGCAGTCAAGAGACGCAGGGGTCGAAGTAACAATTTATAAGTTCTCCCTTCTAGATTTAAGAAAGATAATGAAAAGGCCGGGAGGGGATGTGACTTCTAAGCTAAAGACGAAATGAGAGGGAAACGCGGCACGCCGCGAAACGCTGAACGACCGAAGGCAAATACCATCAAAGGTCGGGAATAAAACTTCTAAGCGGATATCGACCTCCGTAAAAACACGAGCACAGCAGACCTGCATGTCACTGAACGCACACAACAGCAGGCCAGTGCACGGCGGAGAAAAACTCGATCGTGATCCAGCTAGTGGACCACTATGATCGGATACCAGGTTTTAGTGTTATCGATCTCGTTTGACTTGAGATCTTGAAAGGTCAGAACGGATGGTGCGTTGTTCTAACCAAGCTTGCTGAGGTGCTATGCGAACAAGACACTTGCCGCACTAATGCCCAACATCGTGAACCCACCCCCTAGTTCGACTTGAACACCCTAACACGTTCGTCGCAAATGTGTCAAAATTCTAACGAGTTTTGTCGAGAAAACAATTCTTTCGCAAAGTTACTGCAACACTTCGCGCGCAGATCGGCCCCAACAGGCACAAATTCACGGAAATTCAGGCGAACTCTTTGCGCTCTTTTGTGCCTGTTGTGGCTTCGAACATCTTCTTACGGTGGTGCAATCTTCAGCGTGACGGTGTTGCTACTCAGCCCGTGCAGCGAAATGCTCACCGAAATATTGCCTTGCAGAGTCGGATCCTGAGGTAATCTGACCGTCACCTCCCAAAGCCAATCGTAGCCCGGCACTCTACCCACGTATTCCACCGGCAGGTCGTAACTGACGCCGGCAGAACTGACAGCCTTACCTTTGATGGCGGTGGCAGTCTCTCCTGAGAACAGATTCACGTTCGTGCTGAAGAGCGTGATGCGCGTACGTTTATCCAGCCCAGGATTGAGCAGTGATATGACCGTGAACGGATCGCGGGTTAACCATACCGAGTGCAGTGCTAGACCACGACCCGTAACAAGGTCAGTTAATAGCACTGGAGGTACAGGCGCTGGTGTCGGAGTCGGTGTCGCTGTAGGCGTCGGAGTTGGCGTTGGCGTTGGCGTCACACCATCGACGTTCAGATCGAAGTCAGCGATGACATTGTTATGGTCCGACGGTCGGACGCCCTTGTCGTCGAGCGTACCAAGACGGATCACAACATTCGGATTGTTGAGATCGCGACTGTCCGGAATCCTCGCGGCGTTCGCAGAGAGCACCGAATTGTGCGAGTAAAAAACGTAGTCGATTCGTCCGCGCCTGGTGCGCGTGTGCATGCCGACCGGATTGTCCTCATACGCGGCAGCTGTTCCACGATTCATCGCGTCAATCCACGCGTCGGAATAGCTGTCTGTCATCGCGAGGGCTTCCGCAGTGTCAGGACCACCGTTGAAGTCGCCGGTGAAGATTCGTGTTCCCGAAAAACCTGAAGCGAAGCTTTTCAGTTCGCCAACTTCCACCACGCGATTCGATGATGCGGCATCGTCAAGATGCGTCGCAAAGAAGTTAATGTTTTGCCCGCCAACATTGATGGTGGCTTGAGCAACAGAGCGATTGGCGCTCAGAAAGCGCCCGTTTACACTGACAAATGCATGTCGGGAAAGAATCAGGTTCCCCTCGTCTGTTCCGGAATATTTGGGAACGAATTGAGAGGACCAGGTACGGCCTGTCTTCTGATTGAGCAGTGTCACGATAGTCGGAACACTGCCCGATGGTACTTCACAAAGGCCCACGATATCGGGATTGAAGGACGCGATCCATGACGCGGTGCGATCGTAATTCTCGACCGCATCCGTGCCATCGCCGAATTGTATGTTCCAGCTCATTACCCTGAAAGGAACAACGGTAAAGGGGGCAAATGTGGGTGGTTCAGCTTTTCCGGCAGGCGCGTGTAAAAAAGTTAGAAAGATGACGCATAAAAGGACGGCATACACGGAGGACAATTTTCTAGTAACCAACCTACTTCTTCTCCTTAGGTTTATTTGGCCGGGTAACTTTTGACTTGATTCGAACGAAGGATCGCCAACGAGGGAACATTTAGTTACTTATTTCGATGGCGATGGGTGTGGACAACAGAATTTCGTTTCCACTCAGACGTTAAAAACCTAACATCTGTAAGTAGTACTGTCAAAAACTTTTTTCCGTGTGCCACGCAGGATGGTCCAATATTACATTTTGATGTAAGGCGGCTTATTTTTGGGCGAGAGAGTGGTATAAATCGAGCCATTGTGGGCCGACGACGGCCCATGTGTACTTCTCACACTCACCACGGGCGCGGTGGACCATCGCCATGGCAGTATTCTGCCGGGTAAGTAGATCCAGCGCCCGATTTGCCAGCGCGTCGTGATCGTCAACGGGAACAACAAACCCCGTTTCGCCATCTGTAACCATGTAGGGAATTCCGCCGGCGTCGGTAGTTACAACGGGCAGGCCGCAGGCAAATGCTTCAATAATCGAAAGCGGTTGATTGTCGATCCGGGAAGCGTTGAGAAAGATATCGCTCGCGGAGTAGTGCTGATAAATATCATCGTGAGCAATTCGTCCGGTGAAAGAAATGTTTCTCAGCTTCAGCTCATCCTTCAGACTCTCGAGTGCTTCACGCTGGCTGCCATAACCGACCACTGTCAGAACTGCTTCCGGTACCTGCTCTTGAATCAGAGCGAACGCACGCAGGAGAGTATCGACACCATACAAAGCTTCCAAATTGCGATTCGAGAGAAACACTGGTCGCAGCGGTACACGCTCGCGGAATTCAAATCGACTCAGATCGATATCATTAACAATCGCGGACGACTCGATTCCAAATTTGGCAAACACCTTGGCTAAGAATTCTGACTGCACTACGACCTTATCCACACGGTTCAATATCGGAATGGTCGAACGTCGCCAACGCCGCAAGTGTTCTTCAGCTTGTCCGCTGTGATAGTTGAGCAGGATTTTCTTGCCGTACAGTTTGCCGACTAATATCGCTGGCGTTGGCGAAATCAGGAACGACAGGTGCGAAGCTGAGAATATGTGAATCACGTCATAGTTACGCACGTGTCTCAGCAGGTTGAGAAGATAAAGAATTGACGTCGTCACCGTGCGAACGTATTTGATCGACTGTAGCTTTCTAAGTACACCGGGAAGACGAGGGTTGATGGGCTGGAACGAAACTTCGATCGAGGGTTCGGTCTGTAGATGTTGAATGAGCCGCTGCGCCTGAACTGCCTGTCCGCCGAGAATGTCGAGTGAAGCCGCGACGATCAGCACTCGTGTTGGTTTGTCGATCGCGGTATCCATACTTAGTTCGGCCACAGATTCACACGGATGCCACGGATCAGGCTGGCTTCAAAAATTTTTGATAGAGCGTTGAGGTACTCGCGAGGCGGTTCTCGGTGGAAAATCTTTGCTCAACGAGGCGGCGTCCATTCAAGCCCATCGCACGTCGCTTGTCAGCGTCTCGCAGTAAAGAAATGATTCTTTGGGCCATCGTCTGATCGTCTCCGGCCTGGACCAGGTGGCCCGTCTCGCCTTCGACAATTGCTTCACTCGCCCCGCCGACATTCGTGGCAACCACTGCTCGGCCCGCAGCCATGTATTCGAGAATGGAATTCGAAAAACCTTCGGCTTGTGAGCTCAGCACGCAAATCTCCGACGCGGCCAAAAGATCGGGCACACTCGCGCAGCGCCCGATGAACAAACACGATTCCGTCAAACCAAGCTGCTTGGCCAGCTGCTCGGTTTCTTCTCGCAGTTCGCCTTCGCCGGCAAAGACAAAAAGCGCCTCCGGAACTTCCTTTCTGACACGTTGCGCCGCGCGCAGCAGCATGGGCTGATCTTTAACTCTGAATTCGAAATTCGCCACCATCGTGATCAACGGGCGACCTTGCACGGAAGCCAAATTCAAACGCTGAAGTGCTTCACTCGCAGTACCGTTTTGATGGAAACGGCTGACGTCGATTCCGTTATGAATAACTACAACCTTGTCGCTGCGCACTCCTTCGGCTATCAACTGGTCCTTGACCGCGCCCGCGTTAGCCACAACTGCACGCGCTAAACGGAACGCGTATCGTTCGACAGTCCGTTGCGCAGGCGTGCGCGTGCCCGTAGTTTCGCGTTTCGACGCGATGCGGCCGCGAATGCCTGCCAGAGTAGAGCCGCTCATCGCGAAGATGTTCGAATAAAAATCATGTGAGTGAACGATCTTTACCTCGTGCTGCTTGACGTAAGAAACGAACTTGCGCGTTTGCCGGACCATGTTTGCGTCATAAAAGCTCGTGAGGGGAAGGTCGATGATTGGTATTCCAAGGCGCTCTATCTCCGGTCTCAGAACGCCGCCTGTAGTTAGCGAAGCGATGTGGACCTGGTATTCGCCGCTCTCGTGCAGCAGCTTCGCCATCTGGATCATCTGACGTTCCGACCCACCCTCGATGAAGCCATGACCGATTTGCAAGACGTTTGGCTTTGGCATTTATCGTGACGCGGTTCAGTACTTCGTAACCATGCGAAAGTAAAGTCGATCGCGTAAGTCGTACGCGCGTAGCAGGAGTCGTGGTGCGATGCGCAACATCATCAGGGTGAACGCGGTCTTGCGATTACGAAAGAATCGATTGGCTTCGGTCAAGCCCTGTATTGCTCCGGCTGTGTCGCCGGAAAAGAAAGCGTGCTTCCCTTCGTAGAAATTCAATAACGCATGAAAGCGCCGTTGATGAAAGTCGACGCTGGCTTCCTCCGAAGGAGTCAATTGCATCGTCTGCTTGATTTTGTCGAGCACTCGAATGATGTGCCGGCTCAACGATATCGGATCCGCAGTGAGGCTGCCTGAACGCCGCCTGTAACGAGCGAGCACGTCGCGGTGGTAGGCAATGCGCCCTCCATGTTTGATAACTCGCAACCAGAGATCGAAATCCTCGGTGCTGCGCAGCGACTCATCGAAAAGTCCGGCACGAATGATCGTCTCGCGACGAGCTATGGAACAGTTTGAAACGTTGCACTCCTGCGCGATGAGTCGTTCGAATGTGACTTCGCCCGTTGATGGGCAGAGCGTCATGAATTCTTCGCCGTGTTGTGACTTGCCTCCAAACATCATCACGTTTGGATAAAGCACGTCGATGGTTGGATCCGCCTGTATTCGCGCTACCTGGACTTCGAGATAATTGGGCAGCCACAAATCGTCTGCATCGAGAAAGGCGAGCAATGAACCGCGCGCGGCTTTGATACCGGTGTTGCGCGCCGCACTGACTCCGCGGTTCTCTTGTTTGATATAGACGATGCGCGACATGTACGGCGCAAGCGCGCGTTCCAGGGCCTCTGTATCGGGAGAGCCGTCGTTGACTACGATTATCTCGTAATCAGTAAAGGTTTGCGCCAGGACAGACTCAATCGCCTCACCAATAAACTCGGTGACGTTATACGCCGGCACTATGACACTGACGAGAGGCGATGCGCTTTGGTCCAAACAAACAACTCCGTTACTTTCAGTTTACTGTCGTCTTCGAACGTTAAGCTCCTGAACGTCCATGTTAGCCGACGATAGAAGATCTCGCCAGAATAGTCCCCTCAGGGGTTTACCCTACTTTGGGGTGCTGATTGTAGGGACGACCCTCCGTGGCCGCCCGTGTTACGAAGCAGGCGCAAATTGAACCACGGGCGGCCACCGAGGGCCGCCCCCTACAATTGCGCCCTCAACAAATCTTCAACCTTGCCGAGCCCCGGCGGAGGGCGTAGCTTGCCGCCGCCGAACCGTCGTTTGCGAACTAAACAGTCAATCACAGTGAGTTCATCGGTCGCGTTCAACGTGTGAACTCCAAGCACGTCCTTGTCCCAGTTCGGAAGGATCTTCGCAACCTCCACTTCACTGTACTCGGTGGGACTGAGGCTGGTGATCTGATTGACGACGGTTGCGTATCCATACCTCATCGAGCTGTCCTGGCTCGGTCGGTACAGAACATCATTGGACGAGAAAAGCCGCCCGCCCGGCCGCGCCGATCTGACATCGGAAACAACGGGATTGCGCGCATGCGGTTTCCAGGGCCCAAACAAACTATCTGAGTAATACAAGTGCAACTCGTCCCAGTTAACCAACACGCCTTCTTCCTGAATGTTCACGAACATCCACCACATTCCCTCTGCTTCGACCAACGTGGCATCGAGCGGCGAGCGTGCCTCGAACAAAACTTTTTCCGGCTTCCACTCGAACGGGAATGAGTGCGAGCGATAAAGCTCGACGACGTTTCGCTCACCTGTTTCCGGAATCATGTAGTAGTCGCCCCGCC
>JBKPPH010000287.1:0-7268 GCA_046733535.1 Acidobacteriota bacterium
GCGTACTCGCTGAGTCGACGACGCTCAGCGAAGCCGCGCCGCTCATCTTACGTTCCATTTGCGAAAGTGCCGGGTGGGAAGTCGGCGCTCTTTGGGAGGTGGATGAGAACGCAGAAGTGCTTCGCTGTGTTGAGACCTCTCATCTATCCGAAGGCGCGCCCGAATTCGAGAAACTAACGCGAGCGAGTGTGTTCGCGCCCGGAACCGGACTTCCTGGTCGAGTTTGGCAAAGCGGCGAAGCGCACTGGATTACAGACCTTACCGGCGATCAAAACTTTCCCCGCATAGCGGCGGCAGTTGAAGAAAGTCTTCGCAGTGCCTACGCATTCCCAAGCCTGGCGGGCAATCGCGTAACTGGCGTGCTCGAGTTTTTTAGCCACGAATTGCGTGAGCCCGATGAGGACATGATCAAGCGGATATCCGCAGCCGGCAACCACATCGGGCACCTCATCGAACGCAAACGCGTTGAAGAGGCGCTGCGTGATAGCGAAGTCCACTTCCGCTCAGTTGCCGAATCCGCTTCAGACGCGATCATCACCATCGGCGAGAAGAGTTCCATCATCGCGGTCAACCCTGCTGCGCAAAAGATATTCGGATACTCGACCGCGGAACTCATTGGCGCTCCGTTGACGATGCTCATGCCTGAATACATTCGTCATCTCCATCGCTCCGGGATCGACAGGTATATCACTACCAACCACAAGCACATTTCATGGTTAGCAGTCGAGCTGCCCGGGCTTCACAAAAGCGGTCACGAGATTCCGCTCGAGATCTCATTCTGCGAATGGACCAGGAAAGGCACTCGCTACTTCACCGGGATTATCCGTGATGTGAGTGAACGCAGACAGGCACAAGAAGCACTGCGGCGAACGAGAGAAGAGCGCCTGCGCGAACTTGAACGCGTGCGCACGCGCATCGCCGCTGACCTGCACGACGATATCGGTTCGAGTCTCACGAAAATCGTCATTCTAAGCGACGTAGCGCAACAAAGCGGATCAGAAAACGGTGCTGCGAAAGAGTCACTCGATGCGATAAGTGAGATTTCGAACGAACTGGTCGAGTCGATGAGCGACATCGTTTGGGCCATCAACCCGAAAAAGGATCAACTGAGTGAGTTGTCACATCGAATGCGCCGGTTTGCGAGCGACATGTTTACCGCTCGAAACATCAGGTTTCAGTTTCGCACGCAATTTGACGAGGATCTGCAGCTCGGCGCGAACGTGCGTCGCGAGGTCTTTTTGATCTTCAAGGAGAGCGTAAACAACGCCGTCAAGCATTCTCGTTGCACGGAAGCGGCGGCACAGTTTTGCGTTGAAGACGGCCGGCTCGTGCTTCAAGTCAAAGACAACGGTCGCGGGTTTACACCAGCAGGTTTGAATAAAGCGGCGAGCGTTCCTGGGGGGAACGGTTTGCCCAGCATGCATCAGCGCGCGACCGATCTTGGCGGCGAATTCAGAATTACGTCCGCGCAGGGCGAAGGCACGACTGTTTGGCTCAGCGTTCCGATTGCCGGTCTTCGTGAAAGCTGAAATGTTTCCCACCCGCTTGGGCGGTGACAGCAATAATCAAAGGCGCTAACTTAACGCGTTCAGCGCTTCGTGAGCAGTGCGAGGAGTTGCACAGATGCAAGGATCGGTTATCAGAGCGGCAATCGTCGAAGACCAGCAGGAGATCCGAGAAGGGTTGACGACTCTTATCAATCGGACCAGCGGTTACCGCTGTACGGGCAGCTTTCGTACGATGGAAGAGGCCCTGGAAGGCATGAGGCAGGAGGTGCCGGATATTGCGCTCTGCGATATCGGTCTCCCAGGAATGAGCGGCATCGAAGGGATGCGCATCTTGAAGGAGCGCTATCCCGATTTACAACTCCTGGTCCTCACGGTTTACGAGGACGACGACCGGATCTTTGACGCGCTCTGCGCAGGCGCGTGCGGTTACCTGCTCAAACGAACTTCCTCGAACAAGTTGCTCGAAAGCCTTCGTGAAGCAGCGACGGGTGGCGCGCCGATGTCACCGGAAGTTGCGACACGAGTGATCAAATTATTCCGCGACATTCGCCCGCCTGAACGGGCCGAACATGAACTCACTCCTCATGAGAGTCGTCTGCTGAAGCTCCTCGTCGAAGGACACAACTACACCACCGCGGCCGAAGAGCTTGGCGTCAGTTACAACACCGTCAAGTTTCACATGAGACATGTGTACACGAAGCTGCAGGTACACTCGAAGTCGGAAGCAGTTGCCAAGGCGTTGAAAGATCGACTCATCAGGTAGTCTGCTCATGCGCGCCTTGTAGCTTTCGTTCTCTGAAGAAGAGGAATAACGGCAGAGCGAGAGACACGCCCACTGCGAGATTGCACAAAACGTAAACCCACAGGTTCTTCATGCCGCGTCGCGGTCCTTCGGAAAAAACCAATACCCACAGCGCGATTGACGACACGATTACATCCAAACCGAAGAAAGCCGACACATGATTTTGGAAAAGCTGCCTGAACAATAACGGAATATCAAAGCCGTAGGTTGTGAGAAACGGGAGAAGCTGGGAAAGAGGGAGAACAGCGCCCAGTATCGCGATGATTAGATAACTCCATTGCATAAGCGCCTCCAGAGTTGAAAGAACGGAAAAGCGGTATGTCTGCCAACGGTTGAAAGCTAAAAACTATCTTTGTTAGCTTCCAATTGCTGTACATCAGCAATTCTTGCAGACGTGCGGCGTTTTTCTTATTTGTAATCAGGTGATGGCGAGAAAGCACAAAGGCGGGCACGCCTCCAAACGAGGTTTCCACACGATCCGGCCACGCTTCCGCAAAATCGACGCCATCGATATCGGTTATTACGTCAATGCGTAATGGCGGCAGCCCAATTTGAAAGATCGTGTCTTTCCTAATCAAATCATCAACCGTCAGATCGCTCAAAGGTGCACCAAAGTCTGAAAGCGCTTAGCAATACCTTTTGAGCGTTCGACTCCTCAGGTCGCACCCAAGGATCGAAGTCTTTGGTCGCACGAACGTGCCCGTGAGTTGCCAGAGCGTGAGCGCCCACTATCAGGTATTCAACGTTGTGCGCGTTGAACGCGAGTAATAGCTCTTTGAAGCCTGGGTTCACTTGATGAAGGGTTGTTCCACGCTAAACAAAGCTCGGTCAGCGTCCACACGGCTTCGATTCTCTCCTCAGGAGAAGCCGCAGACCAGTCGTTATCCGGCGGCTCCGGTAGGCCGTCGCGAATGACTCTGACTGTGATTTCTTTGCGCCGCGAATCGTCGAACATGCGGGAAATTATAGCATGCACCGCATTTCTCAGATCGTAATGGACCAACGCTAATCTGCCGAGCCGGCAATGAATGCGGCCGCCCTGTTCGTGCTCATAGGTGCGCCCGAGCACTCCACACACCGGGACGGCCACGCGGAAGGGCGCCCTACAGTTTAGAGCGCCACGAATGCATCCAGAAGTAGCTTGCGCAGTTCGCTACTACTCCTGCCGCAGCGCCGTTGTCGGGTCCAGGCGCGCGGCGCGGAGGGCCGGGAGCCAGGAGGCCAGAAAGGCGATGCCCATGAAGAGCACCGCGACTGATGCGAACGTCACCGGATCGGTGGGCTTCACCTCCACCAGCATGCTCGCAAGAATGCGCGTAAACGCAAACGCTACGATCAGTCCGATCCCAATCCCGATCACGCTGAGATACAGTCCCTTCCCTACCATCAAACGGAAGATGCGTGACGGCGCGGCGCCCAATGCCATGCGCAGTCCGATCTCCGCAGTCCGTTGACGCACTGAAGTCGCCAGTACTCCATACAAACCCACGCCCGCAATTATCGCTGCAATCGTGGAAAAAACTCCGATCAGCAAGAGCGAGAATCGTGTCTGTGCCTGCGCCTGGACCACACGTGTGTCCATCGGCTCCAACTGGTTGATGAACGTCTCCTTGCCGATATTGCGGACAACTTCACGCACAGCGCCCGCAATCGCAGTCGGATCTCCATCAGTGCGCAGCGCCCACCACGAAGCAGCCTGGTGGTTCACGTATCCGTCGGTGACGTAGAGTTGTTCACGGCCGGGTTCGACCAGAGATGTGTTGCGCTGATGGGCCACCACACCAATGATCTCGCCCCATTGCGCTTCCGGCGTGCGCACGCGAAACAAAATTCGCTTGCCCACCGCAGACTCATTTGGAAACGCCTTCGCCGCGAGTGCTTGATCGACTATCAGCAGATTTCGATCGGGCGTGCTGTCCTCCTGCGTGAACGTCCGCCCCTGCAGAAGTGTTGTACCCATCGCTTCGAAATAGCCCGGCAAAACGATCTGAAGATCAGCAGCCTGGAACTTGCTCGGATCGTTTTGAGCTTCCGCTCCGCCCCACCGCACAGGACTAAACCCGCCGGCGAGCGGCAATGGGAATGACGCGGTAACACTGTTCACACCCGGAAGCGCGTCGAGTTGCTCGCGAAGCTGGCGCTTGAAGTTAGCCGCTTCCTGCGGCGTGTTGCCGATGTTGCCGAGCAGTTGAAACGTCAACAGCCCACGCGGATTAAACCCCAGATTCACACGTTGAATATTAACGAAGGTGCGGAACATCAACCCCGAGCCAATCAGGAGTACAAACGCAAGCGCAACTTCCACGACTACCACCGCATTGCGCAGCCAGGCAGCGCCGAGTGCGCCGCTTCGCCCGGCAGCGCGTAACGTTTGCATGAGGTTTGGTTTCGCAGTGCGAACCGCGGGAACGACACCAAAAAGAACAGCAGACAACAGTCCTGCCAAAATCGAAAACGCCAGCACCTGCCAATCGATACCGATCGCGTTCAAGCGAGGAAGGTTCTCCGGCGCGATCACGAGCAGTTGGCGAATTCCTAAATATGCCAGCCCCACACCAAGCAGCGTTCCGAGCGCGGCCAGTAGGATTGCCTCGGCGAGTGTTTGCCGAACTATCTGCCACGAACCGGCGCCGAGTGCGGCCCGAACAGCGAGCTCTCGTTCACGTGACGAAGCCCTCACCAACATCAGGTTCGCCACATTCGCACACGCAATCAGCAGGAGGAAAATGACCGCACCCATGAGCGCGCGAATCGCGGGTCGAACTTCGTCAACAAGGTGCTGCTTCATCGGCACGAGTTGGAAATATTGACCCGCTGTCTTTGCGATCGTGTTTTCCTCGCGAATCTTCTGCACGATCGTTTCGACCTCAGCCTGCGCTTGGCCCATCGCGGCATTCGGCTTCAGGCGGCCAATCACGCGCCACTGCACGTTGTTGCGGTTGGCGACGTCGTACGGAATGCGCGCGGCAAGCCAGAGACTTGGAAACTGTTCCATGTTCGCTTTCGGTGGAAACAGCAATTCAAAACCCGGCGCGAGGACGCCCACGATGATCGGCGGTGGTCCAAATGCCGCGGCCACCGGAAGTGTTTTGCCGACTATCGATCGATCGCCGCCAAAGCGCTGTTGAAAGTATTCGTTGCTGAGAATGACCATGTTCGGCAAAGGAGGTGGCCCGGCATTCGCCGGGGCAGGACCATTGCCCGCGGCCGCCGGCGGAGGCGCTTGAGGCGTTCCATCAGACTCCTGAAAGTCTCGGCCCGCGATGATCGAACCGCCCATCATCTGAAAGAAGTTAGTCGACACCGCGGCTGCGCGGACCCGCTCGGGCGTACCGTCCGCACCAGGCAGCGTGAAGCGAAACGTGTTGACGGCGGCGAAATCCTCGAAATTGTTTTTTGCGCCGTTACGCAGGTCGAGGAAGTCGACGTTAGAAAGCGGGAAGTCTTTGACGTTGCGTTTCTGGAGATCGCCGCGGACCAGGACCAACTGCTCGGGATCCTTGTACGGGAGTTTCCGCAGCAGCACGCCGTTCGTGACGCTGAAGATTGCCGTGCTCGCACCGATAGCGAGAGCAATGGTGACGATGACGGTGATTGTGAATACGGGACTCTTGCGCAGCGTACGAAACGCGTAGGATAGATCGGTTAGCATGGCGGCAGTTTAGACTCCCTTCCGTTTTTCAGCCAAGCGAATTTGTTAGAAACACGTTTGGGGGGAAGTGATGCTGTTTGAATTTAGCGCCTCTTTGGAGTGCGGCGGCTGGGCGCCGCTTTGGCCTAGATCAACGGTGATCGCTAACAAGGCGGCGTCAGGCCGCCGCACTCCAAAAAGGCGTGCCGCTCAAAACTGCTCGGCAATCGACTTAGTCAACGGGGTATCAACGTCGCCTGTGTGTTTTGTTGTAACTGTTTCGATCAGGACTAGCCAACACTCGTCGTCCGCGACCGGGTTGTGCATCGCTCCTTTCGGTACGACGTACATGTCGCCGGGGTTCAGTTCTATTTCCTCACCATCGAGCTGAATCAGCAGCCTTCCGCGTACGACCAGAAATAGTTCGTCTTCATTTTTATGGTTGTGCCACGTCAACTCTCCTTTCACTTTGGCGACCTTCACGTACTGGTCGTTGACGCGGCTGATCACTTTTGGAGACCAGTATTCGTTAATCTGCTCAAAGCTCTGCTCAATATTAATTTTCATGTTTAGAATCACCCGCTGCGCCTGATACCACTCACAACGTGCAAGATCGAACCGGCGGCGATCGTGTATGTTCCCCAGTGACTGAGCGGTGTGCGCAGGTTAACGACAGCCGGTTCGTAGAAAAAGGCAATCACAAATAACACCGATGCAGTGAAGATCAGTAATGATCCGAATAATTGGATTGTTCGTCCCCAGGCTTCGGTACGATAGGTGAAGTAAGCGCCGATGCCAAGGTTCAGCAACCCTGCAAGCAAAATGAAAATGTGTCTCGTGCGGTACAGCAGTCGTGGAGCGTCGGGCATGCCGTGCAGGTGGTTGTGGAATTTATCCATGTACTGGCCCGTTAACAGGAACCCTACGACAACACACGCGCCGAATATGAGATGGATTTTTTTCATGCCAACTTGGGACCGGCCGCGGTCCAATGAAGATATACATCTGAAAAGCGGAATTTGAAAGCAAGAGTCGCAGTTACAAGAAAGCCGCAGTAAGCACAAGAGGAGTTCCTCGATTTTTGTGCCCTTTTGTGCTGCTTTGGGTTATTCTCTCGCGCATTATGAGATACGGATTCCTTCTGATAACGATCGCACTGCTGCTTCCCTTCAACGTATTAGCACAACAATCAACATCGACCGTGGCGAATGTGCAGGTCACCGCTTCGGCTAAAGAAGCCGAAGTGGGCCAACCGGTAAAGCTGACCGTCGTTGCGACTGACGCATCCGGCAAAGTCGTGAACGAACAGCCGTCAACGTATTTCGCC
>JBKPPH010000288.1:0-11695 GCA_046733535.1 Acidobacteriota bacterium
GCCGGAAAAGACCGACGTGGAAGAGGTCGTATACCGTCCAGGCACTCTCTTGTGGTCGGCTCCAGTGAGCGGACTGGGCCGAACGAACATGATGATGAAACTCTCGAGTCGGAAGACGTTTCAGGACGTCACGGTGAGAAATCTCAACACCACTAAAAAGCTCTGCGAGCTGATGAAGAAAGCGGCCGAGAGCAATACGTCATAGAACGATGTTGTACGGCTGGTTAACAGTCGACTCCTTCGTTCTGAAGATATGCATCGCAATCGGAATCGTGCTTGCCAATCCTGTCAAAAATAACGACCAGCCGAGCGTCTTGCGGTTTGGCTGTTTCAGCTTATCTGCGAGTAACAGACCCGCTCCGAACCCGATAGCTCCGCGTGTTGCTGCAACCAATACTAGTTCCGGCACTGATAACTGTTTTAGCTTTGGCATGTTGCTTACTGTCTCACTACTTTCGTGGGATTCTGCGTTGTAAACACGCAGTAATTTTACCTGATTACATGCTTGAGATCATTGCTGCGGCGGAATGCCAAACTTGCTCACGTGATCGCGCGCGACGACGAAGAGTTCAGTCTTATCGTTGAAGACCATGCCGAACGCCATACCTTTAACGTTAATGAGCGTCAGGTATCGCCCGTTCGCGTCGAAGACCTGAATGCCTTTCATGTCGCCGACGTACACGCGTCCATAACCGTCCACGGCAATCGAATAAGCAGCACGAAACTGCCCCGGTTGATCACCGCCGCTGCCGAAACGATTGATAAACTTCCCATCGCGGCCAAACTTGAAGACGCCATCGTTGAATCGGCCGAGTGCGTAGATGTAACCCGCGCCATCAACCGCGACTCGCATAGCCAACTCCGAGTCACCACTCGCGCCGCTGATCGCCTCCGGTATGGTCCGCAGCAGCTTTCCGTTTGCATCAAATGTGACGATGTCGTCTCGATTACTTTGCCACGCCGCTACTAATCCACCGTCTGCTCCCACCGTAACGTCATCAAAACCATTTCGCTCGTATGTTATCTGTCCGAGCTTCTCTCCCGTTTCGCCATGATAGCGATCGATACGTCCACCCTCTGCAACGTAAACCGTGCCTTTGCGATCGGCGGCCATGCCGCGCAGGATCGTCTTGCGATCGCCAATACTCCATTGCGTAACGAACTTGCCCGCAGGATCGAACACTTGAATCCGTCCGCCCGTGTATTCGCCGACGTAGATCCGTCCCGCGCCGTCGACAGCGATACTGCGCGCGTCGTTGAACATGCCGGGGCCGATTCCTTCGCTCCCGAAATCGAGTAACACAGTCGCGAAGCTATTTTTCTTTTCCTTTGGAGGCGCAGTCGGACGGGCCGGAGTGGCTGGTTGATTAACGATGCGGCTTGCAGAAGAAAATGCGGGCGCGAGGATCCCAACCGCAGCGAGCAAGCCGACGACCAAAACGAAAACTGGAATCGCGATCGCGAGCCAGAGCCATTTCGGGAACCTGTTACCCGGCGAGAGTCCGAATTGAATGCGGACGACTCGCGCAGGTTGTCCGGCGAGTTCGTTCGGGGCGATTAATTGGCTGTGACAATAATCACAGCGTACTGTTGATTTCGTGGCGTTAAGATCTGCGGAGCGCTCGTAACTTACGGGCGCTCCACATTTCGGACAGTCAAAGGTTTGGGACATATAAACAGTTTACTTCAGTTAATCCTCACTGTTGTTGTTGCCGATCCTGAATTCCCGGCCTGGTCGAAGCCGCGCACGATAATCGTGTACAGGTGACCGTCTTTGTCTGAACCGTTCTTCGTCGCGGGCAGGCTGAGCGTGAACGAGTAGCTTCCGTTTGCTTGCAACGTAACTGCGCCACTCGGTTGCGTCGCGCCGTATTCGTCGACCACGTTGTAGGTGGCACTACTGATTCCGCTCAGCGCGTCTGTAGCACTGCCGGAGATTGTCACCGTGATCGGTCGCGGGCTCTTGGAAGCAGTCGCTGGATTTGCCGTTGCCGTGACGAGCGGTGCGACCGTATCGATGTTGATGACGAGCGCGTGTTGACCTTCAGTGTTATTTAAGTTGTCGACACTCCAGTAGTCAACCGTATGCTGGCCCAGGGTCGATAAGACGAACGGTCCGGCGTAAGTTTGTGTCGCGCCGCCGTCGATTCGATAGAACGAGTTTTGCACGCCTGACAGGTTGTCGGTAGCGGTAAGTGAAACCTGCACCGCGCTGCGATACCAGTTGTTCGTCCCGGCTGTGCCGGAAACAGACGCCTGAGTTACTGGTGCAGTCGAATCAATTCTCACGGTGCGCGTTTGATGTGTTTCGGTGTTGCCCGCTCTGTCCACGCTCCAGAATTCGATCGCGTAAGTGCCATCGGCTGTTAATGAAAACGTGGTTGTGTAAGTCTGCGCCGCGCCGCCGTTGATACTGTAGAACGTGCTTGCCACGCCAGAGAGATTATCAGAGGCGGTTAGTGTCACCGGAACTGGACCAGTGAACCACTCCTGCTGCTGGTTACTTCCAGGTATGGTGATTGTCGTTGCTGGTACGGTGAGGTCGATATTTACCGCGGGCGTGGTGAACGTCGCACTGTTCCCCACCTTGTCAGTAACGGTGACTTGCTGAGTCTGATCTGTTCCTTCTGATGCGAAATGCAGTGGGCTTCCAGGCTCAGCCGATTGGACGCCGGACAGATCGTCAGCCGTCGTGAATGGAATATCGACCGGCGTGTTGTTCCAACCTGCGGCATTCGCGGCCGGCGTCACATTGCCGAACGTCAGAGTGGGCGGCGTCGTGTCGCCTTCGTATGCAACGAGAGTTGTGCTGGTAGGAACCACTAATAAACCCTCAGCCGCTGCGAAGCTCGTTAGCGGCTGCGAGTTATTGTTCTCGTCCACGTAAGGTATGCTCGAGCCCGCGGTCGTGACCCAAACCTGCTGGCCGGTTGCGGCGTTGACGGCGAACAACTTTCCGAGCGAGGAGCCAACGTAAACATAGTCGTTGACGACGAGTACCGCCGACTGCAAAAAACCGTCTCCGGAGAAACTCCAGAGCAGGGAGTTAGTGTTTACATCACGCGCCTGGAGTGTTCCGAACGATCCAAAAGAATGTGGTCCATTTAGAAAGAAGCCTCTGTTGCCTGAGAAGGCTGGAGTGTTCTTCGCATTGAAGTTTCCGATAATTGTTCCGGTTTGGCTGTCAAAGATGGTGTCTGAAAAGTCGCGGACATAAAGCCGCCCATTGAAAAGCGCCGGCGTTCTGCCGCCACCGCCCGAGCATCCGGGCGAGTAGTGCCATATCTGTGCGCCGGTCGCCGGGTTCAGCTTGTAAACGTTCGGACAAGAGTACGAGACATACACGCCATCGCTCGTCACCGCCGGAGAACTCTTGTCGCCATTCGCGACTGGCGCCGTCCATAACACAGCACCGGCATCCGCGTTAACGGCATAGACAGTTCCGCCGGATCCAGCACCACTGGTGTAGATCACGCCCTGAGAAACTGTCGGCGGAGCGGAGAACTGAAACTGACCTTGAAGTTGGGTGGTCCAAATCACGTTACCGGTCGCGCCGTCGAAGGCGCGTAACAAACCGTTGTTGTTGATAGCAAACACGCGGCCATTCTCATAACAGATGCCAGACCATGGCGAGCCTGTTCCAAGCGCGAAGGACCAGAGAATCGCACCGTTTGTTGCAGCGAGTGCATACAGGGTCGTTCCCGCACCCGGGCCGTTTCCGACAGTGACGTAAACCCTGCCGTCTGCAATCAGCGGATACGAGATGCTGCGTCCAAAATTGACGACCCATCTTTGTTTGAGAGGAGGTGTCAGGTGATCAGTAGAAATCGAACCTGTGTGGGTAGTGTTTATCTGGAAGTTGCGCGCTTGCTCAGGAGCAGTTTGGGCTCGAGCTGTGGTCGCGAACATGATAGAGATCAGCGTAAGGAGGAGTAGAGGTAGATTTTTCATAATTTTTACCGGTCGAACAGGATTTGTGAACGAGGTCTGGGTCAGATTGAGAAGTTACCAGGACTTAAGACAAGACGGCACTTCTTCTTGGGATCAGGTTTCTAGCTGCCGCCGAAATCATAGGCAATGCCGAGGCGCGAAAGCAATATTTTTTGGAGACTGCAGAACTGTTTCCGCCACAAAGAAGCACAAGAAGCAGAAAACCGGTCCCTTGTTTTTTGCTAACGCTCCTCCTCACTAACTCTCAAGGTATAATCCATCCGCACTTCACGTAAGCAAATGCCGAAAAAACAGCGAATCATAATCATTGCTGGACCAAACGGCGCCGGCAAGACTACTTTCGCTCGCGAGTACTTACTCAAAGAAGCGCACTGTCCCGACTTTATTAATGTAGATCTGATTGCTGCGGGATTGTCGCCGTTCGACCCGGACCGTGCGGCCATTCAGGCCGGCCGTCTGATGCTGGCTGAGATTCAGCGGCGCGTTCGGAAGCGTGAAAGCTTTGCATTTGAAACGACGTTGAGTGGACGTTTACGCTCGCATGATTCCCGGGTGGCGAAGCGATGGTTATCGAGTGAGGCTTATATTCCTGGGTCTGCCGGATCCCGAGATGGCTATCTCACGAGTGGCCACGAGAGTTGTGCAAGGCGGTCACAATGTGAGCAGCGCTGTTATTCGGCGCCCGTTTGAAGCGGGTTTACGCAACTTTCAAGATGTCTATATGCAGTTGGTGGATACGTGGGAGTGGTACGATAATTCACGGAGCACACCGCAGTTGATTTCAGCGGGAAATAATCGATGAGCCGTCGAGTCAAATCACACACGCGTGAAATAGAGGATACGCTGCGCGCATTACGCCGTGCTGCGAAACGGGCGCTTGAACTGGGCCTCCAGACTGGAACGCCTGTTTACGTGTGGAAGAACAATCGCATCGTGGACCTCACCAAAGAACAAAAGCCAGCGAAGAAATCAAAAGCAAAGCGCTCTTCACGATAACTCCGGGCTTCGTTCCTTCGCGGTGCTACCTGATCGGGAATTGAGCCGCTATCGAAAGTATTGCCAGACGCCGGCATTTTCGCTTATCGTGCTTGACGGTTTAGTGAGTTGAAGATCGCTCGTTTCTGTTCCCAGAACCCAGATATCCGTTCTTGTTCATAAACTGCTCATCGGTCCATCCCGGAAGTCATAAACCTGGTGGGCGTCCGCAATTCCGGCGATTAAGATTTCCATTCTGATCACAAAGGCAAGGTCTATGTTGTCAACCCCCAATCGGCACATCCTCCTAATCGTGCGTCTCGGCGCCTTACTTAGCTTGATCGTGGCAGCGTTTGCCGCTTCTGCCAGCGCTCAGTCGTTCTCAACGAATGTGAACTACTCAGTTGGTGATAACCCGAATTCGGGCGTGGCCGGCGACTTCAACGGTGATACGAAACCCGATTTGGCAGTGGCGAATGTGTTGAATCACAACGTAACGATCCTGATCAACAACGGCGCGGGTACATTCACCAACACGGGTACGATCGCTGTGGATCGCAATCCTGAAAGGGTCCGCACCGCGGATCTCAACGGCGATGGAAAACTGGATCTGGCAGTTGGGAATTTCTTCGGCGGCTCTTTGAGCACCGGCAACGTGAGCATTCTTCTTGGTAATGGCAATGGCACCTTTCAGTCAGCCGTCAACTTCAACGTCAACACTCCGGAAGACCTGGTTATCGTGGATGTGAACGGCGATACCAAATTGGACCTTGTTGTAGCCAGCAACAACAGCAGCAAAGCGAGCGTGCTGCTCGGCAATGGTGACGGCACATTTCAAACAGCAGTCTCGTACAGCCTGCCGGGAGAAGCTCGCGGTGTAGCAGTCGCTGATTTCAACGGCGACACGAAGCCTGATCTGGCGTTGACCAATGGCCTGCTTAATGGCAACACGAGCATCCTGTTAGGCAATGGTGATGGAACATTCCAGGCTGCCACAAGCATCGCCACCGGTTCAGCTCCAACCGGCATCATCGCTAAAGACATCAACAACGACGGAAAGCAGGACCTGGTAGTTGCGGTAACGGCGTCGCATGTTATGGGCGTGTTTCTCGGCGTTGGAAATGGCACGTTCCAGAACCAGGTCAGTTACCCGGTGGGCCAGGAGCCAACGCAATTGGTGTTGGACGACTTCAACGGTGATGGACCAGCGGACATAATTACAGTGAACGCCAGCGGGAATTCTTACAGCGTGTTGCGCGGCAACGCCGACGGTACCTTCCAGACTGCGGTAACGTCGCCGGCGCGAACTAGTTCATGGGCTCCGTTCTCCGGCGACTTCAATACGGATGGAAAACCGGACCTCGCGATCTTGAACAACGTCTTCGATCTCGTAGACGTCTATCTCAACTCACCGTCAGGAACGGGCAAAAACTTTAGTGCCACACAAACCGTCCCAGTGACGGCCCTCGTGGCCACGTTCATTGATTTCGACAACACGAAAACCGCAGCCAGCTTTACTGCGACAATCAACTGGGGTGACGGGACCGGAACGTCAGCAGGCACCATCGCGGCGAATGGCGGTGGATTTGATGTTACAGGAACGCACACGTACGCTGCTGCCGGGACCTTCGACGTCACCATTCAGATTGCCGACACGAGCGGAAACTTCGAGAGCGTGACGAGTACCGCCACGGTGAAGGCTTTGACGACCACGGGAGTCAGTACGTCTGTTACACCTTCTGATGTTGGTGAATCCGTGACCTTCACCGCCACGGTAACTTCTGCGTCCGGAACGCCAACAGGATCCGTAGTGTTCAAATTCGGTGGCGTCAACATTAGCCCACCCGTGGTTCTGAACGGAAATGGCGTCGCAACGTTTACGATATCCACGTTACCCGTTGGAACTCACGTGATCACTGCCGAGTATTCAGGCAGCGACACATTCGAGACAAGCACCGGCACATTGGCCGGAGGCCAAACGGTCCGGCCCCTACCGACGATTACGATACTTGACGAAGTAATCAGCGAATCTGACAGCGGCACCCCACTGCTTAATGTTAGCGTTTTGCTTTCGGCGCCGAGTCATCTGCCAGTGACAGTTGATTTCGCAACTGCCGATGCATCGGCGACTGCCGGCACTGATTACCAGCCGGTAACGGGAACGTTGACTTTCGAGCCGGGACTGACAGGGAAGGCTATTCAGCTCAACATCGTTGGCGACCGCACGAATGAGTTTACTGAAACTTTCCTCGTGAACCTTTCCAATGCAACGAATGCCGCCATTGCTGATGCGCAGGGAGTCGTAACGATTACTGACAATGACGCGCCAGTGTTATTGATCGACGATAATACCGGCCGCGCCGTGGCTCTCGACTCTGTGATTGTCACGCGCGATCCGTTTACACTACTGAACCCATTCAACCTCGGCGGCGCGGATCAACGTCGTCGCATTTCTTTGTTTGTGTGGCACCTCGGACTGCTTGCTGAGGACACAGTGGGAAACCTGACCGTCACCGCCGAAGACGGCGTCGGAGGTGTTTACGATCTGCCGGTTGAGCACATTAATGCGGTCGCCGACCTTAGCGACGTAACGCAGATCATCGTGCGCTTGCCTGATAACGTCGTAGGTGCGCCGAGGGATTTATCAGTAAAGGTGCAGTTGCGTGGTCCTGCGACTAATAGTGCGGTCATCAAGATCGCAGCGCCATAGCCGCACGCATCAAAATCCGCGATTCGATCTGCTCTCAACGCACTGTCGCGGCTTGAGCCGCAGTGGCGATTTGGAATTTCCAATCCTCGATCCAGGTGCCTTTCGTCTGTAAGTTCGACGTCAGGTAATAGAGCCGTTGCGTCGCCGGTGCGTCCGGCGCCTGGGAAAAGCGATCGTGCAAGAAGTACGGCGGTATCGACTGGTAATAGAGAGTTGCGGTGACGGTTACGTTTTTTCCACTGAATGCACTCAGCGGGACCTCATACCTCACGACATTCGTGCCACTTCCATCTGCGTAGGCCGGATCACCACCAACGCTCACCGGAAAAGTTTCATGAAGGTAGTCCGCGGGGATGAAAGGCGTCTTGTCAGCCTTCAGCGGCCCCGTGCTGGTCCAGCCTAGCGGCAGGAGCCGGTTGTCTTTCAACTGGTAGTCGCGCCTCAGAAAGCTCGTGGTCATGGCGCACTGGTTGTTCAGATTCAGCTCTTCATAAATCTGAACTTGGTCTTGCCGTGTGATCGCAGTTCCAGCGTTCTTTTGAGTGTCCCAGAAAAAGTGTGGTTGGTAGTACTGCGGATTCGTGCCCGGAAGATATTTGTCGTTGCAGCCAGGAGGATAGTCGTGATTGGCGGGCTTGCTGCCGTCTTTGTAAACGTCGAACAATTCCGACGGCAAGCGTTCAGTGCCGTTCATGATCACACCAAGCTCATTCGTACAACCCGAACACCAAACCGTCTTACCCGAATCGTTATCAACTACACGAAACTCTAAAAACGCGCGGCGAAAACCAACGCCGCTCGGGAACCGATGCCCGGTTTTGTTTGTCACCTTCACATCCGCGATCAGTTTCTGGTTGCTAATCGTGGCCGGCGACATCGAGACTTCGGCAGTGGAGTTCCGCGCCTGTTGCACGAAAGCATCAATCGCGGTGGAGAGGTCGTCGAGCCCCGACATGTAATCGTTTTGCCTGACGCCCAACACAACGTTCGCGAGAATGTTGGTCCCATTCGATTTGTACGGCGACATGAACTGCTGAAACATCTGCAAGAGCGTGATGTTCAGACCCTGAAGTTGATGACGAGCAAAACCCTTATCGCGGAATCGGACCTTAATTTTGTCATCAGGTAAACGGTTTCCTGTTTGCGGATATTGATCGTCTTCGATGAACGCGATTGGCTGCTGAATCAAGGGAATGTTGAGGGTGCCGCTGGAGTTGCTGTACTTCGTCGGCATGTGACAATCCTGGCACGTTTGCGCTTTTGAGTTTGTACCAACCTCGTTCTGATAACCACTGTTCAGCCACTCGAGATAAGTTAACTGCTCGAGGTGAGGCTTGGCGGCGTCCGCGCCAGGATTGTCCATCAAAGGCAGATTGATCGTGTGGCAACTGCCGCACATGCGAGAGCTTTTGATGTACGCGTCGTGTTTTGGTTTGATGGCGAGAGAATTGTTCATCGGATCGGTAACAATTTCTTTATCCTCGAATGGGCCAAACAGTTCTGCCGGATTGCCGGTCGTAAAGTTGCCGGTGATCTTGGTTTTGAGGAAATCGGCGAAGGGGATTTTGTCCTCCGCAATTCGATGACACGCCATGCAGCTAACGCCATCACGCGCTAAAGCGCCGTAGATGTACGCTTGCTTGTTGGGCGATGGCGAATTTGAATCGTAAGTTGCGTAAACCATCTCGCGTTCGAAATTACCTTTGTCTGGTCCACCGTGATCGTCGTCGAGACGGCGTTTACCCATTACTCCATGACACTTGAAGCACGTGTTGTTGATCTGCTTGATCTTCTCTTCGACCTTCGCCGGATCGTCTTTGAAGAAGCTCTTGACGAAAGCAATTTCGCTGTCGAGTTGTGCGTAGAAGATCGGATCGCGGCCGGCTAGTCCCATCGGCGACCAGCGCCACTCGCCGAACGGCGAGACGTTCATGACGGGAGTTGTGCCGTCCTTTTGTTTGCTGCCGGAGTAGAGCATGACATTGCCATACGTGCCGCCGCTATGACAGCCCATGCATTGATCGGAAGTAAGAAACTGGTTGGGGTTAGGAGACGGTGCGGGCTTCGCGCCGGCGGTCCCGATGTTCTGCGGAAAAATGTGATCGTAAGTCTCGCCCGGAAATTTCTTAACTTTGTCCAGTGGCACCGGAGTTATCGATTTGTAGAAGGCAACAAATTTTGGATCGAGAGTTGCCGGTTTTAAGGTGGCCATCTCTCGGAAGAGTTGCTGCTCCTGCACATCGGTTGCATCCGGGTTATGGCCGGCGGTCGGAACGCCTCTATCACTTTCAGCCGATTCGGTACACGGTTGCGCGGGAGCCGCTGTATGCCCGGTTGTTGGTGTTGACGACCACGAGAGATCGACAAAGTAAGAATCGGGATCGCCTGGAAAGCCGTTGATGTTCTTCGAATAAGTAAACGTGTGTTCCTTTTCTGCCGAAGCATGACACCTCACGCAGTAGAGTCCGAATCCAGCATACGGAACGGCAAAAGGAGGGTTGTTATTATCCATGCATTGAGCATCCCAAATCTCAGCCCAGTACCAACCGTCCTGCGATCCCTTGCTGTCTTTGATCATAATGGTCCAACCGTTGATTGCTTTCGGTGGCTGGAGCTGGTACCTGGCTGCCGGTGCGGTGTACTGTTCCTTAACGATCATCGCTCCATCCGGAATCGCCTTGCCTGTGTCCTTCCGTAAGAGCCAGTTGATAACGGACGGTGAGTAATAGATTTTTACAGTTGGGTGAACACCGTAGCTGACGCCGTTAACAAAGGGGCCGGTGTCGCGAAGTTTTTTGTCTTCACACCACTTTAGCGTTTTGTATTTTCCGCTGCTAAGAAATGATTTCAGTTGCGCTTGAAACTCTGGAAGTTTCGCGGGGAGAAAAGTGCTGGGGAGCGGCAAGCTGCTTTCCTGTCCGTTAGCACAAGGCGACGTTTGGGCGATGGTTGTTTCCGTTGTGCCGCGTTCAGCATGCACAGTTGAAGATCGCTTCGTCAGAACGAATAAAAGCGAGACCACGGTCAAACATAGGACCAGAATGTTACCAAGCAATCGGATTTGCATGTTCCAGCTCCTCAATGGCTGTGTTGCTGCACTTGTGATGTCAACGAATCGGAAAGTCAGTGACGACGCTTCTGAGCGACCCCTCGGAATGATGTCGATTGGGCAAGTCTCGTGAAGGAAGAATGCCGCCTCAGGAACCTTGAGACGCAGGCACTGTATCTTGCAAGGAAAGGAGCGTCAAGGTTCTTTTGTGGCTTTTGTGCTTTTGTTCGTGAAAGATTTGTGAGGTAAAGCTAACGTAACTTCATATTCCGGCTAGCTCAAATAAAAGTACTTGCTGTACTCTATCGCGCTGAAGTTTGTCAGCAATTCCCGACCAGCTAATTACCTAGACCTTACAACTCTTTTTAATTTACGGAGGTGAGCAAATGGGTGCAGAGATTTCGCGCCGCGCATTTTTACGCGGGACATTGGCGGGGACGATGGTCGTCGCCGGATTTGATACCGCAATACGCAGTTGGGTAAATGCGGCAGAGCTTGAGCACCGCGCGATTGCCCTTGCCGAAGACTTCCCGGACTTCGACGGCGTGCTACTGCTCGACGATGCTTCACGCGCCACGGCAGCCGACGACTTTGGTCACTTAGTACATCGCCAGCCGCTTGCTGTTTTGAAGCCTGCGTCAGTGGATGATGTCGTGAAGATGGTCAGCTTCGCGCGGCGCAATGACATCCAGATCGCGGCGCGCGGGCAAGGTCATAGCACGCAGGGGCAGGCGCAAGTCGAGGCCGGCGTGGTTGTCGACATGTCAACGCTCGCCACCGTGCACGAGATCAACCCGACAAACGCGCTGGTTGAGGGCGGCACGCGTTGGCTGGACCTGCTTTCCCAGACTATTCCGCAAGGGCTCACACCTCCGACACTCGTCGATTTTCTCGAATTGTCTGTTGGCGGGACACTCTCGCTCGGCGGCATCGGCAGCCAGGCATTCCGCTATGGACCACAGGTGGAAAACGTCCTCGAGTTGCAAGTGGTCACAGGCGAGGGCGAGCTC
>JBKPPH010000289.1:0-57437 GCA_046733535.1 Acidobacteriota bacterium
GGTTATTTCGCGCCTGCGGCGCTGGTCAGCGCTCTGGCTACGTTATTTCGCGCCTGCGGCGCTGGTCAGCGCTCTGGCTACCTTATTTCGCGCCTGCGGCGCTGCTCAGCCCCTGGCTACCTTATTTCGCGCCTGCGGCGCGGTTTTGTCCTTCACGTGTGGCGATGAAGGTCCCGACTGTCGAGCGGTAGCCGATGAAATTCTCTTCGTCGGTCGTGCTGGTGATGAAGATGGCGCGTCCTTTGATTGAATTGTCGGAGGTGAAACTGCCTTTGAGAATCAACGTTCCCAGTTCGCGGCAACAAGTACCGAGCGGCAACTCGACGTCGCCGGAGAAAGTCAACCGCCCGTTCGTTGTTTCCGACCACACTGCTGGTAAAGGTTCAGGGACTGGTTTATTGTCCGGGCCGGTGTCGAGAAAGAAAAGCGTCCCTGTTCCCTTCGACCTCGCCTCAAAAACCGCATTCTTTTCCTCGCTACCTACGAGAGTGAACTTAATGTGCCAACGTCCGTTGAGAGTTGGTCCGTCCGCCTTTGCTTGAGTCAACGAACCTTGCAAGCCGCCCAGAGTCAGGGCCGCGATGAGCAATGTAATAACCGAAAAGAATCTCATGAACTTTGTCTCAAAAACTGATGATCGTTGGGTATCGAATTGCACGCAGCGCCATTGTGGGGGCGGCCCCTCCCGTGGCCGCCCGTTCCACAAGCACACGTGAGACAAGCGACGGCCGCCACAGAGGGCCACCCTAGAATGCCCCCATAGCACTCTAGACAGGACAAGGCGGCCAGCCACTAATTGCGCCAGCCGCCTCGCCGGTTTAGAGCGTTAACAATCAGCGACGAACTTAGTTGCCCGGTCCAACTGAGCTGCAGCCCGGACATCCATCAGTGCCGTTGCCTCTGATCGAGTTGTTGGTGAACGTCTCGACCACACCACCCGAGCCGACAAGCACGCCATTGCTGGTGTTATGGTTGATCTGGTTTTGGCCAAGCTCGACAGCAGAAGCGCCGCCGCCTGCGTTTCCTGCGCGAACACCATTGCCGCCATTCAAAGAGATGATGCTGTTCCAAACTCTGATCGTGGCGAAAGCTGCTGTCGCATCCGCGAACACGCCGTTGGTTGTGTTGTTGGAGAAATTACAGTTGTTGGCAATCACGCGGCTGCTTTGCCTTGCGTGGATCCCGTTCGCGTTTCCGCTTAACCTGACGTTATCCAGCGTTGCCTTGACGGTACCCCCGGAAGACGTGACGTTGATGCCATCCAACGTATTGTCCCTGATGACACTATTCCTGACGTTCAGTGCCAGGTCGTTGGTTTCATTGACAGTGATCCCATTACCGGTATTGAACCTGAAGATTACGCAGTCTTCCACATTGACGGTTTTTGCCTGGAGTATGTTAATCCCGTTGATGCCATTGCAGAATCCGTTGATGGAAAGACCTCTGATCGTGATTACGTCAGTGGAGGCGGCATTGATAACGATCCCGTTAACGAGAGAGGCGAGGATCGAGGCAAACGTGCCGGTGCCATCGAGCGTGATCGACTTGGTGATCGTGACCGCGCCAAAACCACCTGGATCGAGGGCATCGATTTCACCGCAGGCGGCAGTCTTTGAAATCGCGCCTGCCCAGGTTTTGCAGGGAGCTGTGCGGCTACACGGGTTTGCATCGTCACCTACGCCGGACACCCACGTGCGCGAAGCCTGCGCCTGGGCCAGCGACGCGAAGGCGAAGACGAACGTCGCGATTGCCAAAGTCTTCAAAGTGAACCGAAACTTGCTCATTTGTAGTCTCCTTTTAGTTGAGGGTCTGGGGGATGGTCCAGTAGAACTCGGATTTGTTCCGTTCACTGTTACACCGATATTCCCCGCGGTTAAAAAAGAATATGTGGTCATCAAAGACATACGTAAATTGCTGACCAACCCCTTGTGAATTTCGGAATGGGGCGGCGCCGGAATGACGCCGCCCGTCGGTATTTCTGTTATTTGAACTTAAAGTTCGCTTGATGAACTGTGCCGTCTCTTAACGTGACCGTGAGTTGACGACAAGTGTTCTTCCACGAGGTTTCCGTCTTCCAGGTGTACTTGTAGCGATCGGAAGCCGCGTCGTAGGTGAGCGAGCTCGCCCCGGCTGTCTCGATTTCTTCGACAGGGTCGATGGGCGCGCTGGTGCTACAGCTAATTTGCACCGAGCTTGGTGAGCCCGCCGCAAAGATGTTGAGTCCCTGATTGCCACCCAGGCTGAACTTAACCGGAGCTGCCTGGCCGGCCTTCATCTCGTTGAAAGTAGGTAAGTTGTCAATCGGCTCGAAGAAGCCCGTGAAGTTATAAGGTGAAACTACCACGGTCCTTACCTTGGTGTCGCTATGTCCTGACGGATCGCTCACTGTATACGTTAACGCGTAAAAACCGACGATTTGGGTATTCACGCTTCCCGTTACCACGATTGCGGAGGTCAGGTCACCCGCGCAGCCGTCGGACGCAGTCGCACCGGGATCGGTAAACACTGTGCCGAATCCAACCGTCATCGGGTTGCTACCGTTGAGCGTAATCACGGGCGCAACGGTGTCTTGCACGGTCACGATACGGGTCGCCTCAGACGTGAAGCCGTTGGCGCTGGCCGAATAGTTTATCGTGTAAGTTCCGGGTGCATTTGGATTAACTGTGCCAGTCGTGGTTACGTTCACGGAGTTTCCGCAGGCTGTTGCAGTCGCGCCGGGATCCGTGAAGGCCGAACCACACTCGAGGGTGATTTGATCGTCACCGTTAAGCGTCAGCGTGGGCGGCACGTTCGAAGTCGCCGGCTGATCGACTTCGTCTTCGTTGAAGGTACCCACGATCACGGTTCGGGTGGCTGTTGATTCACGCGTTCCATCCGTTGACGTGTAAGTGACGATGTAGGTGCCCGCCACGCCCGTATTAACGGAGGTCGCGCCGCCCGGTCCGGAGATTGAAGTTGTAACCGGTTTCGGACCAGCACACGTATCGAAGGCCGAGGCGCCCGGATCGACAAACGGCGAGCAGGACCCTTGTTGAATCCTGTACGGGTTTGCACCATCGACCGTGATGGCCGGCCCTTCAGTGTCGGCGACGATTACAGTCCGTTCCGCCGAAACGGAGTTTGCGCCTTCGGTTGCTGTGTAGGTGGCTGTGTAAGTTCCAACCGCGGGCGCGTCAGCACTGAATCCGCCGCTGTAGCTGACGGTGACGTCAATGCTTTCACCAGCGCCGTTGATGGCTGTTGCTCCCGGATCTCCGAATCGCTGACCGCATTCCAGAGTCACGGAATTACCGCCGTTGAGAGAAATTGAAAGTGCGCCAGGGTTATCGACAGTGACCTGGAAACTAACCGCAGCGCCGGTTCGTGCGCTACAGATAACGGTGGTGGTCCCAACCGCGAAGAACGAACCCGATGCCGGGTTGCAACTGATGGCCGGAATTGTCTCACCGGTTTCGCCGGTTGTCGGCGTGCCGCAGTCTCCGGTTCCGGTCGGCGTGTCGTAGGTTACAACCGCACCGGCTTGTCCTGAGTCAGCGCTCACCGTGATGTTATCGGGAGTCGACAACGTGCACGGCGTGTTGGCTATTTCAACTTCGGCCGTGGAGTTGTTGTTGCTCTCGACGTCCGGAATCTGGGGATCCGTGGTGGTGCTGCTGACGCTGGCAGTATTGGAAATTATTGTTCCGGTGCTAACGGCGCCCACCTCGTACGTCGCCACAAAGAAAGCCGTTTCATCCTTTCCGAGACTCGTGATGGTACAAACGGTCGTACCTGTCTCACCGACGTTTGGGGTCGTGCAGTTAAAAACTGGCCCGGAAAGTTGATCGAACGACACGAACGTCGCGTTAGCGGGAACGTCGTCCGAGAGTGTGACGGCGGTCGCGGCGCTTGGCCCATAATTCGTGACTTGCAACGAGAAGAGAGCCTGGCTTCCAGCGCGCGCGCTGCTGGCGACTGCGCCGGCTGAAACCGCAAGATCCGCGATCGGATTAGCTTCGTCTACGACTGTAAACGGAGTCACAGCCTGCACGGTCTGACCAAACACGTCGAAGATGATCACGCGCCAGTCACCGAGGTTCGAAGAAGTGCTCAGCGTAAACGCGGCGGATGTGTTTGCGGCTGTCAGTGCCGTGGTCTGAACGGCGACGGAGCGGCCGTTGGACCAGATGACGCGCCAGCCGGGTAGCGCATTCGAAATCTTTGCGCAGACGGTTAGATCTGTATCCTGCACGTTGTAAACAGACTTCGCCGTCGTGCAGTCAGATGCGAAAGTATCGACTGTCACTGGACCAGCCTGGGGAAGCGGCATCAGAAAGTTGAAATTGGGAGCTGCGACGACGCGTTCGGGATCGGCCGGCATCGAGCTGCTAACTGTTTGGTTAATTGAGCTTGATTTGATTGGTGAAACTGCTGATCCGATAAAGAGGGGAAGCGCCAAGAGCGCGCCAACAATAAAAACAGCAATGCCGATGTAGGACCGCGATCCGCGATAGCGGAATCGGTAGGCCGAAGGCGAAGTGTTTAGCATTCTGGGTTATTCTCCTTGAGGGCTGATTCAGAAGATGTCTCACGCGAGGAGACGCGGGACATAGTGCCCGCACACTAGAAACGGAAGAGCTTATTCACTAGAAATGGACTGCGAAAAAGACGAAGCAGCGTTTGGGCCTGAAAGTGGCCGGGTACTATGACCGGTTTGGTCTAGCGGTCAGTAGTTAGCATGAAACCCGCATGGAGTGGACCTTGCTTGAATCCAGCTTGATACCGGTCCACTAGCTTGGACGAGGTGGTCGCGTGACCAGGTCTCAAAAAAGCGGGGGATGTAATAGACCATTTTGCCCCGCTCGTCAAATTGCAAATAGATTGCATTTTTGTTTCGGCGTACGGGAGATGCTATTTTACGCGGCGATCGAGAATGAGTTTCGCGCAAAGCGTGCACAAAAATGATCCTAAATAATCATGGTAATCCTGTGAAGCTTACTCTAAGCACCCACGCAGGAAGCTCATTTTTATAAGATTTCCAGGAACGCAAATGATCCAATTCAAACCATGAAAACTTTCTTCGTTACCGGCGGCGCAGGTTTTATCGGCTCGTCTTTTGTTCGCTTGCTCCTCGAAGAGTATGACGACTGCCGCATCGTTAATTACGACGCGTTAACTTACGCGGGAAACCCAGACAATCTCGAAGGCCTCGACACGCACAGGCACCGTTTTGTTTGCGCAGACATCACCGATCCCGAAGCGGTGCTGGCAAATCTCGACGAGAACACGGACGTGATCGTCAACTTCGCGGCTGAGTCGCACGTCGATCGCAGTATCACGTCAGCGGCCGAGTTTCTTCAGACGAACATCGTCGGAACGCAGGTATTGCTCGACGCCGCGCGCGCCAGGGGCGTCAAGCGGTTCGTGCAGATTTCGACTGACGAAGTGATGGGGAGTCTGCCGGAAGATGACGACAAGTTTTTCACCGAATCATCGCCGTTTGCCCCAAACAGTCCTTACGCTGCCTCGAAAGCCGCGGCGGAACACCTGGTCCGCGCCGCGCATCACACGTTTCGTCTCGATACTGTCATCACTCGCTGTGGCAACAACTATGGACCACGGCAGTTTCCCGAGAAGTTTTTGCCGCTCGCGCTCGCGAATGCAATGAACGACCAATCGATTCCGATCTACGGCGACGGGAGGAACGTGCGCGATTGGATTTATGTCGAGGACCATTGCCGCGCGATTGTCGCTGCTTTGGAAAAGGGACGCGCCGGCGCGGTCTACAACATCGGTGCTCGTAACGAACGGCGCAATATCGAAGTCGCAGAGTCTTTGCTCGACGCACTCGGCAAACCGCACACGCTGATCAAGTTTGTCAAAGATCGACTCGGACACGATCGACGTTACGCGATCGATCCGTCGCTCGCTGAAGCTGAGCTCGGATGGCGGCCGCGTGAAACGTGGGCCACTGGCCTCGAGAAGACAATCAACTGGTATCGCGAGAACGGCCCGTGGATCGAGAAGGTCAGAAATCCCGCTTATCGCGATTACTACAAAGCCCAGTATGGAACCGAGGTCACAGCCGATTGAAAGTTTTGATAACCGGAGCAAACGGTCTGGTAGGGCGTGCGCTCGTTAAAGAATGTTCGGGCCGCGGAGACGACGTTTTAGCATACGATCACAAGGCGCTCGATATCGGCGATCCGAATGCAGTCGAGACGATCATCGGCGAGCAACGTCCGGACGCAGTCATCAATTGCGCTGCGTGGACCGACGTCGATGGTTGCGAAAGTGATCCTGAACGGGCGCAGCGCGTCAATGCGCTGGGACCGGAAAACCTCGCGCGCGCCAGTCGCAATGCCGGTGCGATTCTGATCACAATTTCAACCGACTACGTTTTCGACGGGCGCAAGGACGGTTTCTACACCCAACACGATCAGCCGTTGCCCATCAGCGTCTACGGACACTCCAAGCTCGAAGGTGAACGAAGGGCTCAATTAGCGCACGCGCGAACGATCGTCGTCCGCAGCGGTTTCATCTTCGGCCCGGGCGGCAAGAATTTTTTGAGTAACGTCGTCTCGCTCGCGAAGCATGGTGCAAAATTAAAAGCGATTCGAGATTGTTGGGGCACTCCGACTTACGGCCGCGACCTCGCTGCCAGACTACGCGAACTCGCGGTCTTAGATCTGCCCGGCACGTATCACGTTGTTAACTCAGGCGACGGCGCGAGCTTTGAAACGTTTACGGTCGAAGCGCTGCGATTGGCGGGATTGAGTTCAGACACGCTGGAGGTCGTTGACAACGATTCGCTCGGCCGCCCCGCGCCGCGACCGCGTAACTCGAGAATGAAGTGCCTGCTGTCACCCGCAATCGGGCTCGCCCCGTTGCCTCATTGGCAGGAAGCGTTGGCCCATTTCATCCGTGAGGGCCACACGGACCCGTAAAAAGCACGATTTGTTTGTGGTTTTTGTGCCTTGTTTGGCTTGCCTCAGCGCGAGTCTCTGTTATTATTCTCGCCCGTTAGTTTTCTGTGAGTTAGTTATCTGTTTTTGAAAGCCGGAACAATATGATGTCGCAAGATAACCGTTTGATGTCGATCCCTGCGGTCGAACGAGGCCTCGACCGTCCCCTCAGCGATATTGGTCAGGTCAGGTCGTATGGCCCCGCCGCCAGCGAGCCCAGCCAGCTTCGCGATTACCTCTTCATCGTGCTGAAGCGGAAATGGCTGATCATCAGTCTCTGTCTGGTAGTCACTTCGCTGGTCGCGGTGCAGATGTTCCGCCAGCCATCCATTTACGAAGCGGTCGCGACGATCAAGATCGAACAGAGAGCGAAGAACGTTCTTCAGACCAGAGACTTCGTGCTGAATGCTCAGCCTGATGCGAATTTTTGGGGAACGCAGATCAAGTTACTTCAGAGTCCGGCACTCGCGCGACAGGTCGCTTTGAGTTTGGATCTGCAACACAATCCGACTTTCTTCGGTAGCCAGAGCCAGGGAGGAATCTTCACCGCGCTGCGGAGAATGGTGGCGGGTGAGAAGAGACCTGCGGTGGTTTCTCCGGCCGTCGCTCCGCGTAGTCTAAATATTATTCAGGAAGCACAACTCAGGGATGAACCGTTAAGCCCCGAGGAGCTCTCAGCTCTCGAACCATACGAAGACGCGATCATCGGCTCGGAAAGCGTCGAAGGGATCACCGGGACCAATCTTTTTGTAATCAAGTTCCGGCACACCGATCCCGAGATGGCCCAGAAAGTTGCTAACGCCCTCGCGGAAGTTTTTCGCTCCAACAACGTAGAACGCGCCACGCAGAACTCGACCAAGGCCGAAGATTTATTGGCCCACGAGATTTCGTCACTACAGAGCAAGATCAGGCACGACACGGAAGAATTGTTCAACTTCGCTCGCGAAAAGGGACTGCCCCCGTCGATGGACAGTGTGCTCAACGTTGAAGCACAACGTCTGTCCGATTTAAGCCGGCAGGTGCTCGAGGCCGAAAACCGGCGCAAAGCTGCGCAAGCTGTTTACTTGAGCGCCAAAAACTCGACCGATCCTTTGTCGATTCCCGAGGTGCAAAAGTCGTCTCGCATTACGAACATTCAGGAAAGAATCTCCGCTCTCAAGGAGAAAAAGTCGGCGCTCGAAGTGACCTACACCAAGGAGTGGCCTGAAGTTAAAAAGACCGAGGCCGCCATCAAGCGCCTCGAAACCGAGCTGGAGAAATCTTCCGGCGAGGCCGTTGCCATGCTGAAGGCCCAATTCGAGGCAGAGCAAACGCATGAAAACAGCGTCCGCGACATGTATGTCAAACAGCGCGGCATTACCGATCAGCAGACGCGCGATCAGATCGAGATGGCGGCGTATACGCAACGGCTCGAGACGAACAAGCAATACTTGAGCACGTTGATGCAAAAGCAACGCGAAGTTCAGATTGCGCAGGGTGACAAAGGAAGCGAAGTCAGTATCGAGAACTACAGCCGTGTTCCGAAATCGGCGGTTGGACCACCGCGTTTAAGGAACGTGCTGATCGGGTTCGTGTTATCGCTCGTCGCCGGTATCGGGCTGGCATTCCTGCTCGACTTCCTCGACGACACGGTGAAGTCGCTCGACGATATCGATCGATATATTCACCTGCCCGCTCTGGCGATGATTCCGGCCGGCCGTGGACCCGTGTCGCGGCTGAAAGGTTTGCCGCAGCCAAATGTTGGTACGTCAGACAGCACAGCCCTGGCGATGATCGACGACGTTCGATCGCCGATCGCGGAGTCGTATCGTCACTTGCGAACGTCGCTGTTGCTTTCGTCCGCGGGACAGCCCCCGCGAACGATTCTTGTTACGTCGAGCCAGCCTTCTGAAGGTAAGACGACGACGGCGATCAATACGGCTTTCATGTTGGCCCAGACTGGCGCGGAAGTTTTGATTATCGATTGTGACCTGCGACGGCCGCGGCTGCACACGCAGTTTGAAGTGTCGAACGCGAAAGGTCTGACGACGTGGCTGTCGGGCGAGAAGAATCTCGACGCGCTGCTCCAGGTGTATGCAAAGACGCCGAACCTGAAGATTCTGACTTCGGGTCCTGTGCCGCCGAATCCGGCGGAGTTGTTGGGCTCGGAGGAGATGCGTCGCTTGCTGGGCCAGTTGAGCGAGCGGTTCGCGCACATCATCATCGATTCACCGCCGGCGATTTCGTTCACGGACGCGTCGATCCTTTCGACGATGGTCGACGGCGTCATGCTCGTGGTGCATGGCGGCAGAAGCTCGCGGGCGGTGGTGCGTCGCGCCAAGCAGCAGTTGCTGGATGTTGGAGCGCACATTTTTGGTGTGGTGCTGAATAATGTGAAGCTCGAAACGCAGGACTACTATTATTCCGGTTACTACTCGGAGAATTATTACGCGACCGAGAACGAGGGCGGACCCGACGCCTCCGCCAGAGAAACGGCCTGACATCATTCCCGATTGCCAATTTCCGATTGCCGATTTTTAATGCCACTCGTCTCTTCTTCAAATCGGCAATTGGCAATCGACAATCGGCAATTGCAAACTTCCTATTTCACTTTCCATAGTCTATGAACGTTCCCTTGTTGGATCTCCAGGCGCAGTATGTCTCGTTACGAGAGAGCATGCGCGATGCAATTGAACGCGTGATGGATTCGCAGCGCTTCGTGCTTGGAGACGAAGTGCGTGAGCTCGAAAAATCAATCGCCGAGTATTGCCAAACCAAACATGCGATCGGTTGTGCGTCAGGATCTGATGCCCTGCTGCTCGCGCTCATGGCGCTCGACATCAAGCCGGGCGACGAAGTAATCACGACCCCGTTCTCATTCTTCGCGACAGGCGCAGCGATCGCTCGTCTCGGCGCGCGCCCGGTGTTCGTCGACATCGATCCGCGCACGTACAATATCGACCATTCGCGAGTCCCCGACGGCATTACCTCGCGCACCAAAGCGATCATTCCCGTCCACATCTACGGCCAGTGCGCGCACATGGATGCGTTGCTCTTTATCGGCGAACGTTGCGGCATACCGATCGTCGAAGACGCGGCGCAAGCGATCGGCGCTACGGACACCGAACGGCGCGCGGGTTCAATGGGCCTGATGGGCTGTTTCAGTTTTTATCCAACTAAGAACCTCGGCGGCGCAGGCGACGGCGGCATACTGACGACAAACGACGACCGCGTCGCCCAGCGCTTGCGACGACTGCGCACGCACGGTGGCGCCGACGAATACCAGCACGAAGAAGTCGGCATCAACAGCCGTCTCGACGAACTGCAAGCCGCGGTGCTGCGCGTCAAGCTCCCCAGTCTCGACAAATGGTCAGACGAACGCGCGCGCAAAGCAGATCGCTATTCACAACTTTTGAGTGAAGCCGATTTGAGCTTTCCTGTCGTCACGCCGTACGTGCGACCGGACGGCCGCCACATCTTTCATCAATACGTCGTGCGTGTGCCCGGCAACCGCGACGCTTTGATGGACCACTTGAAGGCCAAAGGCGTCGGCACGAAAGTTTATTACCCGGTGCCGCTGCACCTGCAGGAGTGTTTCTCTTATCTCGGTTACAAAGAAGGCGACTTCCCGGAAGCGGAGAGTGCCGCGCGCGAGACGTTTGCCTTACCTGCTTATCCTGAATTGACCGACGAGCAACAAGTTTACGTTGTCGAAGCATTCAAAAGCTTTCGCCCTTAATTCGGAGTCTCCTCATCGATGTCGCAGCAGACAAAAGTACTGGTAACAGGAGCGGGCGGTTTTATCGGTCATCACCTGACGAAGTACCTGGTTGAGCGCGGCTATTTCGTGCGCGGCGTCGACATCAAGGAACCGGAGTACGAACCGACTGTCGCCGATGAATTTCTCCTGCTCGATCTGTCGCAAGCTGACAACTGCTTGCAGGCGACCGAGGGCATGGACGAGGTTTACGGCCTCGCCGCGAACATGGGAGGCATCGGTTTTATCGAGAACAACAAAGCCGTGATCGTCCGCGACAACACCCTCATCAATCTTCACACGATCGAAGCGGCGCGTCTGAATGGCGTCCAACGTTATCTCTACACTTCGAGCGCGTGTATTTATCCCGGCTACAAACAAAAAGATGCGGATGTCACGCCGCTGAGAGAGTCTGACGCTTATCCGGCGGATGCTGAAGACGGGTACGGTTGGGAAAAACTCTACATGGAAAGAGTTTGCCGCCACTACACCGAAGACTTCGGGCTCGACACGCGCGTCGTCAGGTTTCACAACATCTTCGGGCCGCTGGGCACGTACGACGGCGGGCGAGAAAAGTCACCCGCAGCGATCTGCCGGAAGATCGCGCTCGCCGAAGACGGCGACGACATCGAGGTCTGGGGCGACGGCGAACAGACGCGTTCTTACTGTTACGTCGACGATTGTGTCGAAGGCATTTATCGCTTGATGAAGAGCGATCATCGAGAGCCGATCAACCTGGGCCAGGATCGCATGATCTCGATCAACGAGCTCGTCGAGATCGTTGCGAAGATCGCGGGCAAGAGGATTGGCAAGCGTTACGATCTGACGAAGCCGCAGGGCGTGAGGGGTAGAAACAGCGACAACACGCGTTTGCGCGAAGTGTTGAATTGGGAGCCGTCGGTTTCTCTCGAAGAGGGCCTCGCGATTACTTATCACTGGATTGCCGGCGAGCTCGAAAAACAGAGCGCGCCGGAGAACGCTCTTGCGGCGGGCTAAAAAATGAAGCGACGTACGTTCCGAGCAGAGAGGGAGTTTGGGCTGATTGTCGGCGCGGTGTTTAGCGTGCTCGGGCTCTGGTGGATTTATCGCGGCAAGTTTCTCGACATCGCTTATGTGGTAGTCGTCGTTGGCGTAGCGCTCGTTTTATCCGGGGTAGTGCTGCCGCGTGTTTTGGTAGTGCCGCGGAAGGCGTGGATGAAGCTGGCGGAGGGAATGGCTTTCGTTTCCAGCCGCATCATCCTCGCGCTGATTTTCTTTCTGGTGTTGACGCCGATCGGGTTGATCAAGCGAGCGATGGGTTGGGATCCACTGCATCGACGTTCCGCTTCGCGCGAGTCCTTCTGGCATCCTTACCCGCCGCGACAACAGAACCCACGCCACTACGAGAAGATGTTTTGAAAGACGGTTTCACGCAAAGACGCAAAGAGCGCAAGAAAACCGAATGAATATTTCTTTGCATCTTCCTTTCTGTCTTTGCGCCTTTGCGTGAAAATGGTTTTATGTCGAAAGCACAAGTCATCAACGAGCTATGGCAGTTTATGCGGGAGAACAAGAAGTACTGGCTCGCTCCCATCATCGTCACGCTCGTGCTGATGGGCGTCGTGCTGGTGCTCGCGAAGGGGTCGGCCATCGCTCCGTTCATCTACACGCTCTTTTAAATTTCCAATTTCCAACTGCCGATTGCCGATTGTATGAGGATGGAAAGTCAAATTGGCAATCGGCAATTGGAAATCGGCATTAACTCAGTGGTAAGCATTCTTGGAATATCGGCGTTCTATCATGATTCAGCCGCTTGTTTGGTGATCGACGGCGAGATCGTCGCCGCCGCGCAGGAGGAACGCTTCACTCGCGTCAAGCACGATCACCGCTTCCCGGTGAACGCAGCGCGCTACTGTTTGGCGGAAGCAAATCTCACTGCTGCTCAACTCGACTTCGTCGCCTTCTACGACAAGCCGCTCTTGAAATTTGATCGGCTCCTCGAAACCTATCTCGACTATTCACCCGCCGGATTTAGTTCGTTTCTGAAATCGATGCCGCTCTGGATGAGTGAAAAGCTCTGGATGCCCGATCTCATTCGCACCGAGTTCGCGAAAGCTGACGGCGAAGAAGACGAACGACGAGCGAAGAAGCAAGGGAAGAAGTTCAAGTGGAAACTGCTCTTCGGCGATCATCACGAGAGCCACGCCGCGAGCGCGTTCTATCCGTCTCCGTTCGATGAAGCGGCAATACTGACGATCGACGGCGTCGGCGAGTGGGCCACCAGTTCGATCGGCATCGGCAAAGGCAACGAGATAACTCTGTTGCAGGAGCTTCGCTATCCAAACAGCCTCGGACTGCTTTACAGCGCCTTCACTTACTACACCGGTTTCAAAGTAAACAGCGGCGAGTACAAGGTGATGGGCCTCGCGCCGTACGGCGAACCGAAGTACGTCGCAACGATCAAGGACCACCTGCTGGAAGTGCGAGACGACGGCAGTCTCAAACTCAACCAGGAATACTTCAACTACTCACAGGGCCTGCGCATGACGAACGGCGCGTTTGACAAACTGTTCGGCGGTCCACCCCGCAAGCCCGAGTCGGAGATCACGCAGCGCGAGATGGACCTGGCGCGCAGCATCCAGGTGATCACCGAAGAGGTGATGTTGAAGATGGCGCATTACGCTCGTCGCGAAACGCAGATGAAGTATCTGTGTCTCGCAGGCGGCGTGGCGCTGAACTGCGTCGCGAATGGAAGAGTTTTGAAAGAAGTTCCCTTCGACGACATCTGGATTCAACCAGCGGCCGGCGACGCGGGCGGCTCGCTCGGCGTCGCGCTCGCGATCTGGCACCGGTATTTAGCGAAGCCGAGGAACAGTTGCGGTGAAGACAGGATGAAGGGATCGTATCTGGGACCGCGCGACAGTGAAGACGAGATCGAGAAATACTTGCGTGCAAACAACCTCGCTTACACGAGGCACTCGCGCGAGCAGTTGCCGAAAGTAGTTGCCGAGCTGCTTGCCGACGGAAAGGTCGTCGGCTTGCATCAGGGGCGAATGGAGTTCGGGCCGCGTGCGCTCGGTTGTCGCAGCATCATCGGCGACGCTCGTTCACCGCAGATGCAGTCGGTGATGAATCTGAAGATCAAGTATCGTGAAAGCTTCCGGCCGTTCGCGCCGAGCGTTTTGAGGGAACATGTCGCGGAGTGGTTTGAACTAGACGCGGACAGTCCATACATGTTGCTGGTTGCAGACGTGGCGTCGCAAAAGCGACTCGAGATCAGCGAGGAGCAGCAGGGGTTTGAGAAACTAAAGATCAAGCGCTCTCAGATCCCCGCGGTCACACACGTCGATTATTCGGCGCGAATTCAAACGGTCACGCGCGACACGAACCCGCTGTACTGGGACATCATCGAGGCTTTCAGACAACGAACCGGATGTCCGGTAATCGTGAACACGAGCTTCAACGTCCGCGGCGAGCCGATCGTTTGCACGCCGGCCGACAGTCACCGTTGTTTCATGCGAACCGAGATGGACTACCTCGTGCTCGAGACCTTCGTCTTGAGCAAGGATCATCAATCTGTGTAAGCTGTTGAGGGAAAGTTAAGAAGCCGCAGATGAACGCGAATCACGCTGATCTGCGTTTATTTTGTTTTCATCTGCGGCTCAAATGTTCTTGAATGCCTATGAAGGTCAGCGTCATCGTGCCCGTGCGAGATGAAGAGCAGTCGATCCGCGAACTGCTCGACAGCTTGCTCCAGCAAACGCGACCGCCGGACGAGATCGTGATCACTGACGGCGGCTCGGTTGATGCCACGCCGCAAATAATCGAAGAGTACATTCGCAACGGTGCTCCGGTACGGATCATTCGCGCAGGCGCTGCGCTACCGGGACGCGGGCGAAACCTCGGCGCTGCGCAGGCGAGTTTCGAATGGCTCGGTTTCACTGACGCGGGCATTCATCTCGCAAAAGACTGGCTCGAGACGCTCGTCGCGCGAGCGGAAGCAGACGATTCAATCGACGTGGTTTATGGTTCGTGGCAACCGGTGACGGATACGTTCTTCAAGGAGTGTGCAGCTATCGCGTACGTGCCGCCGCCTTCGTCGCATGACGGCGTTGTCGTACGGCCGCGCAGCATCGCTTCGACGTTGTTGCGGCGAGAAGCGTGGCGAGCAGTCAACGGCTTTCCGGAGGATTTACGATCGGCCGAGGATCTCGTTTTCATGGATCGCGTGGAGAACGCCGGCTATCGTTCTGTTTTCGAGCCGCGCGCACAGGTGCACTGGGACTTGCGGCCAACACTCGCCGCCACGTTCAAAAGATTTCTGGTCTACTCTCGCAACAACATTCGCGCCGGACTCTTTCGCCAGTGGCAAGCGACAATCGTGATTCGTTACGCAGTGCTGGCGCTCTTGCTGCTCGCCGCGTTGATTGTCGAACCGTCGTGGGCATGGTTTCCGATAGCAGCTTGGCTCTTGATGCTGGCTGCACGCGCTGTCGTCTCCATCAGACGCAATCGTTTTTGCTATCCTGCCTCTCTTCTCCAAAACGTGCTTCGCGCAGCGATGGTGATGTGTGTGCTGGCGGTGCTCGATGCGGCGGCGATAGCGGGCTGCATCCAGTGGTTATTGCTGGACAGTTTTCGCTGGAGCAGAAAGGCTCCGGTGGAGGCCGGGAATGGGGCTTGAAGGGCGTCGCGTTCTGTTCATTTCCTACAACGGAATGCTGGAGCCGCTGGGCCAGAGCCAGGTCATTCCATATCTGCGCGAGCTGGCGAAGCGGGGAGTTCGCTTCACGCTCCTGAGTTTCGAACGGCCGAGGGCGTTCACGCCGGAAGGGATCGCGCAGTGCGAACAGTTGCGAGAGAAACTGCAATCGCACGGAATCGAATGGCACTGGCTGCGTTATCATCAACGGCCTTCCGTGCCTGCAACGATCTACGACGTGCTGGCAGGGATACGCAAAGCATTGTCGCTGGTGCAGCGCAACCGGATCGAGATGGTCCATGCGCGCGGCCACATTCCCGCGGCGATCGCTTTGGGCGTGAAGAAGCGGCTTGGCACGAAGATGATCTTTGACGTGCGCGGGTTGATGGCGGAGGAGTACGTGGACGCCGAACACTGGCGGGAGGGCGGTCTTCCTTATCGCATAACGAAAGCGACTGAGCGGCGAATCCTTGCTTCCACCGACGCTGTTGTAACTCTGACTGAAAAAATCTGGCCCATCATCAAGGAATGGGAAGGGCTGCGCGGGCGGGCTGTGCATCACGAAGTGATTCCTTGTTGCGTGGATCTTTCGCTGTTTAAGTTTACCGAGGAAGAGCGTGCGCGCCGCCGTGCGGAACTCAATCTCGGAGATCGATTCACAATTGTTTACAGCGGCTCGCTGGATGGTTGGTACTTGACGGAGAAGATGGCGGACTTCTTTGCTAGCTTTCGGCAGCGAAAGCCCGATGCTCACCTGCTCTGGCTCACGACGGGCAGTCACGATCGAGTAAGGGAATTGATGAGCAGCCGGAACGTCGGCAGCGAGAGCTTTAGCGTACTTGCCGTTCCGTCTTCGACCGTGCCCTCTTACCATGCGGCGGCTGATGCGGGCCTCGCGTTCATCAAGCGATGTATTTCGAAGGTAGCGTCGTCGCCGACGAAGAATGGTGAGTATCTCGCTTGCGGGCTGCCGTTGATCATAAACGCGGGTATCGGAGATTCTGATGCGCTGATAAACGAGTGGAAGGCTGGGGTTCTGATCGAGAATTTTAGTGATGAAGAGTATGTGTCTGCGGGGCGGGATATTGAAGCGATGGTCGCGCAAGGGGATGTTAGATCGAATGCGCGTTCCGTCGCCGAACGACTGTTTGATTTGAACGCGATCGGCGCGGAGCGATACGCCGCCCTTTACGAACGCGTTTTAGGACAGGATTGACAAGATACGTCGTGAAAAATCGTGTAATCGTGTCACAGATGAACGTGAGCGAGAAACTGCTGGAAACATTACGCTGCCCGAGCTGCCGCTCGACGCTTGCTGACGAAGGACCGGGTTTGAGGTGTGCTCATTGCGACATCGCCTACCCGATCGTCGACGGTATCCCGCGTATGTTGTTGCCGAGTATGCGCGACGCTTTGCGCGGTGATGTTTCAGCCACTGGAACAGACAGCAAGCAAGTCGAGACTGCCCTGAGCTTTGGTTACGAGTGGCATCGATTTCCGGAGATGTACGAGGAATGGGAAAGACAGTTTCTCAACTACATGCAACCGCATGGACCTGATTTCTTTCGCGGCAAGAAGGTCCTCGACGCCGGCTGTGGTAACGGGCGGTTCGCGTATTACGCCGCGAAGTATGGCGCTGAAGTTTGGGCCATCGACCTTGGACCAGCGGTGGAGGTCGCGCGGAAGAACACCGAATCGCAGAACGTCCAAGTGATACAGGCGGATCTTCACAAGCCGCCATTCGCTTTAGAGAGTTTCGATTTCATCTACTCGATCGGCGTGCTGCATCATCTTCCCGATCCGGAACCAGCGTTTCAAAACCTGCTGCGCTTTCTGAAGCCCGGCGGTGTCGTGCAAATCTATCTTTACTGGAAACCGGAGCGGCGACCCGTGAAAGCGGCTTTACTGTCCACCGTGTCGGCAGCGCGTCGCTTGACCACGAGACTGCCGCACAAAGCGGTGTACTTGCTGGCGTATCCGATGGCGGCGATGGCCTACGTCTTTCTTGTCTGGCCTCACCGGATCTTGCGCGGGCTGCCGCTCTTGAATCGCATCGCTCAGGAACTGCCAATGAAGCAATACGCAACGCTGCCGTTCCGCGTCTGCGTAAACGATCAATTGGATCGTTTCTCCGCGCCGATCGAGAACCGCTACACGCGTGCGGACGTGCAAAATTGGCTCGCGCGCGCGTCGTTGGAAGCGCCGCGTGTGGGCGAGAACTTTGGTTGGGTCGCGACAGGCAAGAAGAGCGGTTAACAGGATTTACAAGATTGTTCCTGATTTACAAGATTTGCGCGTTTGCGGGAAATTCTTATACTGACTAGACCTATGCGTATTCTCGCTTTGATGCCGTCGCTGTTCGACACCTCGCCGGGCCAGCGTTACCGGTTCGAACAATGGGACCCTCTGCTTCGCGAGCGCGGCGCCGACATCACTTACGCGCCTTTCGAGGATGAAGAACTCCACGCGCTTGTTTACCAGCCCGGCATGATGTCCAAAAAACTCCGGCTAGTGACGCGCGCCCTGGCCCGTCGCCTCGAGCTCGTGAGAAACGTAAAGGACTACGATCTCGTCTACATCCTCCGTGAAGCAGCACTGCTCGGACCGCCGATCTTCGAACGCTTGATCCACCAGAGCGGCGTCCCGATTGTTTTCGATTTTGACGACGCGATCTTTGTTTCGTATCGCAGTCCTTCAAACGGCTATCTCAGCTATCTGAAGTTCGCCTCGAAAACAAAAACCATCTGCCGCATCGCGTCGCACGTGATGGTCGGCAACCCTTATCTCGCGGAGTACGCGCGCCAGGTCAACGATCGCGTGACCGTGATACCGACGACGATCGACACTGAAAAATACCAGGTGCCTGCGCCGAAGAATTCTTCGGATGCGCCTGTCATCGGTTGGACCGGAAGTTACAGCACGGTCCAACATCTCGACACCCTCCGAGGCGCTCTGAAAAAACTAGCAGAACATGAGTCGTTTCGTCTGCGTGTGATCGGCACACCGGAATACGACTGTCCGCCAGTCGACGTCGAAGCGATGCGCTGGCGCTCTGAAACAGAACTCGAGGATCTGAGCGCGATCGATATCGGCGTCATGCCGCTTCCCGACGACAAGTGGAGCAAAGGCAAATGCGGACTGAAGGCGCTGCAGTTTATGGCGCTCGGCATCCCGACCGTTTGTTCGCCGGTCGGAGTCAACACAGACATCATTCAGGATGGCGAGAATGGATTCATCGCCGGCACAGAGGACGAATGGGTCGACAAACTCACGAGGCTGCTGCGATCGCACGAGTTGCGACAACGACTGGGCCACGCGGGCCGTGTTACAGTCGAACAGAAATATTCAGCCATCACCCAGGCCCCCAGAGTTTACGAAATTTTCAAGTCCGTTTTGCGCGATGCGAATGTCGCGGTTGATACTGTGATGCAATCTCAATCGGCGACAACCGGCCATCGCGGTTAGCACTGGAAGCGAGGAACCTTTTGGAAAATCTTAACGTGCTGGTTACCGGTGGCGCGGGTTTTATCGGCTCCCACCTCGTGGATGCCCTTGTGCATCGCGACCATCGTGTGCGGGTCGTCGATGCGCTCGTGTCGCAGGTACACGGCGAAGATGCGAAGCCCGCCTATGTAAATCCGGGGGCAGAATTCATTCAGGGTGACGTTTGCGATCGCGCCGTCATCGATGCGGCGCTTGATGGCATTGACGTGGTTTTTCACGAAGCTGCGGAAGTCGGCGTGGGCCAGTCGATGTACGAAATCGAGCGATACGTGCGCGCAAACGATCTCGGCACGGCAGTTTTGCTTGAAGCAATTCTCGAGCGCAGACCGCAAATCAAAAAGCTCGTCGTCGCGTCTTCGATGTCGATCTATGGCGAGGGTGCTTACACGTGCACTAACTGTGGATCAGTTGCGCCTCAACTCAGACCCGTAAGCCAACTGCTCGAGCGTCGTTGGGAAGTGGAGTGTCCGAAGTGTGGTCGAGAGTTGTCGCCAGCGCCGACCACTGAAGAGAAGCCGCTCTTTCCTACCTCGGTTTATGCAGTAACAAAACAGGACCAGGAACAGTTTTGCCTCGCCGTCGGTCGCTCGTATGGGATACCGGCGGTTGCTCTGCGCTACTTCAACGTCTACGGCACGAGACAAGCGCTCTCGAATCCGTACACCGGCGTGTGCGCGATCTTTTCCGCGCGTTTGCTGAACGGCAACCGGCCAATGGTGTTTGAAGACGGTGAACAGACGCGAGACTTCGTGCACGTCAGCGACATCGTGCAGGCCAATCTCCTCGCGCTCGAAACCGATCGTGCTGACTACGAATCGATCAACGTTGGCACGGGCCGCGCGACATCGATCCGAACTGTCAGCCGCGTGCTCGCCGAAGGATTGGGCCAGGATCTGGAGCCTGAGATCGTCGGCAAGTATCGCGAGGGAGACATACGACACTGCGTCGCGGACATTTCGAAAGCGAAGTCGCTGCTCGGTTATGAACCTCAGGTCTCACTCGAGCGCGGCATTCCTGAATTACTCTCGTGGGTGCGCGCGCAAGCCGCGAAGGACAAGGTTGAGAGCGCAACCGCAGAACTCGAGAGCCGCCAGTTAGTGCGTTAGTTAGACAAGATTTTTCACGATTTGTCCTGTCCAATTCGTATGCAGAGAACGAGCAGATCGCGTTTACTGGTGCTCGCCGTGTGCGCGCTCTTGCCGTCTTTTCTGAAACGGCCCCTCTACCGTCTGTTCTTTGGTTACAAAATCGGTAAGCGAGTGCGGATCGGTCTCAGCATCGTCGACGCTCGTGAATGCATGATCGACGACGACGTAAGCATCGGCCATCTCAACGTCATCACGCGCGTCGATAAGCTCAGCATCAAAGATCACGCTCGCATCGGACACCTGAACGTTATTCGTGGCGGAGCGGAAGTAAGCCTGGGTCGTTATTGCGAGATAATTCGGATGAACGAGATCAACTCGATCCCCGAACCCGAAGTCGTCAATCCGATCGATCCGGTATTTATCCTCGGTGATGGCAGTATCGTCACTACCGGACATAAGATAGACTTCACCGACCGGGTGGAGATTGGCCGCCGCGTGATATTGGGCGGTCGCAACTCATCACTCTGGACCCATAATCGACAAAGAACAATGCCGATTACGATCGGTTCGCTGGTCTACATGGGATCTGAGATTCGCATGGCGCCGGGAAGCGCGATTCCTGCGAGATCCATCGTCGGAATCGGTTCCGTGATTACCGCGCCGTTGGCGGAAGAGGGTAAACTAATCGCCGGTGTGCCGGCCAAAACTGTCAAAGAATTAAGTGACGAGGATCAGTTTCTGATTGAACGAAAGACTCGTCCGGATCTTCCGGACGACGTTTGAGCCACGGATTTTCGCGGATGAACACGGTTCTGATCCGTGATCATCCGTGAAATCTGTGGCTAATGCTTTGAAGTTCTAATTTATGAACATACTCATTATCGCCGTCATGCTCGTGGTTTGCGGCGGCGTTATGTCTGTGAGGCCCGTCGAAGGACCAGGCGCGCTCGTGGCGTGTGCGGTTGTTTCTGTGCCCACCATTTTCATCCTCGCGCGCTCAGGCAAGGAGAAGACATTTCTGCTGCGAATGTTTCTCGTCGCGGTGATGGTCAGAATTATTCTCGGCACCATCATCCTTTCGGGACACATGGAGAACTTCTTTGGCGGTGATGCCATCACTTACGACAGCTTTGGTCAATCACTGATGATGTCGTGGCATGGCGACGACTATCACGCTGCAAAGTACGCCGCCTTCGCTCAATCGGGAGCAGGCGCATGGGGAATGGTTTATCTGGTCGCTGGTGTTTACGAACTGGTGGGCGTCAACAAGCTTGCAATTCAGTTCATCAACGGATCAGTGGGAGCAGCAACAGCGGTCGTTGTCTTCTATGCCGCGCAAACGCTTTTCAGTAATCTGCGCGTGTCGAAGCTGTCGGCGCTTTTGGTCGCGTTCTTTCCGTCGCTGATTCTGTGGTCGTCGCAGGGACTCAAAGACGCTTTGATTGTTCTTGCGCTCGCACTTTCAATCCTCGCCACTCTCCGGCTGATGGAAAAAGTCACGGCTGTATATGTTCTCGTTTTAATTGGGAGTCTACTGGCGTTGCTCAGCCTGCGTTTCTACATCTTCTACATGATGAGCGCGGCGGTGGCGGGCAGTTTCATCATCGGCATGAAAACACTCAGTGCGCAGGATTTTCTACACCGGTTTATAGCCGTGACAGTGATCGGACTCGCATTCACGTGGTTTGGCGTGCTCCAGTACGCGGGCCGGCAGATCGATCAGTTCGCGAATTTAAAAGCCATTCAGACCAGTCGCGAAGACCAGGCTGCTGCCGGCTCGGGTTTCGCGAAGGATGTTGACATTCAAACAACTGAAGGCGCGCTTACGGCCATCCCGCTCGGCATTGTGTATTTGATGTTTGCGCCGTTTCCGTGGGAGTTCGAGACGTTACGGCAAAGCATCACGTTACCGGAAATGGTCGTGTGGTGGCTTGCCTTTCCCCTCCTGGTGCTCGGTTTGTGGTACTCGATAAAGCATCGTCTGCGGCAGGTGTCTCCGATCGTCATCTTTACGTCAATGCTGACGCTCGCCTATTCACTCTTCCAGGGAAACGTCGGCACCGCGTACCGGCAACGATCCCAGTTGCTGGTGTTCTATTTCATTTTCGTCGCGGTGGGCGCGGTGATCGTGAAAGAGAAAGCGGAAGAGAGACGCCGTCAGGCACTACTGGCGAAACAGGAACTGGCGGAGCTGCAAGCAGCCCGCGTGTTAGCGCGGCGCAGAGCTTCGTAGAATTATGTGTGGAATCGTAGGCATCGTTCGCAACGACGGCAAACCGGTTGACGAACAGTTGTTAGCACGGATGAACAACGCGATTCGTCATCGCGGTCCCGACGACGACGGTTTCTACGTCAACGGATCAGTCGGCCTCGCCATGCGCCGCCTCGCGATCATCGATCTGAAGTGCGGTGCGCAGCCCATTCACAACCAGGACCGGAGTTCGTGGATAGTTTTCAACGGCGAGATCTACAACTATCTCGAACTCCGCGAGAAGTTGGAAAAACTCGGCCACACCTTCTACACCAACAGCGACACCGAAGCCATCGTCCATGCCTACGATCAATTCGGAGTTGACTGCCCCAAACACCTGCGCGGCATGTTTGCGTTTGCAATCTGGAACGAGCGGACGCAGGAGTTGTTTCTCGCGCGCGATCGCGTCGGTAAAAAGCCGATTCTTTATGCACACGTAAACGGTCAGTTGATCTTCGCTTCTGAGTTCAGCGCGCTGCTGCTTCATCCTGACGTCAGCCGCGACATTCAACCGGAAGCGCTCGATTACTATCTCTCGTTCATGTGCATCCCGGCGCCGCTGACTGCTTATCGCGCGATTCGAAAGCTCGAGCCCGGTCACTGGCTTCGTTGGCGCAAAGGCGAGATCGAGCGGCAGCGTTACTGGCAACCTGATTTCACGAAAAAGATCGACATCGACGAAGAGGAAGCAGGCGAACGCACGGTCGAGATTCTTCGAGACGCGGTGCGCGTGCGTTTGATGTCTGAAGTGCCGCTCGGTGCTTTTCTTTCCGGCGGCATCGATTCGAGCGCGGTCGTCGCCTTGATGAGCCAGGAGTCGAGCGAACGCGTCAAAACTTTTTCGATCGGTTTTGAAGAACAGGATTTCAGCGAGCTTCATCATGCGCGCCGCATCGCCGAGCACGTCGGCGCCGACCATCATGAATTCATCGTGCGGCCGGATGCAGTCGAAGTGTTGCCGACGTTAGTTGAACACTACGGCGAGCCGTACGCCGATTCGTCGGCAGTGCCCACTTACTACGTCGCGAAAGAAACTCGCAAGCACGTCACCGTGGCGCTGAACGGCGACGGCGGCGACGAATCATTCGCTGGTTACGAACGGTACATCGCGATGGGACTCACGGAAAAGTACCGCAGAGTTCCATCGTTTTTGCGTGAGTCTGTGATCAAAGAGACGGTGAATCTGATTCCGAGTCCGGGCACAAAGCGGAGTCGCGTGAAATCCGCCAAGCGTTTGCTCGAAGTTGTTTCGCTCCCGCGCGTCGATCGTTACACGCATTGGATGAGCGTCTTCAACGAACAGATGAAGCAACCGCTCTATTCCGATATCTTCCGCGAGCAAACGCAAGCGGCTGATGCGACGGGTTTGTTGGGAGAGTGGTTCAAGCGCGCGAACGGCATCGGCGTCGTCGATGCGATGCTTTTGACCGACCAGATGACTTACCTGCCGAACGATCTGCTGGTGAAGGTCGACATCGCGACGATGGCGGTTTCACTCGAGGCGCGTTCGCCCTTTCTCGATCACCACGTGATCGAGTTTGCCGCGAGCTTGCCGCAAGACCTGAAACTGCGACGCTTGACGAGTAAGTATCTTTTGAAGAAGGTATTGCGCAAGCTACTGCCGAGCGAGAACCTTAATCGACGCAAGATGGGGTTTGGCGTTCCGATTGGGCACTGGTTTCGTGGCAAGATGCAGCCGTTCCTGCGCGAGGTTGTGCTTTCAGAGAAGGCGTTGCGCAGAGGTTTGTTCAAACCGGAAGCAGTGCGGCGGTTGGTCGAGTTGCACACGCGTGGTGAACGCGATTATTCGCATCAGCTCTGGACCCTTTTGATGCTCGAGTTGTGGTTCAATCGGTTTATCGATTCTCACTAAAGCTTAGCCACAAACAACAGGAGGATAAGACGTGAAGGGTGTTGTGCTAGCAGGAGGCTTGGGGACACGTTTGCGGCCCCTGACCTCCGTCACAAACAAACATCTGCTGCCGGTTTACGACCAGCCGATGATCTACTACCCGATCCAGACACTCGTGAATGCGGGTATCAACGACATTATGGTGGTCACGGGCGGCAGTTCCGCCGGCGACTTCCTGCGCTTGCTCGGTAATGGAAAGGCGTTCGGTCTCAAGCACCTGAACTACACGTATCAGGAAGGCGAAGGCGGCATTGCGGAGGCCCTCTCGCTCGTAGAACACTTCGCTGCGGATGGTCCGGTTTGTGTCGTGCTCGGCGACAACATTATCGAGGGAAACATCAGCGCTGCTGTTGCCGCTTATCGAAGCCAGGGCAGCGGCGCCAAGATTATGTTGAAGAAAGTTCCCGATCCGCAACGCTTCGGCGTGCCAAGGCTCGACGGCAATCGAGTGCTTTGCATTGACGAGAAGCCTGCGCAGCCGCAGTCGGATTACGCCGTCATCGGCATTTACATGTACGACGACCAGGTCTACGACATCATTCGATCGCTGAAACCCTCAGGCCGCGGCGAACTCGAAATCACCGACGTCAACAATGCTTACATCGCTCGCGATGCGATGACGTGGGAAGAGCTCGAAGGATGGTGGACCGACGCGGGAACGTTTGAGAGCTTGTTGCGCGCGTCAAACCTCGTGGCCGAAACAGGAGCTAACAAAATGTCAGTCAAAGCGGAAGAGGTGGTTGCGAATGCCTGATGAGTTTAGAGAAGGGGAAATCAAGGGAGTAGTTGTTTGCAAGCTGAATAAGGCTTTTGACTCGCGCGGGTGGCTGGCCGAGCTCTTTCGGAAAGACAGCATCGACGAAGAGTTCTTTCCGGCGATGGCCTACATTTCCTCGACTAATCCCGGCATCACGCGTGGACCTCATGAACACGTCGATCAAGCGGATCTGTTTTGTTTCATAGGTCCTTCCAATTTCAAGCTGCGAATGTGGGACAACCGCGAGGACTCGGAGACGTTTCGTTGTGTTGATACGATCGTCGCCGGCCAGGACAATCCGGCGTCAGTGCTGGTGCCGAAGGGAGTCGTGCATGCGTATCAGAATGTTGGAGACGTCGAAGGCATCGTGATCAACTGTCCCAACAGGCTTTACCGCGGCGCTGGACGGAAAGAGGAAGTTGACGAGATCCGGCACGAGAACGACGGCGAAACACCTTTCCGCATGAATGATTGAGAAAGCGTGCATGATGGGACGATGTCGGAAGTACGCCGTATCAAAGTAATCAGGATTATTGCCCGGCTCAACGTTGGTGGACCAGCAAAGCACGTCGTGTGGTTGACTGCCGGATTGCACGATGCGGGCTTCAATACTTTGCTCGTTACCGGCAAGGTGCCTGAAGGTGAAGACGACATGAGCTACTTCGCCTCGGAATCCGGAGTGACGCCGCTATACTTTCCGGAGATGAGCCGCGAGATATCTTTGAAGGACGCGATCACGGTCTGGAAACTGTTTCGTATGTTTCTGCGTGAGCGGCCGGACATCGTGCATACTCACACCGCCAAAGCCGGGACGGTTGGGCGCACGGCCGGGTTTCTGTATCGTTGGCTGACGCCCGGAGCGTTGATTGGAAAACCACGCGAGTGCAAGTTTGTTCACACGTATCACGGCCATGTCTTTCATAGCTACTATGGCCGCGGCCGCACGCAGTTGTTTCTCTTGATCGAGCGCTGGCTGGCGAAACTCGTCACGGATCGACTGATAGTCGTGAGCAACCAGCAGAGCGTTGAGATCGGCGACAAGTTTCACGTGGGGCGGCGCGGCCAGATCAAGGTGATTCCCTTAGGTCTCGATCTCGACATCTTTGCCGAGCATGCATCGCGTCGCGCGAAGTTTCGCCACGAGCTTTGTATTGCCGACGACGCGATTCTGATCGGCATCGTCGGCCGGTTAACGGAAATCAAGAACCACGAGATGTTTCTCAACGTCGTTGCGCGTCTGAAAGCAACCGATCCGGCATGCCGCAGGCAAGGCGCAGTGCGTTTCATCGTGATTGGCGATGGATCGCTGCGCCCAAGTCTTGAAGCTCAGCGACAATCGCTTGGACTCGAACATGACGTGATCTTCGTCGGCGGGAGAAAGGACCCGGAATATTTCTACCCCGCGCTTGACGTGGTTGCACTAACATCTCGCAACGAAGGCACGCCGCTTACGCTGATTGAAGCGATGGCGAATGCGCGTCCGGTGGTCGCTACCAAGGTTGGAGGTGTCGTCGATCTGTTGGGCGACGTGGTTGAAGATGGGCCATACCAGGTTTGCCGGCGCGGCATCGGCGTGCCGGCGAGTGACGAGGAGGCTTTTGTCGCTGCACTGAGCCGGATCATTCGCGACAGATCTTTGCGTCAGGAGCTGGGTGAGCGCGGCCTCGAGTTTGTGGAAGTCAATTATTCAAAAGAGCGTTTGTTCGAAGACATCAAAGCGCTGTACAGCGAACTGAGACCCAAAGAGGCACACAAGGCACACATGCTTCCTGCCGTTCGTCTGTGATTTTCTTTTGGTGCCTCTTTGTGGCTAATTCAATAAGGAGCTTAACGGTTGCGAGTACTCATCACAGGCGGAGCAGGTTTCATCGGATCACACTTATCTGACGCATACATCCAGCGTGGCGATGAAGTGTACGTTATCGACGATCTATCGACCGGCACGATCGAGAACATTCAGCACCTCAAACCCCACCCGCGTTTTCATTACACGATCGACACGGTTCACAATCATCCCGTAACCGCCGAATTGATCGATCAGTGTGACGTGATATTTCACCTCGCCGCCGCGGTCGGCGTGAAGCTGATCGTCGAGAGTCCTGTGCGGACGATCGAGACGAACGTTCGCGGCACCGAAGTCGTGCTTGCGATCGCGAACAAGAAAAAGAAGAAAGTCCTGATCGCGTCGACGTCCGAGGTTTATGGTCTCAGTTCCGATGTGCCGTTTCGTGAAGACGGCAATCTCGTGATGGGTGCGACGACGAAAGGCCGCTGGAGTTATGCCTGCTCGAAGGCGATTGACGAGTTTTTAGCCCTCGCGTACTGGCGTGAGAAGAAGCTGCCGACGATCATCGTGAGACTGTTCAATACAGTTGGGCCACGTCAGACCGGGCAGTACGGCATGGTTATCCCGACGTTTGTGAAACAGGCGCTCGCAGGCAGGCCGATTACTGTGTACGGCGACGGGCATCAGAGCCGGTGTTTTGGTTACGTCGGCGACGTTGTCGGAGCGCTGATCAAGTTGATGGAAAAGCCCGAAGCTGTTGGGCAGGTCTTCAACATCGGTTCGAACGCGGAGATTTCGATACTCGATCTCGCGCAGCGCGTGAAGGAGATCACTCGTTCCGATTCTGAAATCGTCTTCGTGCCTTATGACGAGGCATACGAAGAGGGGTTTGAAGACATGCCGCGGCGCGTTCCCGACATTTCGAAGGTGAGTGAATTAGTTGGTTTCCGGCCGGAAATGAGCCTCGATGGAATTTTGGAGAGCGTCGTCGATTACCACAGCGGCCGCCGCCGCGCTACGGTAGATTAACTGTTAGGCCGTATTAGACAGGATCGCAGGAGCCTTGCCTCAAAAGTCGGACGTCAGGCTTGGAGACGGTCAGTACAGGGAGCGGTTGCGACCTGGTCAGTGATCAGCATGCGATATTGCCTAAAGAGTTTTGACTCCAATCGTTGACCAGGTCGCTACCGCTCCCTGTACTGACTGTCTCCAAGAATGATCTTGGAGTTTTGAATCAAAGCCGATCGCAGGATTTTTTCAGATTATGCCGTTTAGCCCGCGCACACTCCTGGCGGTTGCCGCATCTCTTTGTTTAGCGCTGATACTGACGCCCGTGGTGAGGGCGTTTGCGCGGCGGCTGGGCTTTATCGCCGTACCCAAAACCGATCGCTGGCACAAGAAACCGACCGCCATGCTCGGCGGCGCCGCGATCTGGCTCTCGGTCGTCATCACCTACATCGCGTTCTCACTGAAAAGCACTTATGGAAAGTGGATCCTGCTGGCGAGCACTTTCCTGTTTCTCGTCGGGCTCGTCGACGACCTGATCCACATCAAGCCTTATCAAAAACTGATCGGACAAATCCTCGGCGCTGCTTACGTTGTTTACTACGGCCTGAGTCTGCCATGGACCGGCTCAATGCTCCTGAACATGGCGCTCGCGATTTTCTGGCTGGTCAGCATCACGAACGCGATCAACCTGCTCGACAACATGGACGGCCTCGCGTCGGGTATCGCGATCATCGCGGCCGGTTTCCTGGCGCTCAGCTTCGTGAACACCGGCCAGTTCACCGAGGCCGGAATAATGCTGGTCTTCGCTGCTGCACTGCTTGGCTTTCTCGCTTACAACTCCAACCCCGCATCGATATTCATGGGCGATTGTGGTTCGATGTTCGTCGGGTTTTTTCTCGCGAGCTCAGCGCTGATCAATGTCAGCGGCGGCAGATCGAGAAGCTTCCTGCCGGTGCTTGCAGTTCCCATTCTGGTCCTCTTCATTCCGATCTTCGACACGACCTTCGTCACTGTTTTGCGCAAGCTCTCGGGTCGTGCTGCATCGCAGGGCGGCCGCGATCACACCTCGCATCGCCTCGTGGCACTCGGCATGTCTGAGCGTCGCGCGGTTCTGATGCTTTATGGCTTCGCAGCACTTTCAGGATTGTTGGCGATTCTCGTGCAGCGCGCGCGCTTGGACGTCAGCCTTGCGGCGATAGCGGGATTCACGATCGTGCTCACGCTCGTCGGCGTGTATCTCGCGGGCGTGAAAGTTTACGACAAGACCGAGGAAGAAATGGCGATGCTGAAGGACAAGCCGCTGTACGCCTTCCTCGTCGACGTCTCTTACAAGCGCCGCATCTTCGAAGTTTTGCTGGATGTAGTTTTGGTCATTCCGTCGTACTGGGCCGCGTACGCCATCAACTTCCCGCCGGCGAGTCCTGCGTGGCAACTGTTTCTTCGCACGTTGCCGGTGCTCGTGTTCATGAAGATGTCGGTGTTTCTGGTGATGGGCGTTTACCGCGGACTCTGGCGCTACACGAGCATGAGCGATCTGATCGTGTTTGCGAAAGCAGTGGCGCTGAGCTCGGTGGCGAGTTTGTTGATAATCCTGTTTGCGTTTCGGTTCGAGGGTTTCTCGCGCAAGGTCTTTGCGGTCGATCTCGTGCTGATGTTTTTGTTCCTGGCCGGCAGTCGTCTCGCGTTCAGACTGTTTCGACAAGTGCTGCCGGGAGTTAGTAAACAAAACGGGCGGCGAGTGTTGATTTACGGCGCGGGTGACGGCGGTGAGCTGTTGTTAAGAGAGTTGCGCAACAATCGCGAGCTTAGCCTCGCGCCGATCGGCTTTCTCGACGACGATCCGGCGAAGAGCGGGAAAGTCATTCATGGATTGCGCGTCTTTGGCGGCAATGGAGATCTCGGCACCGTTTGTTCGCAGCATGAAGTCGATGAAGTCGTGATCTCGAGTATGAAGATGACCGACGAACGCGTGCAGGAAGTGATACGCTGCTGCTCGGAAAAGCAGATCACGGTGAAGCGAATGCGGATCACGATGGAGGATTTGACGGAGCAGTAGCCTGTCATAAGGCCATGCCACAGGAACTCATTCAAATACGATCCCGAAATCCGCTGATCCGGATCCTCATGATCCTGCTGCTGATCGCCGCCGGTGTGTGGTCGTACTTCGCCGTGAGCTGGTACCTCGGAAATACGTTCGCCGAGTACTTCGACATGACGGAAAGCAATTTCGACGTCGCGCGCCGGGCGGTCTCGATGGCGCCGAAGGATCCGTTAACACACTGGCGTCTCGCACAGGTCACGCAAAAGAACCTGCCGCTCGACCAGCAAGCACAGGCCATTCCCGAGTATGAAAAGGCAGTGAGCCTTTCTCCAAACGATTATCGATTTTGGATGTCGCTCGGAACGGCGTACGAGCGCGCGGGCGAGGTGGCAAAAGCCGAGCAGGCATTGAAACGCGCGGTCGCGCTTGCTCCGTCCTACGCTTACCCACGCTGGTTTCTCGGTAACCTGTTTCTGAGAAACGCTCGCTACGACGAAGCCTTTTCCGAGTTACGACTCGCGAGTGAAGCGGATCCCGAACTGCGCCCGCAGCAGTTCAGCTTCATTTGGGAGATCTACAAAGACGATCGCGAAGCGTTGTACAAGGCGGTCGGGCAAAGCCCGGGCTTACGCGCGGCGTTTGCTCAATACCTGCTGACGCAAAAGCGATATGACGATGGGATGCGTTTATGGGACGACCTGAGTAGCGATGAAAAGCATGCAAACAAAGAAACCGCGCAGGCGATGATCACGAGTCTCAAAAACGATCTCAAGTATCACTATGCGCTCAAAGTCTGGAACGACATCACGCCGGAGAAGTACCGCGCGGAAATGGAGCATGTTTTCGACGGCAGTTTTGAAGAGTTTGGACCAGAGACCGTGTTTGGCTGGCAGGTCAAAGGCGCGCCGCACATGCAGGTCGGGATCGATCCGAACAAGAGTCACGGCGGTGCGCGCAGCTTGAAATTGTATTTTCAGGTTCGCGCTAATATCGAAACGATTAACATCGCGCAACTCGTCCCGGTCCAGCCGCACACCGAATATGAGTTTGAATGTTTCGTGAGCACCGACAAGCTCGAGACCGGAAGTGCACCGCACATCGTGATCGTTGACGGGAGCACCGGCGGGTACCTCGCGACTTCGGGGATGGCGCCGGGCGGCACCAACGACTGGAGTCGCATCACTCTCGATTTCAAGACCGGCGAGAACACCGAGGGAGTGGTGCTCACGATCCAGCGCACGTCGTGCAACGACGACGAGACGCCGGTGTGTCCGATTTTTGGTTCGGTTTGGTATGACGACTTCAGTATCAAGCGAAGAAACTAGCGTGGCGTTAGCGGAGCCCGCGACACCACTCGTGCAACCGAGTGTGCGGGAGCCGAGTCTTTACCGGATTAGGCACACGCTTCCGAGCCGGTTTGCGTTCCTCGTGATCTGCGTCGCGATTGTTCTTTCGGCGCTCGCGTATGGAACGGTGCACTACTGGGCGCTCGGCTTGTTCAATCTCGGTGGGCTGACGATCCTCGTCTTGTGGGTGCTGGACGCGTGGAGTCTGGGGAATCTCAGGGTCAGCCGCAACGTACTGCAACTGCCTTTGCTCGGCGCGCTCGTACTCGGTCTCGTTCAACTGCTGCCGCTTCGTGAAGCCGCTTCGCCCGGCCTCGCCAACACGTTGTCACTCGATCCGAATTCAACCAGGCTGGTGCTGGTCCAACTGGCGACGTTGCTGATCTACTTTGCCGCAACGCTCGTCTTCGTCGACACGCCGCATCGTCTTCAGGTGATGGTGCGGACGATCATGATCTTTGGGTTTTTACTCGCGCTGTTTGGATTGACGCAGTCGTTCACCAGCCCGACGAAAGTTTACTGGACGCGCGAGTTGAATCAGAGTACTGCGTTCGGTCCCTTCATCAACCGCCATCACTTCGCCGGTTACATGGAACTCACGATCGCGCTGCCGCTCGGCCTGCTCTTCGCCGGTGCGGTCGACAAAGAGAAGCGAATTATCTTTATCTTCATCGCCGGAATCATGGGCGTGGCTCTCGTCATGACGGCTTCTCGCGGCGGCATCATCAGCCTCGTCGCTGAGATCATGTTTCTCGTGATCGTTACCGCGATCTGGCGAAGGCCGAGTGAGCGCCGGCGCAGGAGGCGTGGCCGCATCAAGCACGTGGCTAACAGGATCGGTATGGCTGGTGCGCTGTTGTTTGGCCTGTTTCTCGGCGTCGTGCTGTTGGGCGGCGAGTTTTCGATCAATCGTTTTATCGACAGCGTCAATACCGACGATCCAACTACGGGCCGCGCGCACTTTTGGTCAGTGGCCCTGGACATCATCAGGGCGCATCCGTACGTCGGCGTCGGGCTTGGAGCGTTCGGCGTGATCTACACGCGTTACGACACGCGCAACGGTCTCTTTCGACTCGAGCAAGCGCACAACGACTATCTTCAGGTTCTTTCTGACGCCGGGATCGCCGGCGCGCTGCTGGCAGTGAGCTTTGTCGTACTGCTGTTTTACAAAGCGGTTTCGCGCGCCAAAACGCGCGACGATTTCAGGCGTGGGGTTGCACTCGCGGCGTTGAGCGGGTGTTTCGCCGTGCTCGTGCACAGCTTCTTCGACTTCACCCTGCACACGACTTCGAATGCGCTGCTGTTTCTCGTGCTGGCAGCGCTGGCGACGCTCGACGGCCGCGTTGAAAGCGTCTCGCGGAAGCGACGCCGTAACAAGCCGCAGATAAACGCAGGTTAACGCAGATCTGACCTGCGTTCATCCGCGTTCATCTGCGGCGTACACCTGTAGTATCATGGCGCAACTCTGATGGCTTCGGCGACTTCTGCGAAAACTGAACCGAACGAGTTCCTATCCTCCAGGGAAGCGTCCTCCGTTCCCGGCCTGATCCTTGCCGCCGTCTTGCGTCACAACAAAAGCGACGCGCTCAATCACAGGGCCGACGGCAAGTGGCATAACACTCCGGCTGCAACTTTCGTCGAACGCGTCAAAAACATAGCGCTCGGCTTGGCCGCTCTCGGCATCCGTCCCGGAGATCGCATCGCACTGCTTTCCGAGAATCGTCCCGAGTGGTCGATCGCCGACCTCGCGATCCTGAGTCTCGGCGCGATCAACGTTCCCATCTACACGACGCAGGCGTTGGACCAGATCGAATACATTCTGTCCGACTCCGGCGCGAGGGCGATCTTCATTTCCACTCGCCGCCTGTACAAACACGCGTCGCCAGTGCTGGCAAAGCGAGCGATGGAGCACTTGATCTTCTTCGAGCCGGACGTGCAGGAAGCACGCGGGATTTCGCTGTCAGAGTTGGAGCAGAACGGCAAAGAGTTGGCCCGGCAACGTCCGGGCGCATACGAGGCGTACCTGCAAGCGGTCAGGCCGGACGATCTGGCGACGATCATTTATACGTCCGGCACCACGGGCGAGCCGAAAGGCGTGATGTTGACGCACAACAACTTCATGTCAAACGTGGTATCGATTGCAAAGGGCTTGCCGATCGAACCGACGGACGTGGCGTTGTCGGTCCTGCCGTTGTCGCACATCTTCGAACGAGACGGGTTCTACGTCTTCTGCTATTGCGGCGTCTCGGTTTACTACGCGGCCTCCTTCGATCAGGTTGGTGAGAACCTGCGCGAAGTCGCGCCGACGATCATGACCGCGGTGCCGCGCCTGTTCGAGAAGGTCTATCACCGGATCATCAAGAAAGGGATGGCGGAGAAGGGGTTCAAGAAGTCGGTGTTCCTGAAGTCGCTCACGGTCGGTCAACGTTACGGCGAACTCAAGGACAAGCGAAAGTGGATCTCGCCCGGCGTGCGCATCAGGCAAAGGCTTGCGAGCAAGCTCGTGTTTTCGAAGTGGCGTGAGGGCGTTGGCGGACGTTTGCGTTACTTCGTCTCCGGCGGCGCGCCACTCTCGCCGGCGTTGTCATACTCGTACCTGGCGGCGGGCATACCGATCCTTCAGGGGTATGGAGCGACCGAGACGTGCATCGTTTCCGCCAACCGGCCCGATAACAATCGCGTGGGATCGGTTGGGATACCTTTCGACGGAATCGAAATCAAGATCGCCGAGGACGGCGAGATCCTTGTGCGTGGTCCAAATGTGATGCGCGGGTACTACGGCCAGCCGGAAGCGACCGCGGCGGTGTTGAAGGACGGGTGGTTCTACACCGGCGACGTCGGACACGTCGAGAAGAACGGTCACCTTTACATCACCGACCGGAAGAAAGATCTGTTCAAGCTTTCGAACGGGAAGTATGTGGCGCCGCAGTTGATCGAGAGTCTTTTGAAGCAGAGCGAGTTTGTGAGCCAGGTGGTCGTAGTCGGCGCGGGCAGGAAGCAGCCGGTGGCGTTGATCGTTCCGGATTGGGAGAGTCTCAATCATGCGCTCGCGGAAGCGGGTGAGACCAATCCGCCGAAGGATCGAGTCGAGCTGACTCAGTATGCGCCCGCAATCAAGATCGTGCAGCGCGACATTGCTGATTTGACTTCATCGCTGGTTGATTATGAGCGCATCCGGCGAGTGGCGCTCTTGCCGAATGAGTTCAGCATCGACGGCGGCGAACTGACTCCGACTCTGAAGGTCAAGCGCAAAGTGATCGACGAGCGATTCGGTGACCTCATTGAAGCACTCTACTCGTGAGACTATCTATTCACCTTGTAAATCCTGCCTAATTTTGTAAATCCTGTGAACTTATGCTGGAAAGTCAGCTTCACACGATTTACAAGATTAGCCAGGATTAACACGATTTCAATGGCAGTAACGAAGGACATGTACGACTGGGTGTCTCAGCAATGCCCGATCTGTGAGACACCGCCTGCGAAGCACCTCGGCCGTCGAGGCGGCATAGCTCACCGGGAACATCTCGGCGTCGAAAGTGAGATTTGGTGCTGCGGCAAGTGTGGTCTGATCTTTCCGAACCCGATGCCGCTCCCCGTCAACGGTTTGGACCAGCATTATGCCGTCGCGCCCGGCGAATACTTCGAGCACCACGAAACCGAAACCAAGAGCAACAGTGCCGCGGGATTGTTGAAGCAAGCCGAGGCGCTCGTTGGAAACAAAGGAGTGCTGCTCGACATCGGCGCCGGAAGAGGAGAATTGCTTCACGCGGCAGTCGAGCAGGGTTGGAAAGCGGTGGGCATTGAACCATCCCCGACATTTGCTGAACACGTGAGACAGTCAGGAATCGAAGTCAGGCAAGAGCCTGTTGAGCAGTGCCGCTTTCCCGCTTCATCGTTCGATGTCGTTATACTTGCGGCAGTGCTGGAGCACCTCTACAACCCTGACGAAACCATTCGAGAGATCTCGCGCATTCTGCGTCCCGGTGGGGCATTATTTTTAGACGTACCTAACGAGCAAGGCCTCTACTTTCGACTGGGAAACTTTTACCAAAAGCTGAGGGGACGAGATTGGGTGGTGAATCTCGCACCCACGTTTTCTCCCTTTCACATCTTCGGGTTCGGCCCAAAGTCGCTACGCAGGCTGTTGTCGAAGCATGGTTTCACACCAAAACACTGGCACGTGTACGGTGGGACGAGTTTTGTTCCCGGCCATGGTCTCTCCGGTTTCCTTGAACAGCAAGCCGCGAAAGCTGTAACAGCCGTGAGCAGGATTGGTGAACTCGGAACATACATCGAAACCTGGGCAATAAAACAGCCTTAAAGCCGCAGATGAACGCAGGTTAACCCAGATCAGCGGCAATCCGCGTTCATCTGCGGCCTACTCTTTTTGTGCCTTTGGTGCTTCTTTGTGGCCCAGAATTGATTCGGCGAGGATGCGCAGGTTCATGGGGATCTCGGGAGTCTTTTGTCCACCGCGGGCTGATTGATGGTGCGCGAGCAAAGGCAGTTCAGCACTGCAAAAGTCACACAGTTCTAGGTGTTCTTTCACGTCCGTGGCCGTCTTCACGGAGAGGCTGTTTGCGCGAAACGAGAGCAGCGTCGCGGAAGCAGGACAAGCCGCCGTTTTCTTGAAAGCCACTGTTCTCGTTGCGCTCTTCATCCGCTCCCTCAAGTTTCAACGTAACAAAACAGTCAATTAATCCTGCATTCCAGAGCTTTTTCTCTTATTTTTCGCCTCTTTGTATGAGTGTAAAAACTTGTTGCCCGTTATTTAAAATGCTGTTACCATGCCTTCGTCAGTCATGAGCAAACCACGCTCTCTGACGCATTTCCAGGAGCACCAAACCGCTAATCCGCGGTAAAAAATCGGACAAAACGAGAAGTTTTCAACAGCTGCTGTGGGCTGGTACTTGTACTTCTATGCCGAATTAGCACCATTCCACCCCTCGGACTCACACCGGACGACGTCCACTACACAGCTCAAGCACCAAAGAGGGGCACCCACCAATTCTCAAAAGAACGAACTCCCAGAAGAGTAGGGGCGACACGGAAAACCCTGTGAAATCCATAAGTGAAGATCCTGAAAAACTAGCAGACTCCGCCGCGGGCCAGAAACGCCCGATGCCGCGCCGCAACGAGCGCCAGGGGAAGAATGCGAAATGGGTCGAGAGCCTTCGGTCCTCGGACGTCAACCGTCTCTGGACTGACTTGCACCGCATCGTCTCGCATCATCCGCTTGTGCGCGCGTCGCGCAGCGCCGGTCTGTTGGTTGAAGAAGGTTCCGGCGCCGCTTACACCGATCTCACGCAGGAGCTGTTCGTTCAACTCCTCAGCAAAAATCGCTTCGAACACTATCTCGACAGCGGCATGACTGATTACGAGATTGAGTGTGAGATCAGCCAGATCGAGTTAACTAATCTGCTCACCGCGGAACTGCGTAAACGACATCCTGAAAGTTACCGGCTGGCGCGTCGCATCTCGACCTTGATCCAGTCGAGCCCGAACTTCCGCCGCTTTGATTCCAGCGGTATCGACGACGAGCCGCACCGGCGTTTGGCGGATCGCGTTTATGGTTTGAGCGAATGGAAGGACAGCAAACCCCGCCGCGGCGCACACGACGTCGAGCAACGTGTGCAGATCATCCCGGTGCGACAAAGAGACACGCGCATGGTCGGTTGCACGGGTGATTCGCAGATCGTTATCAGTAACGTCGACCTCGAAGATCTCATCGTGTCAGTGCTCGATGCGGTTGACTCGCCCGTCGACGTGCGGACTTTGCGCAGCCTCGTGATGTCGCGCCTGCCGGTGATGGATATTTACCTCGTTCCGCTCGACGGCGACGACAGCGACAACGAGAACAACAACAGCTACGAGCCGGTAGACAAGCGTGAAAATCCTGAAGAACGGCTCATGCGCCGCGAGTCAGAGCGTGAGGCCGCGGGTTTTGTCGAACAGTTTCTGGCGAGCTTGAACGAAGCAGTGCGCGGCAAAGTAAAGCAATACAATCGTATCATCGGCGTGCTTTGGTATTGCTACTTGAGTCCGGATCATTCGACGCAACTGGAAGTCGCGGCCGTTTTGGGAGTTTCTGATTCCCTCGTGTCTGACTACCGCAGGCGCATCGAGCAGGAGCTGCGAGCGTTGTCGTTTACGGAGGTTGAAGAGGCGAAGCAGTTTGAGCTGGCACTGCGGGAACACGTCAAAACATTGGTGTTTGACATGACAGAGAAGGAAGTGAGCGTTTAACTACAGAGCGCTCAGATCTGTTGAAAGTCGTGTTTGAGCCCGGCTGCCGCGCGACGAGCGCAGCAGCTTTTTTATTTGTAAATCATGTCCGATCGTGCAAATCCTGTAGAATGAACTTTCCTGCGTGGGAGCGAAAAGTAAGCTTCACAGGGTTTCCAGGATTAACACATGCAGCAAACAAAGCGAAGACACACAGGAGTACTTGTTCGCGGACTGTTCGAGGTTCTCTTGACGCACCCGGAAGGCCTGCCGATCGATGCAGCCTTGCAGACGTGTCTTCCCATGGGGTCGAACTCTGAGAACCGGCAACTCGGCGAACAACTGTTGCGCGGTTGCGTCGCGCCGATGAAAGCCGGCTGGTTGCAGCTCACTGGAAACGGCTTTGTCGTTTCCGAAGAGGGCAAGCTCGCTTACCAGCAGTACAGCGACCCCGACGATTTTCTTTTGCGGGCCAGCAAACATTCCTTCCGCGGTTGGATGGCCGTCCACTTTCCCGAACCGTATTTCTTTCTCGGCAAACTTCGCGATCAATTTGCTTCGGAATATCGCGTCGCGAAGCGTATCGGCGTCAGGAACCTCTTCGATAAGGCGATCGGCACACCAGCATCGTGGCAGGAAGTACTGCCGTTGCAGGCCGCGCGAAGGATCGAGATTCCCGACCTCGATCTTCCCAAACTCGATCCCCTTTTGAGTGAGCTAAAACAATCAGGTCTCGCATACGGCACTGGCGGCCACGCCGTTTACCTGCCGCCTGAGACGATCCAGAACACCGGCTTCCGAGAGCTTTCAAACTACTATCCCGGCAACGCCGGTTTGAAGATCGTCCGGCATCCGGGCGGACTCGCCGACAGCGTTTACGTTTACAAAGGTGATGGCGAGAGCCGGCTTCACTTGCGGATGATCCACAACCTGCGACATCTGACCCTCGTCGCTAATTTACTTTGCGTGAACGGAGTCGGGCCGCGGCTTCACGATCTGGTCGAACTGCAATGCGGGAATCATCTGTGGACGGCGTTTGTCGTCGAGCACGTCGCGAGGCCGCTGACCTCGATGGATGTGTGCGAGCAGGGTCTCAAGACGCTGCGAGATCTGGAACAGCGAAATCTCCTGAAGATCATCCTTCCTTCCGGCTTTCAGGACGAGGAGTTTCAGTGTCCCGACTGCAGCGGCAATGCGTTCATGACTGCTGACGGTGAGTTTCGCTACATCGACTTTCAAAACTTCGCCCTCACGGGTTATGGCGAGTTCTTGAAGTCAGTCGCCCTCGAAGCAGCCGAAGCGTCGCACTTTGGAGACAAGAGTATTCTGCGCGGCGGCCGTTACCTGTACCAGTCAGTTCCGGGCGTGGCTTTGCCGGGAAAACGAAGTCCGGAAACGAGGATGCAGATCCTGCGCGAGCTCATGCAGAAGGCCGGCGTGTCGGTCGAGAATCGTCTCGTACTCGACATCGGCTGTAACGTCGGGATGATGATGGCCCAGTACCTGAAAGCGGGCGCCCTGTGGTGTCACGGTTGGGACCAGGAAGTGGTTGTGCCCCACACGGAAAAGCTGCTGTACGCGTTGGGCTGCACGCGGTTTTCGACGACCGGCGGAGTCATCACCCACGCGATCGATCTGCAAGGCCACCTTGCCGCACATCTGAAGCCCCATCTCAAAGGTTGCGTTGTCTCGTATCTCGCGGTGCGCGGTCACATAAACTGGCTCGACGCTCTCAAAGAAATTCCGTGGGCGTTCATGATTTATGAAGGACACGAGGGCGAAACGACCGAACAGTCTCTTCGCTATCTCGAGGAGTTCAACAAAACCGTCCCCTTCCGGATTGCAGCTCACGGCGAGTATGCCGACGGCGACAGTGAACCCCGAACCGTGGCCATTCTGATTAGAAATTGACTCGCGCGGTTGTTCGTCAAAGATGCCAAAAGACCCGTCAGGTAATCCCAGTCGCGAGTATTTCGATACCGAACACCTGACCGCCGCACTTGGCAGCCGCACCGCACGCGGCGGCGTGGTGACGATCGTCTCACACGGTTTGAAGTTTGCTCTCAGCATTCTCGCTACGGCCGTCCTCGCTCGATTGCTCACGCCCCAGGATTACGGACTGATAGGAATGGTCGCCGTGTTTACGGGATTCGTGGCGATGTTCAAGGACCTCGGACTCTCGCTCGCGACGGTCCAACGAGCCGAGATCAGTTACGACCAGATAAGCACGCTTTTTTGGGTCAACGTCACTATCAGTGTGGCGATCACGGTGCTGATGGTTTTGCTCGCGCCGCTCATCGGATGGTTTTACGGTGAACCGCGTTTGACGATGATCACGATCGTCACGTCGCTCGGATTCTTCTTTGGCGGACTCGCGGTCCAACATGAAGCACTGCTCAAACGGCAGATGCGTTTTTACGCGCTCAGCGTCATCGCTTTTCTCTCGATGATGATCGGGTACGTGGTCGGGATCGTTTTAGCATGGCGCGGTGCGAGCTACTGGTCGCTGGTTTTCAGTCAACTGGCGCTGCTGGCCTCGAATGGATTTGGTGTTTGGATCACGTGTCGCTGGCGTCCCGGGGCGCCGAAACGGAACACGGGTGTGCGCTCGATGCTCTCGTTTGGCGGTAACGTCACGGGATACGCGCTCATCAACTACGTTTCAAGAAACTGCGACAACCTCGTCGTCGGCAGAGCCTTTGGCCCTCAGCTACTCGGGCTTTACACCAAAGCGGCGCAGCTACTGGCCTTGCCGACGGATCAGATCAACGAGCCGCTTTCTTCCGTCGCAATTCCCGCACTGAGCCGTCTGGCTGATTCGCCGGAGCGATACAGGCAGGCCTACCTGCGCATCATGGAAAAAATAATCATGGTGACCATGCCGGCGGTGATACTGATGCTGGCGACGGCTGACTGGCTGGTGTTGATTATCCTCGGGCCGCAGTGGATCGATAGCGCAAGGATCTTCATCTTCATGGGTGTCGCCGGCTTGTTTCAACCGGTGGCGAGCACCGGTGGCTGGCTGCTCGTCAGCCAGGGCCGCGTGAGAGACATGCTGCGCTGGTCTTTAATCAATGCTCCGATCTCGATCTTGTCGATCGTTGCTGGTCTGCCGTGGGGTGTTGTTGGTGTTGCCGCGTCGTTTTCGGTCGGAAGAATTCTCGTAGCGAACCCGTTGCTGTTTTGGTTTGTAGGACGAACGGGTCCAGTGCGAATGGGAGATTTTTATCGACTGTTGGCGCCGTTCACGGGTGCATCGATATGTTCGCTGGTTGCGTGTATCGTTTTCCGGAGGTTTGTTGAAATTCCGAATCCTTTGATCGGATTCGTCGCGTGTGGAATCATCGTGGCCGTCACGACGCCGCTGTTCCTGGCGCTGATGCCCGCGGGCAGAAAGGCGCTCGTCGATATAAAAAACTCGATGCTGCTGTTGCTGCCGCATAAACCAAAGGCTGTATGAGTGCTGCACTGAAAAAAATAGCGGCGCAGTCGAAGACGCTGATCATCGTTCACCGGATCTTCGACAATTGGCGCCGCCGCAGGGCGTTCAAAGCCGGGAACACCGTTTCGGCTTATGGCTCGACGCACGAGCATTGGAGTCTCGAGAAAAGTGTCAGTTATATCGATCTGGTCTATCGCGAATACATCGAGTATTCAGGTTTGACGCCGGGAGCTTTTCGCGGCAGTCGAATTCTCGAAGTTGGTCCAGGCGACAACTTTGGCGTCGCGCTCAAGTTTCTGGCTGTTGCGGGTGCGGAGAAAGTTGTTTGTCTCGACAAGTTTTATTCAGAGCGAAACGTCGACCAGCAAACGCGAATCTATCAGGAGTTGAGACAACAACTGAACCCGGACCAGGCCAAAGTCTTTGACGACGCCATCAAGCTGGACAACGGAATCGATCTGAACCCGAAACGCTTGCACTACATTTACGGTCATGGAATCGAAGAAGCGGATCAGATCCTGGAGCCGGCCTCGTTTGATTTCATCGTTTCGCGTGCGGTCATTCACAACGTTTACGACATCGAGCGCGGTTTTGAAGCGATGGATCGTTTACTGGCGCGCGGCGGTTACATGATGCACAAAATCGATCTGAGCGACGAGAACATGTTCAGCAGCCGCGGCATGCACCCGCTCACGTTTCTCACCATTCCGGAGCGGATTTATTTCTTGATGGCGAGCGATTCGGGAAAACCCAATCGCAAGTTGATCGGCGATTACCGGGAGCAGTTGGTCAAGCGGGGCTATGACACGAAGATATTGATTTCCACCGTGCTTGGCGAAGGGCCGCTGGCGCGGTACAAGGAAAGGATCGAGCGCGACGTGGATTACGGGCACAAGACGGTTTCTCTGATCAACGAGATCCGTTCGAATCTCGCCGCGCCGTACCGGAAGCGTTCCGAGGCGGAACTGGCCACGACGGGAATCTTCCTCGTAGGCACAAAAAAGCACAAAAATCACAAATAGTCATGATGTGATCCCCGGGCTTTGTCCTTATGATCTGCGCCTTTTGTGCGTCTATGTGGCTGGAACTGGTGGCATTTTCGTTGTTTAATGGCTGAGATGAGGGTGTACGAGATCATTTTCTGGATTGCGGTCGCGGCTATCGCGTACACCTACGCGGGCTACCCTCTTTTGTTGATGCTCATGAGCAAGCTGCGCGGTAAACCCGTTCTCCGCCGTGACTTTACCCCTCCGGTAACCGTGATCATCGCGGCTTACAACGAAGAGCGCGACCTGGCCGAGAAGCTGGAGAACACGCTCGCGCTCGATTATCCGAAGTCGAAACTCGAAATCCTCGTCACCTCGGATTGTTCAACCGATCGCACCGATGAAATCGTCCGCAGCTTTGCGCCACGAGGCGTGCGGCTTCATCGCCAGGCCGAGCGGCTCGGAAAGACTGCCGCGCAAAACGCCGCGGTGGAAAAAGCCACGGGCGAGGTCCTTTTGTTCTCCGATGCCACGACACACTATCACCCCGACGTTTTGCGCCGGCTCGTGCCGTCTTTCGCCGATGAAAGCGTCGGCTGCGTCACCGGAAACGTGATCTATGCTCACGACGCTGATTCGAGTGTCAGTCACGGGACGCGGTCATACTGGAATTACGAGTTTTTGTTGAAGAAACACGAGAGCGCCATCACTTCGCTGATCGGTGTTTGCGGTTGCATGTACGCAGTGCGGAAGTCGGCTTACGTGCCGCTGTATCACGAAGCGTGCAGCGATTTCCTCGTGGCGACGACGATGGTCAGGCAGGGCTTGCGCGCCGTGTACGAGCCGGACGCAGTCTGCGTTGAAGAACCCAACAAAAAAGGCAGCAAGGAGCTCGCGGTCCGAGTGCGCATCATCACGCAGACGCTCGCCGACCTCTGGCGCAACCGCGACGTGTTGAACCCGTTCCGCAAAGGTTTCTATGCCGTTCAACTTCTCTCTCACAAGGTAATGCGTTATCTTGTTCCCCTGTTTTTAATCGCGCTGCTCATCACATCGGCGTTTCTTGCGTTCAAGAACCTCTTCTACGCTGCTGTTTTTATCGCGCAAATCGGATTCTATCTCGCCGCGGCGGCATCGGCTTTGATGGTCCGGCTCGGTATTAATTCGCGGTGGCTCGCACTGCCTCAGTATTTCGTGATCACAAACGTCGCCTGCCTGCTTGCTTTGATCAAGCTCGTTCGCGGCGAGCGCTATGTCAGGTGGGAGCCGGTTCGGGAACGTGTCGCCAATATATGAAGAACGCTATCTCCATCGATCTTGAAGACTGGTTTTGTGTGCACAACTTGAGCGGAGTTATCAAGCTGCGCGATTGGGACAGTTGTGAGCTGCGAGTGCGCGAGAGCACTGAACGCCTGCTGACGCTTTTCGATCAGCACCAAACTCGCGCGACGTTTTTCGTGCTTGGCTGGGTCGCGGAACGGCTGCCCGACTTGATTCGAAAAGTGGAAGCCCACGGCCACGAGATCGCGGTCCATGGTTACAACCACTTGCTGCTGACTGAAATCTCGCCGCAGGAGTTCGAAGAAGATCTCGCGAAAGCACTTCAGGCGATCGCAGACTGCGGCGTGAAGTCGCGGCCGATCGGATTTCGCGCGCCGTCGTTCACGGTCGTGGAAAAGACAAAGCCGTGGGCGCTCCCGATTCTCGAAAAGTACAACTTCAAATACGACTCGTCCGTGTTTCCGATCGGCTTCCATCCGGACTACGGGGTTCCGAACGCGCCCCTCGTCCCTTACAAGATTACCGACGGATTGTATGAGTTTCCGATGAGCGTCATGGAAATGTTCGGGCGGCGTTTTCCGTTCGGAGGAGGCGGCTACTTTCGTCTGTTTCCGTATGCCTACACAAAGTATTGCCTGAAGAAGGTAAACGACGGCGGGCGCACGACGGTGTTCTACCTGCACCCGTGGGAACTGGATCCCGGCCAACCGCGCATCAAGGAGCTGTCGCTTTCGCAAAAGATCCGCCACTACCGGAACCTGGACCAGACAGAGAAACGGTTTGCGAAGTTATTAAAAGATTTTGAGTTTACGACTATGAGAGAGGTACTCGGACTGTGATGAACGAAGAGATAGTAGCTCAGAGAGAATACTGGAATAACGAGGCTGATGCGTTTAGCCGAATTTACTCCCATCGTAAATCCAAACTGTCGAATGTGCTCGACAGCGTCTTTCGCAAAGACATGTACGACCGTTATGTCTTTACGATCAAGCATTGCGAGCCGGTTCAGGGCAGAACGTTTCTCGACGTCGGCTGCGGCAACGGTCTCTACAGCCTCGAGCTCGCGCGCAAGGGGGCGAAGAAGGTTGTGGGCATCGACATCGCCGAAGTGATGATCGGGTTGTGCAAGGACGCGGCTGCGAAGGAGAATCTCGACGACCGCTGCTTCTTTGAACAAACGGATCTGCTTGCCTACGACGGCAAGACGAAGTTTGACGTCAGCTTTGGTATCGGACTTTTCGATTACATCAGCGACCCACTGCCCGTGCTGACAAAGATGAGAGAGTTGTCGACGGACAAAGCGATCATGGCGTTTCCGAGGTTTTGGACGTGGCGCGCGCCGATCCGCAAAGTGAGACTAAACGCGCGCGGCTGCGACGTGTACTTTTACACGAAGTCGAGAATAAAAGAGCTGATGGACCAGGCCGGTTTCAAACGCCACGAAGTGCATAAAGTCGGAAAACTTCATTGCGTCATCGCTTATCCGTAAAAGCTCTGTGTCTGTGATTGAAGATGAGCACAAGCCACTTTCACGCAAAGACGCAAAGGTTGCAGAGATCGCAAAGAAGTGATGATTTTCTTTGCCTCCTTTGCGTCTTTGCGTGAAATACAAGCGGTGGGCCGAATTTTTGTTACATGCGACATACGCCTGAAGTTCTCGATTACGAAGGAGTGTTTCCCTCCAAGCGTCGGCGTCCGGGCGAAGGCGAACCCGTACGCAAACCCGTCTTCACCGAACCGGAACTCGAACAGCCTGAGAATAAGCCGGCGGCGTCTTTGACCAACGAAGACGGCTCGCCGAGCTTTATGGCGGTTGAAGCGGGGAAATGGCAGCCGAAGCACGGACATACCATAACCTTCGTCTTTCTGTATCTCTTCAGCATCATCCTTTACTTCCGGCCGTACGAGATGATTCCCGCGCTCTCGTCGTTCAAGACGATGGCGTTTTACACGGGCATCGTGACGCTAACGGTCTACTTCGTCACTCAGTTGGTGCTCGAGGGTAATCTGACGGCGCGTCCGCGAGAAGTGAACATGGTCCTTCTCATGGCGCTGGCCGCGCTGCTGTCGATCCCGCTGGCCATCGATCCGGGAGAAGCCTGGGGCCAATTTGTCGATCTTGCGATCAAGACGATTTTGATATTTATCGTCCTGGTAAACGTGCTGCGCACTGAACTGCGCGTCAAGCTTTTGTTCTGGCTGGTGCTGGTAGTCAGTATTTATCTCAGCGTCAACGTTATCAAGGACTACCAGGCCGGCGTTTTCAAACTCGGGGCGGCCGAGCAGAATACTCAACGTGTTGCCGGCGCGATCAAAGCCCTGTTTGAAAATTCAAACGAGCTTGCACTCCATCTCGTAACGATCATACCGATTTCAATTGCACTCGCGCTCGAGAAGAAGAACCCGCTCCGGAAGATCGTGTTCTTTGGCATCACGCTGCTGATGATCTCGGCGGTGATTATCACTTTCTCGCGCGGAGGCTTTCTCGGACTGATCGCGGTGGCGCTCGTGTTGGCTCGCAAGTTCGGCCGTCGCAACAAGACTGCCGCGCTTGCCGCGCTCGTGCTGGGGATTATCTTCTTTATCGTTGTTGCGCCCGGCAGTTATTCCGGCCGTCTTGCGACGATCTTCGACTCGGCGTCGGACATCACGGGCTCGTCGAGCCAACGTTCGCAGGTATTGAAGCGCTCGATCCTCGTAGCTCTCAGGTATCCGATCTTCGGCGTGGGGTTGGGAAACTTTCACCACAAATCGTTCCAGGAGCTGGGCACGCATAACGCATACACGCAGGTCGCCTCCGAGACGGGAATCGCGGCGATGGTCTGTTACATAATCTTTCTGGTGCATCCGATCAGAAAACTGCGGATGATCGAGCGCGAGTTGTTTGAGCGTAAAGAAACTTCGCGGTTCTATTACCTCTCCATTGGTCTACAGGCCAGCCTGATTGGCTACATGGTGGCGAGTTTCTTCGCGGCTGTTGCTTACCAGTGGTACGTCTATTATCTCGTCGCGTATGCGATCGCGCTGCGGCGTATTTATTATCTCGAGGAAGCGAAAAAGGAACCACAGATAACGCGGATGGAAAGCCCGATAAAAGCCGGATAAAACAATTTGTCCTTTATCCGGTCTTTATCTGGCTTTGATCCGTGTAATCTGTGGTTAGATAGTTTAATAATCACCATGCTTTATGAAGGTGCGCGACCGATCAAAATCATCCGCCCGGTCTCGTTCTCGCCGGTCGATCTGTTCCGCGAGTTGCGAGGGCTGTGGCAGTACCGCGATCTCTTCTACACGCTCACCGTTCACCGCATAAAAGTACGTTACAAACAGTCAGTGCTCGGATTGGCGTGGGCGATTTTGCAACCGCTGTCACTGATGCTGATCTACACAGTGATCTTTTCAGTGATTGCGAAAGTGCCGAGTGAGGGCGTTCCGTATTCTGTCTTTGCTTATGCGGCGCTGTTGCCGTGGACGTTTTTTTCCAGCTCGCTTACAAACGCTACGACGGGGCTCGTCAGTCATAGCCAGTTAGTGACGAAGGTTTATTTTGCGAGAGAGATTTTGCCGTTGACGTACGTCAGTGCGGCGGTGTTTGATTTCGCCGTTGCGTCATCGTTTTTGATCGCGCTGTTTTTTTATTATGGAGTGGGCCTGACGATCTACGCCCTTTACGCGATTCCGATCTTTCTCCTGCTCGCGGCGCTCGCGACCGCTTTTTCATTGTTTCTCTCGGCGGTGCAGGTACGGTTTCGCGATATCGGAGTGGCCATGCCGCTGCTGTTGCAAATCTGGATGTTTGCAACTCCCGTCGTTTATCCGTTGAGTGCGGTGCCGCAACGCTACCGCAGTCTTTACGTTCTCAATCCAACCGTGGGTGTGATTGAAAACTTCAGGCGCGTGGTGTTGCAGGGAGTCGCGCCCGATCTTTATTCGCTGGCAATATCGGCGATTATTGCGGCGATTCTGCTGCCGCTGGCGTATCTGTATTTCAAACGGGTCGAAGCGACGATGGCTGACGTGATTTAACTCTTGCGATGATCGATCTCGAGTTAAAAAAAGTTTCCAAGAAGTACCGCATCCGCCGCGAGGTGGATACGAATGGTTCTTTTCTGCGGAGGCTGTTGTCGTTACGAAAGCGGAAAGAAGATTTCTGGGCGCTCAAAGATGTAAGTTTCAGCGTGCAACGAGCGGAAGCGCTCGGCATCATCGGTCACAACGGCGCGGGCAAAAGCACGATCCTCAAGTTGCTTTCCAGAATCACGACGCCGAGCGCGGGTGAGATGATGATCAATGGCCGGCTATCGGCGCTGATCGAAGTCGGCTCCGGCTTTCATCCTGAGCTTACCGGCCGCGAGAATATTTATCTCAACGGCTCGATACTCGGCATGATGCGGCGCGAGATCACTAAAAAGCTCGACAGCATCGTGGAGTTTGCCGAGCTGCGGCAGTTCATTGATACCCCCGTGAAGCGTTATTCGTCGGGCATGTACGTGCGTTTAGGTTTCTCGATCGCCGCCCACCTCGATCCTGACATTCTGTTGCTCGACGAAGTGCTCGCGGTCGGCGATGCGGCGTTTCAGCAGAAGTGTATTCAACGGATATTGGAGCTGAAAAAGAGCGGCACGACGATCGTGTTTATTTCGCATGACCTGCGCGCGGTGCAAAAGCTATGCGATCGCGTGATCCTGCTGAAGAGCGGGCAGATTGAAGCTGATGGCGATCCGCAGCAGACGATTGCGTTGTACGAGAGTTCATCGCGCAACCTTCATGCACAGGCGCGTGCCGTTGGCGCGCAGGAGGCGTCGCGTGAAGCTGTCGTCACGTCCTTGAGTTTTTACAACGACGAGGACCAGGAATGCCTGTCGTTCGAAACGGGCATGCCGATGAAGGCGGTTTTGAAGTACGAAGTTTACAAGCCTCTGGTTGACGTGATCTTCGAAGTGCAGTTCTATTCGCAGGAAGGTCGCCTGTGTTCGTTTTTTAGCAGTGAGACTTTGCCCGGGCGGATCGATCTCGAGCCCGGCAAGGGTACGATTGTTTTTGACTGCTCTTCGGTGGGCCTTGGCCCGGGCGTTTATTTTATCGACACCGGAATTAGAAATCGCGAGGCGCCGTTCGGCATCGATATCGACTGGCGCAGGCGCTGCCTCGCGGTTCGAATAGATTACGATCGGCATTTGCGCGACACATTTTATATGCCATATATCTGCCGGCACTCCCCGCCGCCCGCATCAACTGACGAACAGGATTACAGGATTTTTCAAGATCTACAGGATGAGCAGTGCAGTAAAAGAGCCTGAGGTTTCGGTAGTAATCGGCACTTACAACCGCTGCGATGTCTTGCGCGGTGCGCTCGAGAGCTTGCTGACCCAGAACAGCGGCGGCGTCGATTACGAAGTCATCGTCGTCGATAACAACTCCACCGACGACACGCGCAACATGGTCCAGAACCTGCGCGATAAACTCCAGACTGAAAATCTCATCTATTGCTTCGAACGCACGCAAGGTGTTTCACACGCGCGCAACCGCGGGATCACCGCCGCGCGCGGACGCTTCATCGCTTTCACCGACGACGACATCCGGCCGGCGCCGAACTGGATCGCCTCCGTGCGCGAAAGCTTCAACAAGTTTCCGAATGCTGACTGCATCGGCGGCAGAGTTTTACCGCAACCCAAAACGGAGTTCCCGGCCTGGTTAACCACAAAGCACTGGACGCCGCTTGCGCTCCTGGATCTCGGCGATAAACCCGTCGATCTGGACGTGCGCAATGGTCCGGGACTCGTCGCCGCAAACCTCGCGGTGAAGGCTTCGGTCTTTGCGGATGTCGGACTGTTTCAACCGGAGTTGCAGCGCGTCAAGGGCAGCATCGGCTCGATGGAAGACCACGAGTTTCAGTTGCGACTCACTGCGGCGAACAAACGTCTCGTGTATGTTCCCGATCTCGTGGTGTACGCTCAGGTGCTGAAGGAACGTCTGACGAAAGACTACCATCGCCGCTGGTATCGTGGTCACGGCTATTTTTATGCGGTGATGAGAGCGGACGATTTCGAAGCTTCCAAAATGCGCGTCCTCGACGTTCCCGCTCATGTCTACCGGCGCGCTCTCTCCGATGTGTATCTCTGGATGAAATACCGGTTGAAGAACGAGCCTGAGATGGAGTTTCATTACGAAGTCGAACTGAGCTTCTTCTGGGGGTTCCTTCGCAAGCGTTTAGCTGACCGACGGTTGCCACAAAAAGGCACAAACGATCGAACGAGTGAAAATTAAGATGACTGCAAAAAACTCTTTTTTGTTATCTGTGGTTCTTTGTGTCCTGGCAATCGTTCTGCTGTTTGAAAGACCGAGTAGCGCCGCGATCGTTCCCGACGGCTTCGTCGTGACGCAAGTGGCCACCGGAATGTTTAGCGTAACGCGCATGGAGCTGTTGCCCGATGGTCGCATACTCGTCTTGCAGCAGGACGGCAAGATAAGAGTCATCGAAAACGGCGTGCTTCGGTCCACGCCATTTCTGACGTTGGATGTTGATTCGTTTAGCGAGCATGGTCTACTCGGCATTGCGTTGGACCCGGCCTTCACGACCAACCATTTCTTCTACGTGTATTACACGGCCAAGACTCCGGTGCTGCACAATCGCGTCAGCCGGTTCACGGCTGGTACGAGTGCAGACCCTGCGAGCGAGGTCGTCATCTTTGAGCTCGATCAACTGGTCGGTGAACTGGGATGGCACCAGGGCGGCAACCTGCGTTTTGGATCAGACGGCAAGTTATACATCGCCGTCGGAGACGATCGGAACGGCGCGAATTCCCAAACGACTGCAAACCTGTTCGGAAAGATCCTGCGCATAAATAGCGATGGCTCGATTCCGGCAGACAATCCTTTCTTTTCCAGCACGACCGGTAAGAACCGGGCGATCTGGGCCCTCGGTTTGCGAAACCCTTACAGCTTTGCGTTCTCCAAAGCTGATGGCATACGCATGCTCATAAACGACGTCGGTGAGGACACATGGGAAGAGATCAATCGCGGAGTAGTTGGCGGAAACTATGGCTGGCCTGACACGGAAGGCGTTACCAGCGATCCGCGATTTCAGAGTCCGCTCCTCGTTTATGCTCACGGCTTTGACGATCTTTCGCTGGGTTGCGCCATCACCGCCGGTGCTTTCTACGAACCTGCAACGTTGCAGTTTCCGTCGAAGTACAGCGGTTCGTATTTCTATGCGGATTTCTGCGGCGGGTGGATTCGATCGCTGCGGCTCAGCGATCTGAGCTCGGAAGTCTTGCTGAGTTATTCGTACTATCCCGTCGATCTGAAAGTCGCTGACGACGGCACGCTCTACTATCTCGAACGCGGTCTCGACACCAACACCGATGGCGCCGTCTTCAAGGTTGAGTTCACTAAGCAGGACGTGCCGCGCATCACAACGCAACCTGCGAACGTCACGGTTGCCGTGGGCCAATCGGCGAGCTTTACAGTCACGGCCTCCGGTGCGGCGCCGCTGTCGTACCAGTGGCAACGTAACGGATCAAATCTCAGCGGTCAGAATTCGCCGACACTCACGATTGCTTCGCCGCAGCTTTCTGACAACGGAGCGAGCTTCGTTTGCGTTGTCTCGAACCAGTATGGCAGCGTCTCGTCTCAAGCGGCGCAGCTCACGGTGATTGCCGGAAGTGCGCCGGTGGGCACGATAACGTCGCCGCCGGTGGGCACGCATTATCGCGGCGGCGATGTCATTCAGTACGCCGGAACAGGCACTGACGCTGAAGACGGTGGTCTACCGGCAAGCGCTTTCACGTGGCAGGTCGACTTCCATCACAACACGCACACGCATCCGTTTATTCCTCCGTTCTCCGGCACAACGTCGGGCCAGTTTACGATACCGACGACGGGTGAGACGGCAACAGACGTGTGGTATCGCATTTACCTCACGGTGAATGATTCGAGCGGATTAACGCATACGTCGTTTCGCGACATTCTGCCGATAGTCGAAACGATCAATCTCGATACGAACCCTTCGGGTTTGAAAATCAAGTTGGATGACCAGCCGCAGAATACGCCGCTCAATGTGTCGACAGTTGCCGGAATTGTTCGGACGTTGAGTGCGGTTTCGCCCCAACAGTTCAACGGGCAATGGTATGAGTTCGACTCGTGGTCCGACGGCGGCGCTGCAACTCACACTGTGAACGGTGGTGGTACGTTTGTAGCCAACTACCGGCTGGCGCAAACGCAGGAGGTGGTGCTCTACGCGGCGGAAGGCACGCGCGTCGGAAACTATCAGGTGATCAGCGATGGGACCGCCGCGGGCGGCGCGCGGTTGCATAACCCTGACGCTGCCGCAGGGAAACTGAGCACTGCACTCGCGAACCCAGGTACGTATGTGGAGCTGCAATTTACTGCGCAGGCCGGCACCGCATACCGGTTGTGGATTCGAGGCAAGGCGCAGAATGACGATCCTTTCAACGATTCGATCTTCGTGCAGTTCAACGACAGTGTCGATGATCAAGGTGCAGCGAAGAGCCGGATCGGGAGCACGAGTTCGGAAGTGATCAACCTGGAGGATTGTTTCGGTTGCGGGTTGAGTGGCTGGGGTTGGCAGGACAACGGCTGGGGCGTGGGAGAACTCGGTCCACTCGTTTACTTTGCGTCGAGCGGCACGCACACGTTGCGGATTCAGCCTCGTGAAGATGGATTGTCGTTGGACCAGATCGTGTTATCGCCGCTGGCGTTCCTGACGACGGCGCCCGGCGCGTTGAAGAACGACACAACGATCCTCGGCAAGAGTGGCGGCCCAAACCCGACACCAACACCGACACCAACACCGACGCCCACACCGACACCAACGCCGACGCCGACGCCAACACCAACGCCGACGCCAACGCCCACGCCCACGCCCACACCGACGCCGATGTCTTCATCAGACGTTGTCCTCTACGCAGCAGAAGCTACAAGGGTCGGAAACTATGTAGTCGTGAATGACGCGACGGCCGCGGGTGGAGCGCGCCTGGATAATCCGGATGCCGGGGCAGGCAAACTAAGCACCGCCCTCGCGCAGCCCGGGACGTACGCCGAGTTGCAGTTTACGGCGCAGGCCGGAGTCGGGTATCGCTTGTGGATTCGCGGCAAGGCGCAGGATGACAGCCCGTTCAATGATTCCGTCTTCGTCCAGTTTAACGACAGTCTCGATTCGCAGGGCGTTGCGAAGAGCCGGATCGGGAGCACGGGCTCGGAAGTCATCAACCTCGAAGACTGTTTTGCTTGCGGTTTGGGTGGCTGGGGCTGGCAGGACAATGGCTGGGGCGTCGGAGAGCTCGGCCCGCTCGTTTACTTTGCAACGAGCGGCACACACACCTTGCGTATTCAGCCTCGCGAAGACGGGTTGTCACTCGACCAGATCGTGTTGTCGCCGAAGACGTACCTGGCGACCGCACCCGGAGCAGTGATGAACGACACTACGATCCTGCCGAAGACGACGACAACAGGCCCGGTAGACGTGGTGCTGTATGCGACGGACAGTTTAAGGATCGGAAACTATCAAGTGATCGGCGATGCGACAGCCGCGGGAAGTTTGCGCTTGCATAACCCGGACGCCGGCGCAGCGAAACTGAGCAATGCACTCGCGAATCCCGGCACTTACGTCGAACTGCAATTTACGGCGCAGGCAGGCACGGCTTACCGGTTATGGATTCGCGGCAAGGCGCAGAATGACGATCCGTTCAACGACTCGATCTTCGTGCAGTTCAACGACAGTGTCGATGAACAAGGTGCAGCGAAGAGCCGGATCGGGAGCACGAGTGCGGAAGTGATCAATCTGGAGGATTGTTTTGCCTGCGGTTTGAGTGGTTGGGGCTGGCAGGACAATGGTTGGGGCGTCGGAGCACTCGGCCCACTCGTTTACTTTGCGACGAGCGGCACACACACGATACGAATTCAGGTCCGCGAAGATGGTCTATCGCTCGATCAGATCGTGCTCTCGCCGAAGACGTATTTGAACAGCGCGCCGGGAGCGGTGCTGAACGACACGACGATCCTGACAAAGACTCAATGATTCTCGACGTCGTCATTCCTACTTACAATCGCAGCACCTTGCTCAAGCAGGCGCTCGATAGTCTTCTGCGTGCACGAGTACCGCGTGAGTTGACCGTCAACATCATCGTCGTCGACAACAACTCAACCGACGACACAAAGGCCGTGGTCAGTCAGTACGCTGAAGCGACGAACGGCCGCGTGTCGTACGTTTTCGAAAAACAGCAGGGCCGTTCACCCGCGCTCAACGCAGGCATAGCGGCAGCGACCGGCGATCTGGTCGGTTTCATCGACGACGACGAACAGATCGACGCCTCGTGGTATGAGACAATTCTCGCGGCGTTCAAAAAAAGTGAAGTAGATTTCATCGGTGGACCTTATCTGCCGCGCTTTGAAGGCGAAGTTCCGGGATGGCTGCCGAAGGAGTACGGCGCCGTCGTCGGCATTGTTGACGGCGGCGACAAAGAGGTCCCATTCGACGCCGCGTATCCGGGAATTCTGATGGGAGGGAATGCGGTTTTCAGACGTGAAGTATTGCAGCGAGTCGGCCCATACTCGACTGCCCTCGGCCGCAGCGGCACGCGCTTGTTGTCGTGCGAAGACGAAGACATGTACGAGCGCCTGCAGGCGGCGGGAGCGCGCGGGATCTATCTGCCGCAACTGATTGTTTACCATTTCATACCCCGCGAGCGGCTGACAAAAAGGTATCATCGCTCGTGGTGTTTCTGGCAGAGCGTGTCGATGGCGGTGCTGGATCGCATTCGTCCGAAGCCGGTGGCTTATGTTTGGGGAGTGCCGCGTTATTTTTATGGCCGGGCGCTGCGCGGGATGTTGCGGCTCGCCAATCTCGGCGATCGACAGCGTTTCTCGCACGAACTGCCCTTGTGGGAGCTGGCGGGTTTCTTCTATGGTAAACACTTCTACCGGCCGGATAGCTGAAAATTGTGTTTATCCTGAACAATCCTGTAATCCTGTCACTTAATTTTTACAGGATGACAAGATTAGACAGGATTTACATGATTATTTAGTGTTTAGATAAATTATGTGCGGTATCGCGGGATTTGTAGACTACTGGGACCGAAACGCCAGAGATGAAGTCACGCGCGGGTGCTTGCTCCTGGACATGTGCGATGTGATCCGGCATCGCGGTCCGGATGACGACGGCTACCTGCGCAAAGACGGGGTCTCGCTCGGCATGCGGCGGCTCTCCATCATCGATCTGGCCGGCGGCGCCCAGCCGATCTCAAATGAAGACGGCACCGTGAGTATCGTCTTCAACGGCGAGATCTACAGTTTCCACGAGCTCCGCAGCGAGCTCGAAAAACGCGGCCACACCTTCAAGACCCACTCCGACACGGAAGCCATCGTCCATGCTTACGAAGAGTATGGCCCATCATGCGCGAATCACCTGCGCGGCATGTTTGCTTTCGCGATCTGGGACGACAAAAAGCGCGAACTTTACATCGCCCGCGATCGGGTCGGAAAGAAGCCGCTCTATTACACCGTCACGCCGGGAGGAACGCTGGTGTTCGGCTCGGAGATCAAGTCGATCCTCGAACACCCGGACGTAACACGCGAAATCAATCTCGAAGCTCTCGATGCGTACTTCACGCTCGGATACGTTCCCGATCCACTCAGCATCTTTCAAAACATTTACAAGCTGCCTCCGGGACATCACCTGACGTTCTCGTCAGGCCGGGTTGCAATTCAACAGTATTGGGATTTCAACTTCGAGCCGGCAGAGTCGCGACGACCGGAAGACTATCTCGAGGAACTGCGCTCGCTGCTCGACGAGTCCGTGCGCCTGCGACTCATTTCAGACGTGCCGCTCGGAGCGTTCCTTTCCGGTGGCATTGATTCCAGCACGATCGTCGCCCTGATGGCGCAAAACATGAATCAACCGGTCAAGACGTTTTCGATCGGATTTCATGAGGACAGTTATAACGAACTCAAGTATGCGCGCCTGACGGCGAAGAAACTCGGCACGGACCATCACGAGTTTTTCGTTACTCCGCAAATCTGCGACGTCATCGACGACCTCGTTTGGCACTTTGACGAACCGTTCGCCGATCCTTCCGCGATACCGACGTTCATGGTTTCAAAACTCGCGCGCGATCACGTCACCGTGGCGTTGTCCGGCGACGGGGGTGACGAACTGTTCGCCGGTTACACACACTACGTGGTCCAGGAAAGCCGCCGTGCTTTCTCGTCACTGCCGAAGGCGTTGCGAGCAGGTGTCATGCGGCCGTTGAGTTATCGTCTGCCGCACGGCGCATGGGGCCGCAATTATCTCCACAACATCTCGCTCGATCCTATCGATCGTTATCTCGACAGCCTTTCCTATTTCACTGAGTTGGGTAAAGAGTCGCTTTACACGCGAGAGTTTCAGAACGCGTTGCAGACAAAGGACCAGGTCGCGCGCAGTTTTCGCGAGTACGCGAGTCGAGTCAAGACAAAGGAACCGCTGGATCAGTTGCTTTATATCGACGGCAAGACTTACCTGCCGGGAGACATCCTGACCAAAGTCGATCGCATGAGCATGGCAACGTCACTCGAAGTGCGCGTACCGCTGCTGGATCACAAGCTGATCGAATTCGTCACCAAAGTTCCGGCGTCGCTGAAGCTCGCAGGCACGGAAACAAAGCACCTGCTCAAACGAGTCGCGAAGGATTTGATTCCGTCTGAGATTCTGGACCGGCCGAAACAAGGCTTCGGCATACCGCTCGAACAATGGATCAACGATCAGTTGCGCGACCAGATTCGAGAAACGTTGCGCGAACCGCGCACGCGACAACGCGGCTACGTGAACTCCAAGTATGTCGACCTCATTCTGGACGAGCACCACAAAGGACGCCGCGATCATTCGTTTGCTCTCTGGGGTCTGCTGATACTCGAACTGTGGCACCGCCAGTACATCGACCACTACCCCCGCATGTCTGAATCCAACGAGCGCAATGCCGTGCCTGTACCCGTGTAGATGATGACGGCACAACCTGCTAAATCCTTCGACCTAAGACTTGGAATAATCATCGACTCTTTTGTGCAGCCGCGCTGGGTGCGCAAGGCCGTCGAGAATGTGACAGCGGCAGGTGTGGCGATGTTCGAGCTGGTTGTAAAAGTTCCTCCGGCAGCAAATACCGGGGGTTTGCTGTACAGACTGTACAACCGCATGGACCGGAGAATGTTTCCCGCGTCGACGGATGCGTTGGAGCCGGTCAGCATTGAAGATCTGATTGGTTCGTTGCCAAGTGTGGGACCAGATGACGTCGATAAGATCAAAGCGGCCGAGTTGGATGTGCTCATCAGCTTTGTGCGAACTGAGTTGAAGTCGAACTTTGCCGGTCTGGCTAAGCACGGCGTCTGGTTTTATGCATTTGGAGCAGATGAAAAAGCGCCGCCGGGCTTCAGAGAAATTTTGAGTGGGGAGCCACTCATGTTCTCGTCGTTAAGATCTCTCAACGGTCGTGGAGAACGAATGCTCTACGAGTCGGTGTCGCCTTCGCTGAGCAGGTTCTCGGTTGGATTGAACAACAACGAGTGTTACTGGAAATCGGCGGCGTTCGTCGCGCGTAGCCTTGTCGATCTGCACAACGGACGACACGAGCACGCGGTCGAGGTTACAGCACGCCGAGAAGATTCATGGGCGCCGACAAACGCTGCGATGGGCCAGATGTTTTTCAATCTCTCGGAGCGAGCGGCTGCGCGCGCTGTCGAAAAGCTCTCCTCTTCCGAGCAGTGGGTGTTGGCGTATCGTTTCGACGAGGGTGAGTTTAAATACCTGGCGCCTCCTTCCGATCGTTTCTGGGCCGATCCGTTCACGATCAAAGCGGATGGGAAGTACTACATTTTCTTCGAAGACTATGTGAACGACGTACGTCGAGCGCACATTTCCGTAGTCCAAGTCGACCAAAACGGGATCGTGAGTGGTCCGACTGAATGTTTGAAACTCGAGTGTCACCTGTCTTACCCGTTCGTCTTTGAGTGGCGCGGCGATTACTACATGATTCCCGAAACCGGCGACAAAAATGTAGTCGAACTTTATCGTTCCGCTTCTTTTCCTTTCGACTGGAAACTCGAGCACGTGTTGCTCGAAGCGAAGCATCCGCTGGATGCGACGGTGGCCGAAGTAAACGGCACGTGGTGGATGTTCGTGAACATTCAGGAAGAAGGCGTGTTGGTTAACTGGGACGAGTTGCACCTGTATCACTCAGATAGTCTGTTTGGGCCATGGAAACCGCATGCGCGCAATCCCGTTGTTTCCGATGTCAGATCGGCGCGGCCGGGCGGGCGGCTTTTCTGGTCCAATAATGTTCTGTATCGACCGAGCCAGGACAGCTCGATGAGGTATGGATACGCAACCGTCGTCAATCAGATCACGAGCCTCAGTCCCACCGAGTACAGCGAAGTGGAGGTTGCGAAGATTCTTCCGAAC
>JBKPPH010000290.1:0-11586 GCA_046733535.1 Acidobacteriota bacterium
GCCGCACATTCGCGCGGCATCATTCACCGCGACATCAAAGCCGGCAACGTCATGGTTACTCCGACCGGCCAGGTCAAGGTGCTGGATTTCGGCCTCGCAAAACTGCTCGACGAAGACGCCGCGCGAACGTCCGGAATTCATCACACTGAGATCACTGAAGTCGGCATTCCTTACGGCACTGCTACCTACGCAGCGCCGGAACAAGCGCGTGGAGATCGCGTCGACGCGCGCGCGGATATTTTTTCTACCGGCGTGTTGCTTTATGAGATGTTGACGGGCACGTGGCCTTTTCGCGGACAAACCGCGATTGAAGTGCGTCACGCGGTTTTGAATGACGAACCGGAGCCGTTGTCGAAAATGCGACCGGGCCGTGTGCCCAGTCGATTGCAGTCCATACTCGACAAAGCGCTCGCGAAGGACCCGCGCAATCGTTACCAAAGGATTTCATACTTTGCGGAAGATCTTCGGGCTGTCATTCGCGAGCTTGGTTCCGATTCACTCCCGGGACTCGACGAGAGCACGGTCCCTGTCGCCCCGAAACACTTGAAGCAGGAGAGTCCGGTCACGCGCGCGCTTCGTTGGTTAAAGGGCAGCAAGAGCGGCGAGCAGTCAACCACTTCAAGATCCGGCGGACGCAGTGGCGACGCACAAGCGAGCCCGTTGACAAGCATGGGCGACCGCGAGCGCAAGAGCGTCGCGATTCTTCCCTTCAAGAACGTCGGCAACGATCGCGAGATCGATTTCTACCAGTTCTCGCTTGCGGATGCTGTGATAACCGAGTTGGCGCGTGTACGGTCGCTCGTCGTGCGGCCATCGTCAGTTATCGTGAAGTATCAAAACAAAATCGTCGACGCCGCGCAGGCAGGAAAAGATCTGCTGGTGGACGCGATACTCACCGCGACGTTCCTTCGCGCCGGCGATCGCCTCCGCGTCACTGCTCAACTGCTCGACGTGCGCACGAATGAAATTCTTTGGAGTGAGCGAATCGATGCCGACGCCAGCGACATCATCGGCGTGCAGGACACGATCGTCCAACGCATCGTCGAAGGACTGCGGCTCGAATTGAGTCCGGATGAGAAAGTCGAACTTGCAAGGAAAACGACTGCCGACGCCGCGGCTTCGGAAGAGTACATGCGCGGGCGCAACTGTTTGGCGCAGTTCATCTATCACACGATCGAGCGTGAAGACCTCGATTCCTCGATCGAACATTTCCGCCGCGCGATCGAGATCGATCCGCAGTTTGCGCTCGCCTATTCCGCGCTTGGCAGTTGTTACGTCAACCGGGTTTTGAAAGGTCTTGGCCAGGCAGGCGATCACGACAAAGCGAAGAATGCATTTCGCAAAGCGCTGACGCTGGATCCAAAGCTGCTCGAAGCGCGCATGCAGATGGTGTTCATCTATCTCACCGGCGGGCAGAAGCAGAAGGCGCGTGCTGAAGTCGAGCTGCTGCGTCACGAATATCCGAACGATCCGGGTGTGCACTTTGTGCGTGCGGTGGTCGCACGGCTCGACAGTGAATATGAAAAAGCGCTGCGGAGTTTCGATCGGATGGTGCGACTTAATCCGGGCGAGCGCGTGCTGGCGAGTTACAATCGCGCGCGCATCTTCATGTACCAGAAGCAATATGAAGAAGCGTTGCGCGAGCTCGATCAGGGCGCTGAGCTCGAGCCTGAACATCCGATGATTCAAGTCATACGCGCGCGCGTGCTTTTCTATCGCGGTGAGATCGATTCCGCCGCGAGAGTTCTTCAGCAGGTTCTTCAACGTCACCCGCAAATGGACGGCGTGCGTCCGATCCTGGCCATCTGTTTAAGCGCGCAGGGGCAACACACGAAGGCCAATGAACAACTGACGCCGAAAGTCAGGCTGGTGGCCGAGGCTGATTACGATATAGCTTACTGGCTTGCTTCTGCTTATCTCTTGCAAGGCCGGCAGGTCGAAGCGCTCAGATGGTTGGAGACCGCGATCAATCTCGGCAATGAGAACTACAAGTGGTTTGAGTCTGATCCAAACTGGACAGACTTGCACGAGGATCCGCGTTTCGTCGAACTGATGAATCGCATCAAGAGCCAAGGCGAGTTGCCCGGGAACCAGACTGAATGAAAACTTTTGTCGTGGGTGACATACACGGTCGTTGCGCGCAGCTCCTCAACCTGCTCGACATGCTGCCGCGCGATCCCGAAACCGACACGTTGGTTTTTCTGGGAGACTTGATCGACCGTGGCGCCGATGCGCCGGGCTGCGTGAGTCATGTCCTCGGGCTCTGTCGTGAGAATCCGGAGCGTGTGATTTGTCTGCGCGGAAATCACGAACAGATGTTGTTGGATTTTCTTGCGGGGCGAAGTTACCTTTGGCTGACGCCGGTTGTTGGTGGGGAGCGAACGTTTGAGCAGTACACAGGCCAGGCGGTAAGGGTGGAGAGTGAAAACGATCTCGAGGAGATGACGCTGCTGTTCAGGAGATCGTTTCCAGCAGAGCACCTCGCGTTTATGCAGGGGCTGCCGTATTACTACGAAGACGAGCACGCGATCTACGTTCATGCCGGGCTCGACGAGGGAAAACATCCGCGCGAGAGTTCACAGAATGCGCTGCTGTGGATGCGCGACATGGATTTTTACAAGAACTATCGCGGCAAGCCGTGCATCTTCGGCCACACGCCGACGCCGCTGTTGCCGTTGCGAGGAAGGTTGGGGCGCCACGGGATCTACATCTCTCACAGCGCTGTCGGCCTCGATACCGGCTACAATCATCAATCGCCTTTAAGCTGCCTATCGCTGCCGGACTTCAATCTCTATCAAACCTACGCTGACGGGCGTGAAGAGAATCACCAGATCACGTCCTTCATCCCCGAGACCTTGAAAGAAATGCAACGCCGCGCCGGCCTCACGTGATCGTGTCGCTTACACAGAAGTGCATTTTGATGGCCTGTACTCGCGGAACTTGCGTTTGATTTGAACTGATGCCGCGAAATTTATAAGCAGGCCATTATCAGTACCAGTGGCGACGAGATAATTAATTAATTGCGTTTCATGTTGGCGAACTAGACTCTGCACCGCCTTGATCTCAACTATCAGTTGCTTCTCTACCCAAAGGTCCGGATAGTAAACGCCGACTAAGTGACCTTCATACAACACCGGTAGCTTTGGGTGTTGGAGAACGTCAATATCGGACTTTTGTAATTCTAACCTGAGGGCGTTTTCATAAATCCTCTCGAGAAAACCTGAACCAAGAGTGTTGTGGACTTTGTAAGCGCAGCCGATAACCAGATGAGTGAGGTTGTTTATTTCCATCGCATCCTCCGTGAGGTGAAGGGTCCTCTTTGACGTGATTTACAAAATTTTCAGGATTTAAGATATCACGTAATCTCTAAAAATTCTGTAATCATTTTTAATACACGCGTTCGTAATCATACCTCCCAATAATGTTTCTATGCATGTATTGCCCTATCGACTCCGCTTTCATCAACTCCTCATACTTAACAAGCGGCACGCCCTTGTATCGATACCTGTCGCCGCTGTTGAAGACAACCTCCAGCACGCGTAGCTTGCGATCGTACCCAACGAACCTGAGCATTTCCGACTCTACTGGTTTTAGTTTCACGGTGCTAACATAACCGCGGATGATTACTTCGCGAGCGGGAACCGCCTGAAATGTTCACCGCCCGGATGCAAGGGTTCCGGGCCTCTCCAATCAGCACTCCCAGCGTATTTCTAAATAGAAAAGCTCACAAGCCTGGTCGGACCTCATTGAAAGGGACGAGCTGAGGTGAGGCGTTCTACGAGGAAACAGCCCAGACGAGAGCCGCTACCCGCGGCCGCAAAGAAACGGGGACGCGACTACGAGCGCGCGTTTTTCTGTTGCAAGCGAGCACTCGCCCACGCATTGCAAAAGGACCACGAATTGAAAATCGACTGCGAAGGATGCAAAGAGATCATCGGCTTTTTGGAGATTCCCGGTTATAGTGGCGACAAACACAATCCGGTCGGCGTCGACTTCGACAGACCATATTGACGAACGAGGGGAATGGCACGAAAGACGGAACACTTTGCGGTTGGCGGCAGGCGCATCGCTGTTTCAAACCTCGACAAAGTGTTGTTTCCGGGAGAGAAGTTCTCCAAGGCGCATGTCATCGATTACTACATTCGTATTTCCAAATATCTCCTTCCTCACCTGCGCAATCATCCAGTTACACTGAAGCGCTTTCCCGAAGGTGTTTTCGGCGAGTTCTTCTACGAGAAAGACGCGCCGGCTTTCACGCCTGACTGGGTGAAGACTGTTCACGTGCCGCGACGTGAAACACTTGGCGCAGACATTCGCTACATCCTGATCAACGACCTGCCGACACTCGTCTGGCTCGCTAATCTCGCGAACATCGAGATACATCCGTTTCTTCATCGCGCGCCGCGACTGGATCGTCCGACGTCGATTGTGTTCGACTGCGATCCTGGTGAAGGAGCAAACATCCTCGATTGCGCTCGTGTGGCTGTGATGCTGCGCGACGTGCTCCACGAACTCGGGCTCGATTCGTACGTGAAGGTCTCCGGCTCAAAAGGCTTGCAGGTTTACGTTCCACTCAATTCACCGATCACTTACGAGGAAACGCAACCACTCGCCAAAGCACTCGCCGAACTCCTGGCCCAACGAGAACCAAAGCTGATCGTCTCCGAAATGCCGAAGAGACTGAGAACGAAGAAGGTGTTCATTGACTGGAGCCAGAATGCAGAATTCAAAACTACGGTAAGCGTCTACTCGCTGCGCGCGAAGACTTATCGTCCTTACGTCTCGCTCCCAGTCGAATGGAGCGAGGTCGAAACGGCGCTCAAGAACAGTGACGCGGATAGTCTGTTCTTTACACCGCAACAGGCGTTGGAGCGCGTGGAGCAGCGTGGCGATCTTTTCAAGCCTGTACTGAAGCAGGTGCAAAAGTTTCCGGCTGACCTGCGGCGCTATTTCGTGCGGCAACGCGCGCCGAAGTCGCAGCCTGCGGACACTCTCAAGCCTTACGTCGCCAAACGAAACTTCCGCAAGACGGCTGAGCCGAAGCCGGCTACGCCGCAACGCAGTCGCCAGGGCAGCCGCCGGCGTTTTGTGATCCAGAAACACGCAGCAAGCCATTTGCACTACGACTTTCGTTTGGAGATGCATGGTGTTTTGAAGTCGTGGTCCGTACCGAAGGGGCCGCCGTTCAAAAAGGACGAGAGGCGGTTGGCAATGCCGACTGAGGACCACCCGATCGAGTATCTCGATTTCGAAGGGATTATTCCGAAGGGTCAATACGGCGGCGGGACGGTGATGGTTTGGGACATCGGAACGTATGACTTGATTGAAGGCAATTATTACAAGGGCATGCTGCGCTTCTATCTCAATGGAACGAAGTTGAAGGGTGAATGGACCATCAAACAGGATGCGCGGGACAAGTGGCTGTTGATGAAAACAGATCGAAATACGCGCGCGGTGTCGGAGAAGCGTGATGATGAGTCAGCGCTGACCAAGCGAACGATGAAACAGATCGCGTTAGCGGCTGACGCTCGTTGGGAGAGTAATCGTTGACTCGGACAGGATGACAGGATTTAAATGCATCTTTAATAATCCTGTCATCCTGTCTCACTACCGCGGTAGATCTCACCGCCGGAAGTCATGAACTCCTCAGCCTTCTCATTCAACCCCATCTTGAGCGCCTCCGCTTCATCAATCTGCTTCTGCGCCGCATACTCACGCACATCCTGCGTAATCTTCATCGAACAAAAATGCGGCCCGCACATCGAACAAAAGTGCGCTAGTTTTGCGCCTTCCTGCGGCAACGTCTCGTCGTGGTACTCACGCGCGACCTCCGGATCGAGCGAAAGGTTGAACTGATCTTCCCAGCGAAACTCGAATCGTGCTTTCGACAATGCGTTATCACGATACTGCGCGCCCGGATGTCCCTTCGCCAGATCCGCCGCATGCGCCGCGAGCTTGTACGCGATAACACCGTCCTTGACGTCTTTCTTATTCGGCAGCCCGAGATGCTCCTTCGGCGTCACGTAACAGAGCATCGCAGTTCCGTACCACCCAATCATCGCAGCGCCAATCGCCGACGTGATGTGATCGTATCCGGGCGCGATATCGGTCGTCAGCGGGCCAAGCGTGTAGAACGGCGCTTCATGACAAGTCTCGAGCTGCTTGTCCATGTTCTCTTTGATCAAGTGCATTGGCACGTGACCCGGTCCTTCGATCATCACCTGGCAATCGCGTTCCCACGCGATCTTCGTCAACTCACCCAACGTCTCCAATTCCGCAAACTGCGCTTCGTCATTCGCGTCCGCGATCGAACCGGGACGCAGACCGTCGCCGAGTGAAAACGAAACGTCATAGGCAGCCATGATCTCGCATATCTCGCGAAAGCGCGTGTAAAGAAAACTCTCTTCGTGATGGGCCAGGCACCACTTCGCGAGGATCGAACCGCCGCGACTCACAATTCCAGTGGTCCGCCGCGCTGTTAGCGGAATGTAGGCGAGTCGCACGCCGGCGTGAATCGTGAAGTAGTCGACGCCCTGTTCCGCCTGCTCGATTAACGTGTCGCGAAAGATTTCCCACGTAAGTTCTTCCGCTTTGCCGCCAACCTTTTCCAGCGCCTGATAAATGGGGACTGTCCCAATCGGCACGGGCGAATTGCGAATGATCCATTCTCGCGTTGCATGAATGTTTTTGCCCGTGGAAAGATCCATCACCGTGTCTGAACCGCAACGAATGGACCAACGCATCTTGTCGACCTCTTCTTCGATCGACGACGCGACGGCTGAGTTTCCGATGTTCGCATTGATCTTCACGAGGAAGTTGCGGCCGATGATCATCGGCTCAGATTCAGGATGATTGATGTTGGCGGGAATGATCGCGCGTCCGCGCGCCACTTCCGAACGCACGAACTCGGGAGTCACGTACTGTGGGATCGCTGCTCCAAACGACTGGCCTCTGTGTTGGTGCAGCAGTGAATCGCGCGGAGCGTCGCCGATGTCCCACGCTGCTTCGCGTCCAAGGTTTTCTCGAATCGCAATGAACTCCATCTCCGGAGTAACGATCCCGCGACGCGCGTAGTGTAGTTGCGTAACACACGCTCCAGGCCTCGCTCGCAGCACCGCACGACGCATGACGGGAAAGTCTTCGAGCTTGCCGACATCTTTCACGCGAGCGCGTTTCGCCGCGTCGAACGTGAGATAACCGTCGTCGATCGGCTTCGCCTCACGACCCTCGTACTCCTGAACATCGCCGCGGCTAACAATCCACTGACCCCGCATCGGCGACAACCCTTCACGCACGTCGCATTGAGCATCTTCATCGCCCCATGGCCCACTCGTGTCGTAAACACGGACCGGCGGATTAGAAGCGAGAGTGCCGTCGAAGTTGCGGGAAGCGTTCTGCTGGATTTCGCGAAACGGCACGCGGACACCCGGCAGTTTGCCGTTGACGTAGACGCGCCGGGAGTTCGGCAGTGAACTGGTTTTAGACGTATCGCTTTCGGTTAGTTTGATTCCTGCGCTCATATTCCACATTCTCCATCGGTTCGAATGTAGTCTATAATCTTCGCGCTGGTAATCCAACCCAACCGATCTCCCGGAGAAAAACATGCTGAAACGACGCCTTGTCGCCTTGTCCCTGATCTTCTCGCTGCTCTCGCTTCCTGTCGCTGCGCAAAACGGCGGCGGCGACATGCTGAGCCGCATCCGCAAAGAAGCGATGGAACGTTCGCAAATCATGAAGACGATGCACATGTTTACGGACCTCTATGGTCCACGGCTGACTGGTTCTCCTAATCACAAGGCCGCGGCGGAATGGGCAGTCAAACAGATGACGGCGTGGGGCTTCGACAACGCGCATCTCGAACCGTGGGACTTCAAACATCCGGGTTGGTTGAACGAACGCCTGACCGCGCACCTGATCTCGCCCGTCAAAGATCCACTCGTATGTGAGGTGCTCGCGTGGACTCCGAGTACGAAAGGAACAGTTCAAGCGAAGGCGTACCAGTTGGTCCTTCCGGAGCGGCCAACGCAGGAACAGCTTACGATGTTTTTGAATAACAATAAGACAACAGTGCGCGGTCGAATCGTGCTTGTCGGTAAGCCGGCCGTGATTCCTGTCAACCTGAATCCTCCAGCGAAGAGGGCGAGCGACGAAGCGATGAAGGAACGTTATGGACCAAACGCGCAGCCGTTTGCTTTTCCGACGCCTTCGCCGACGCCGACGCCTGCGCCTAACGCACCGCGGCCGCTCACGAATCGTCAGGTCAACGAGCAGCTCGATGCGTTTCTGAAAGAGAATGGTGCGGCGGTTCGAGTGAACGATGCTGGTCGCGAGTTTCGGCAGATCCGGGCTTTTAATAACAGCAGTTTCGACGTTAACAAAGTGATTCCGACGGTCGTGATGAGTAATGAAGATTTTGGACGCATCACTCGCATACTCAACGATGGCACTGAAGTCGTGCTGGAATTCAACATCGTCAACCGTGTCTACCCGGAAGGCGCCACGTCATACAACACCATCGGCGAGATTCGCGGGACCGACAAAGCCGACGAAGTGATCATGCTTGGCGGACACCTCGATTCGTGGCATGCAGCCACAGGCGCGACTGACAACGCCATTGGTTGCACGATCATGATGGAAGCTGCGCGAATTCTGAAGACGCTCGGCGTGAAGCCGCGCCGCACAATCCGTGTCGCGCTGTGGAGCGGCGAAGAGGAAGGCCTATTGGGATCGCTCGCGTACGTCAAAGAACACTTCGGTTCGTTCGAAGATCCGAAACCGGGTTACGAGAAGTTTGGCGGTTACTTCAACATCGACTCGGGCACCGGACGTGTGCGTGGAGCAGGCGTGTTTGGACCACCCGAAGCAGCAAAGATCATGCGTGAAATACTCGCGCCATTTAAGGACGATGGCGTAGTTGGAGCGGTGACGACGCGCAGTCGCAGGCTGGGCGGTTCTGACCACACTTCATTCAACCAGGCCGGCTTGCCCGGTATCGGCATGGGCCAGGATCCGATTGAATACGGCACGCACACGTGGCACACGAACCTCGACACTTACGAGCGCATTCTCGAAGAAGATGTGAAGAAGGATGCGATGGTGATCGCGTGGTCTGTCTATCAGTTGGCGATGCGCGACGATCTGTTGCCGCGATTTGCGCAAAGCGAGATGCCGGCGAAACCCGCCGACGACACAACGGCGCAGCCTGCGACGCCGCCCGCGCGTACGGACACTCCGGCAAAACCAACGAGGCCGAAGACTTCACGACGCAGGGGACGAGGATAATTGGCAATAACTCGCCGTCAGTTTCTAAGGCGAAGCGCGATCGCAGTTGCGGGCGCTGGGCTGAATCCCGCCGGCACGCTCGGCGCGATAGTTTTGAGAGGCCCGGCCAGGAAGGTGCTAATTCTGGGCGCCGGTATGGCCGGGCTTGTTGCTGCTTACGAACTCGTTAAACTCGGTCACGACGTAACGATTCTCGAGGCGCGGACACGTCCCGGTGGCCGTGTGCACACACTGCGCGAACCTTTCTCAGATGGACTGTATGCCGAAGCGGGCGCGGCGCGCATTCCTGACAATCACGATCTCACGCTCAAGTATGTGAAGGAGTTTGCGCTTGAACTCGAGCCGTTTTATCCGCGCGATCTCAACGCCGTGCGATTTGATCGAGGCAGTCGAGAGGAAGTGCCGATCGACGGTTATACAGATGCGATGGCTAGAAATTACGGCGGCGACTTAGGTCATGGGCCTGAACGTTGGAGCAAGATCAAAGGTGGATCGGATCTGCTTCCGAAGGCGTTTGCAGCGAAACTCGCCGGGAAGATTCACTACGGTGCGGCTGTTGTGAAGATCGAGCAGGACGCGAGTCAGGCGCGAGTTGTCTTCTTGAGCGGTGGACGCAAGCAGACCGTCACCGCCGATAACGTTGTTTGTACGATTCCGTTTTCAGTCTTACGCGACCTCGAGTTGCCGGCGTTGTCGGAGCGGAAGCGGGACATAATAAAACGAACTCATTACGACGCAGTCTCGCGCGTTTACCTGCAAACAAAGAATCGCTTCTGGGAAGACAAGGGACTGAATGGTTTTGCGTTTACGAGTGGTGCGATCGAGATCTGGCAACCTACGTGGAGCCAGCCTGGGCCACGCGGAATTCTCATGACTTACGCACGCCCGGGCGAAGCGGAAAGAATCACGAAGCTGAAAGAGAATGAACGGATCGCGACTACGTTGAAGCAGCTCGATTCGATCTTTGATGGACTTAGAGGAAACTTCGAACGCGGTGCGACAAAGTGTTGGCTGGACGACGAATGGTCTCGCGGCGCGTGGGCGTTTGTGGGTTTCGCTGATTTCTTACCGGCGTCGGCGCGAGAAGGAAGGATCCACTTTGCGGGGGAGCATCTGTCGCCGTGGTTTTCGTGGATGCAAGGGGCGCTGTCGTCAGGACTGCGGGTTGTGAAAGAGATCGAGCAACCAGCGGCAGTTTAGCCGCGGGATTCCACGCATCAAAAACCAGGAAATAGATCGTCGACCGGCATGGTCCAGCCAGGCACAGCAGGCTCGGCTTCCGCGAATTCGCCTCGACGATAGATGGCCGCTCTCTCCGAATCGGTTGAGCGGTAAACGCGGACGACATCGTCGCTCAACAGATCCACGTCCCAAACGACGAGCGTACCGGCTGCAAAGTAGTCGGCGCGTTTTTTCGCCATTTGCCGCTCGGCCCACCGTCCATAATCGTTTTCACTGCGAACCTCCACCGCAAACACTGGCGGGCCTTCGAAAAACTTCATTGTGATTTCGCCGATGTAAAACGCTGCGTCTGGGCTGAAGGTCTTGCGGTGTGGCAGATTGACTATAAAGGCGGCGGAATCTCCGATAGCGTATGCGTTTGGAGTCGTCTTTGCATGAGCCGCTAAAGAAATGGTTACTTGCAGGGCAGCGTAGTGAGGTAAGCCTCCCGTTTGTGGCATTAATACGATCTCTCCGTTGACGAGCTCAGCCTTGCCCTCGTATTCGAGTTTGTAAAGATCTTCGATTGTGGCTTCGATTTTGGGGCTCATCGGTTTTGTGTGTGAGTGTTGAAGCATTAGTGAGCCGATTGTACGCTGTTGCGATCGGCTCAGTCAACTCAGTAGTCTAGCCACCGATAAAGCTCATGGTCCGTGAGGGAGTGACGAAACCCGGATCGTTGATGAAATGTCGTGGCTCTTTTTTCAATATCACCGATTCGATGTACTCAATAATCTCATCGCGCGACGCGCCGCCGCGTACCACGTCACGCAACGAGTGTTCGACTGTCGAAAACAGACACGTGCGAATCTGACCGTCGGCCGTCAATCTTATGCGCGAACAAGCACCGCAGAATGGCTCGGTGACTGGCGCAATAATTCCGATTTCGCCCGGCGCTCCGTCCGCGAACCGGTACCGCGAAGACGTTTCAGAACCTCGCTCAACATCCACGCGCGCAAGCGGAAAGCGTTCGCCGATGCGATCGCGAATCTCTTTCCCGGAAACCACGTCTTTGCGCGACCATTCATGACCTGAATCAAGCGGCATGAATTCGATGAAGCGCATCTTCACGTCGTACTCACG
>JBKPPH010000291.1:0-12648 GCA_046733535.1 Acidobacteriota bacterium
TGGTACCGACGTCGGTACAAGCATCGCAATTGACAGCAACGGCAACGCTTTCATAACAGGTCAAACGACCTCACTAACTTTTCCCACAGCCAATGCATTACATCCGGCGTTGAACGATTCTTCGGATGCGTTCGTAGCCGAGCTGAATAGCGCCGGCTCTGCTCTCGTCTATTCGACATTTCTGGGCGGGCACAGTTCTGACGCGGGAAATTCAATTGCTGTCGACAGCGCGGGCAACGCTTATGTCACCGGCTTTTCAGTTTCGTCTGACTTCCCTACGACGAATCCGCTGCAACCACATAGAGTCGGTAACTCACTATTCAAGACCACGGATGGCGCGGCCAATTGGGCGGCGAGTGATTCAGGCTTGTTGGCCGGCGGAGTAAGTGACGTCGTATTTCAACCGGGCAACTCATCAGTTGTCTATGCCTCAACTGATGTGGGCCTGTTCAAAAGCACGGACGGTGGAAGCAACTGGACCCGCCTCGCCGGAGTAGCAATCCCGGTCAACAAAATCGCGCTCGATCCAACCGCACCCGGTACGATCTACGTCGCGACGAATGCAGGCCTCTTCAGGAGCACCGATGACGGCAATACCTTCACCGGTATCAACAACGGATTTAGTCCACTCTTCGCCCAAAAGATACTCGTAGATCCACTTACCCCCACCACTCTTTACGCGGTCAGCATAGGGACTTCGATCTTTAAATCAATTGATGCGGGTGCAAACTGGACTGAGAAATTCGTCAGCTTCAACGGCGGTTTCGTCAACGATTTAGCGATCGATCAAAGCGGTACGCTTTACGCAGGCACAACATTCGGAATTTACAAGAGCACGAATGGCGCGAATAGTTGGACGCAGAGTAATGGGCTGCTCTCTAATCCGCGAGTCGCTAACATCGTCGTAGATGACGCACACAACCTGGTCTACGCAGCGACAAACTCCGGTCTCTTCAAAAGCGCAGATGGAGGCACTAGCTGGACCAACATCAGCGGGAACCTCAGTTTTACCAGTTTCATCAAAGTGGCGTTTGATCCCTCAAACACCTCGACGATTTACGCAAGCACCGGCTTCCCGAGGAAAACCACTGACGGCGGGGCCAACTGGAGCATCGTCAACAACGGCTATCCCAATACAACCATCAACGCTTTAGTCGTCAACCCAACCCAGCCTTCAACTCTTTTCATCGGCACTAACAGTGGTTCTGACGCATTCGTCACGAAACTGAGTGCGGGAGGAGCCGCGCAACTTTACTCGACATACCTCGGCGGCAATCTGTCCGATGCGGGAAACGGAATCGCCGTCGATGCAGCGGGGAATGCTTACGTGATTGGTTCGACCACCTCCGACAACTTCCCAACCGCGAATGCATTCCAGCCTGTTAAATCAGTCGGCACCGATGCTTTCGTAACGAAGCTGAATGCAAACGGCTCTGCCCTCGTTTACTCAACTTTTCTTGGTGGTGACTTTGTCGATCTCGGCCGGGCAATTGCGGTGGATGGCAGTGGCAATGCCTATCTCGCCGGCAGCACAAACTCCGTGAATTTCCCGACCTTCAATGCGTTCAAATCATCGATTCCTCCAGACTTCCAGAATGATGGTTTTGTCACGAAGGTAAACGCTGCCGGTTCTGCCCTCGTCTATTCGACTTTTCTCGGAGGTGATGGGAACGACGACTGCCTGAGTATCGCTATTGACGCAGCGGGTAGCGCGTACGTGACCGGCAGCACCGGTTCGGACAACTTCCCTACACTCGGAGCGCTGCAACCCACGAGGAACGGCTTCGGCGGTGACGCGTTCGTAACCAAGTTTGCGCCCAGCGGCTCGAGTCTGGTCCATTCGACATATCTCGGCGGATCAGGCACGGAAGGCGCCGCCGGTATAGCGCTCGATTCATCAGAAAACATCTACATCGTCGGCGCTACAACCTCTACAGACTTTCCAACCTTGAATCCGCTACAAGCGACGAGCGGCGGTAGTCGAGACGTCTTCATCGCGAAGCTACGCGCGGCGCCGGAAGTGGAACTGACCATGACCGACTCGCCCGATCCCGTGAACTTCGGTACTAACGTCACTTACACGATGACGGTCAAGAACAACGGCGAGATTGCGGCTACCGGCGTCACGCTTACAGACACGTTACCCGCGGGCGCGCCACTCGTGTCGGCGAATTCAACAGCCGGATCGTGTGCGGGGACGAGTCCAGTCATCTGCGGCATCGGCACATTGAATCCTGGCGCAACAGCAACTGTAACGGTGGTGGTAACTGCTCCACCGATGAGAACGCTCGTCAATAACGCGACCGTGACGCTCAACGAAGGTGATTCCTTCCCGGCAAACAACAGTGCGAGCGCCCAAACGCTGGTTGATTTCGTCGATCTATCGATCACGAAGAAAGCTGCGCAGAACCTCGTCGCGCCCGGAAACACGTTGACCTATTCGCTGATCGTGAAAAACAAGAGCGGTATTCCCGCGCCCGTGACTGTCACAGATAATCTTCCGGCAGGTACCTCGCTCGTCAAGTGCACGGCAACAGGCAACGGCGTCTGCGGAGGAAGCGGCAACAACGTGAGTGTTACGTTCTCAGAACTCGCGGTGGGCGCTTCGGAGGCGATTCTGCTAACCGTGAGTGTGAGTGGCTCGGCGACTGAAGGGACATTCATAACGAACACTGCTTCAGTGAGCTCATCGATTCCCGACTCCGATACGCTAAACAACTCGGCGCCGTACATCGTCGTCGTCAGCTCAGCCACAGTGCAGCCAAAATCGAACGGCCTTATCGCGTTTGAGAGTGATCGCAGTAACAATCAGAACCCTCAGCCAAGCGGCATCTATACCGTGAAGCCGGACGGAACTGATGAGAAGTTGTTCCCGGGTACTCCGTCCAATGCGGATCAACCGGCGTGGTCGCCTGACGGGACGAAGCTGGCGTTTCAGGTGGAGAATTTTAATGTCAGCCCCATCACGGCAGAAATCAGCGTCATCAACGCCGACGGCAGCGGCCTCCTGAAGCTCGCGACCAACGTCTGGATTTCCAATACCAACATCACGTGGTCGCCAAGCGGTGATCAAATCGCATACATCGGCAACAGCCCCTCACTGAATCTCGACGGCATACGCGCCGTACACATTGCCAACACTGACGGAAGCGGCTCGTACCGGCTGCCGGGCAGTCCGAGTTTCCTGTCTTCAGTGGACTGGTCGCCTGACGGAAGGAAGTTCGTCTATTCCAACGAAAATGAACTCTTCGTGATGGATGCAGATGCGAGCAATCAAACAAAACTCACAACCGTTCAGCAGACGCCCGACGGATCGACGCATGACGTGGGACCAAGCTGGTCCCCTGACGGAAGCAGAATCCTCTTTACGCGAGTGACGAATAACACCAGAACCATACTCCTCATGAATGCCGATGGGTCGAATGTGAGAAAGCTCTTCAATTTCCAGGCCTTCTCACCTTCCTGGTCGCCTGACGGACTCTCCGTGGTGCTGATCGAGTCGAACGAGGTCGCCACCGTTAATCTCGACAACACTAATTTCAAGTACCTGACATTTAATAACTCGGCTAACTTTTGGGAATTCGCTCCCAGTTGGCAAAAGCAGGCTAATCCGAATCCAACACCGACACCCACTCCCGCGCCGACTTTCTCCCTCTCGGGGAAAATCACCGCTGATACTCCTGCGATATTTGCGCAAGTAAAACTCGAGGGCCCGGTCGACGCCCTCATAGGAAATGACTTTGACGGAAACTATGAGTTCGTCAACCTTCCGGCGGGCCAATACACGCTAACGCCGATCAGCATCTTCCACAGCTTCAATCCGCCGAGCCGTACCGTCACGATAACCAACGCAAACATCACGGGACAGGATTTCACCGGTACGTTCGTGCCGGCCAACATCACCGGTCACGTGAAAGACAACAACGGCAACCCGATACCGGGCATTAAGATCACTTCCAGCGGAGGTTTCCCTGAAGGCAGCACGTTCACGGATGCAAACGGCTTCTACAGTTTCCCGAACGTACAGCGACACCGAAACTACTTCATCTTCCCCGATCCGTTCACGGGTTATAATTTCGTGCCGGAGTCGAAGTTCATACCTGATTTGTTGCAAAGCGAAGTCGTCGACTTTGTGGGAACGAAGCAACCGGTTAACGTGATCGCCGGGCGCGTGATTGAAACCGTCACAGGTCAGGGCATCCCGGGAATTCAGGTAAACCTCGCACAAGGCTTCAGCGCCGCTGCGTCCACCTTTACCGACGGGAATGGAAATTTTAGCTTCGGCGAAAGAAAGTCAAACGTTTCTTACTCCGTCTCGATCTTTCCACACGCGTTCTTCATCTTCGAGCCGACGGTAAACGCTCCCAATCCGTTTGCGCAGATAACAATTCCGTCGCTGACGAGCGATCAGAACGTTCTTTTCAAGGGCACGAGGCGTAATACTTTGCAGTTCTCCGTTGCAGGGCCCTCCGTAAATGAAGGCAGCGGGTTCGCCACCATCACCGTTACGCGCACTGGTGATCTCATCAGCCCGGCCAACATTAACTTCACGACATCCGACATGGCCGGACTTGCGGCGTGTACCCTTGTAAACGGCAAGGCTTCCGAAAGATGTGACTATGGCACAACAGCCGGCACGCTTCGCTTTGCCTCCTTTGAAACGAGTAAGTCGTTTGTGATTCCGATCGTCGACGACGTTCACGTCGAGGGCAACGAAACGTTCACGATTTCTTTGTCGCAACCGCTGGGTGCTCAAATGGGCTCGCCCGCGATCGTGACGGCGACGATTGTCGATAACGACGTTACCCCGGCCACACACAACCCGATTGACGGAATTCCGCCTTTCGTTACCCAGCAGTACATAGATTTCCTGGGTCGCTTGCCGGATGCGACCGGGTTGGCTAATTGGGTGGAGACTCTTACCAACTGTCCGAACAGCGGCTTTGGTGAGAACGATAATCCGACGTGTGATCGCGTGCACGTCTCGTCCGGGTTCTTCTTGTCGGAGGAGTTCCGCATTCGTGGTTATTGGGCTTATCGCTTCTTCGAAGTCGGCCTCGACCGCAGGCCGCTTTACTCCGAGTTTGTGCAGGCCATGGCCCAGGTCGGAGGCGCGCAATCACCCGAGTCGGAAATCCTGAGCAAGGCCGCTTACACGGATGCCTTTGTGCAGCGATCCGACTTCACCAGCCGTTATAACGGATTGACGAATGCCGAGTACGTAAATGCACTCGAGCAGAATGCGGAAATCACGTTGAGTAATAGAGCGGAACTGATCGCAGCGCTGGACGGCAATCAGAAGACACGCGGGCAGGTGTTGCGCGACATCGTTGAGAGCAAAGCGGTAGAAGACCAGTTCTTCATCCGGGCGTTCGTCGCGATGCAGTACTTCGGCTACCTGCGCCGCGATCCGGACAGTATCGGCTACAACAACTGGGTCACAACGCTCACTGCCGATCCGAGCAATTTCAGGCACATGATCTTCGGATTTCTATTCTCGAACGAGTATCGAGGACGCTTCGGCCCGCAGTAAGACCGTAACACAGATTGAACGGATGAATACGGATTGGTTTATCCGTATCCATCCGTTCCCTATCCGTGTCATCCGCGGTTAATGGATCACAGTGTAACTGTCATCCTTCACTGCCGCGCCATTCCCATATCCATCCGTCTTCAGCACAACCTTGATGCAGTTGTCCTCCTTGTTCTTGAACATGTCGTAAGCCCGAGGCGCATCTTCAAGCCTCATGGTGTGAGTGATGACGAAGGTCGGGTCGATGTCGCCATTCTCGATCATCTCCAACAACGGTCGCATGTACCTTTGCACGTGCGCTTGTCCCGTCTTGATCGTCAACGAACGATTCATCACCGATCCGATCGGAAACTTATCGATGAACCCGCCGTAAACGCCAATCACGGAGATAACGCCGCCATTTCGACAGCACATGATCGCCTCGCGCAACGCGTGCGGTCGATCTGTCTGCGACATCATCGCCTGCTTGATGCGGTCATAGGCAAAAATCGCTGCCGGACCATGCGCTTCCATTCCGACGTCGTCGATACACGCGTCAGGTCCGCGGCCGCCAGTCAGCTCCATCAACGCCTCGTAGACATTCTGCTCTTCGTAGTTGATGGTTATCGCGCCGCCTTCCTGCGCCATTTTCAGCCGCTCAGGCACCTGATCGATCGCAATCACTCTTTCTGCGCCGAGCAGGAACGCACTGCGAATTGAAAACTGCCCGACAGGTCCGCAACCCCAGATCGCGATCGTGTCACCGGGTTTGATGTCGCACATCTCCGCGCCCATGTAACCGGTCGGGAAGATGTCTGAAAGAAAGAGCACTTGTTCGTCGCTCAGATGGTCCGGCACTTTTATCGGACCAACATCGGCGAACGGCACGCGCGCGTATTCCGCCTGCCCGCCGGCATAACCGCCGGTCAGATGCGAGTAACCAAAAATTCCGGCCGCCGCATGGCCAAACATCTTCTCGCCCATCCACGCGTTGGGATTCGAGTTCTCACAAAGTGAAAACATCTGCTGCTGGCAGAAGAAGCAATTGCCGCAAGCAATCGGAAAGGGCACTACCACTCGATCGCCGACTTGCAGGTTGTGAACTTCGCGTCCGACCTCGACCACTTCGCCCATGAATTCATGACCGAGTATGTCGCCTCGCTGCATCGTGGGAACGAACCCGTTGTAGAGGTGCAGGTCCGAACCGCAGATCGCCGTCGACGAAATCTTTACGATCGCGTCTCGCTGGTTAAGGATCTGCGGATCCGGAACCTCTTCAACGGAAAGTATCGTCTTGCCGTACCAACAGTTCGCTTTCATCGCTGGCCCATCCCTTCTGAGCCGTGGCTCGTTGAGCGATAGTTTGTCGCTGTTTCACTCGGCAACCTGTCGGCCTGCTCGAGCTCACTTGCCGCTGCCGGACGTCCCGGCCTTTGTTCCATGTAGCCGGTGCCGAGCAGAGTTGCGTCCGATACGACAACTTCACCGACTTCCATCACTTGTTTGAAGCGACGCAGATCGTCGTCCAACTGCTGTTCCGGTTCCTCGCCGAAGAGTTTGGCGACAGCCGCGCCGAGCACGCCTGCGATCGGGTTGTACTGGAAGTTGACTTTAACGATGGTGCCACGACCGCCGGGTGCTCGTTCGAAACGAACAGCGCCTGCGTGATCGACGTCAGAGTTTTCAAGCGAACGCCACGTGATGACCCTGCCGGGCTCGTCCGCGATGATCGTCGCGTCCCATTCCACATTCATCCCGGCGGGCCCTTTTGCTACCCAATGTGAACGGCCGTCTCCGAGGTCTTCGACCGACTCGAGATGGCGCATGAAGCGCGGCAGGTTTTGGAAGTTTCGCCAGAAGGTGTAGACCTCGTCCGGGTCGCGATTCACAACGCATGTGCCTTGTGCGTGGATGCCCTGATTGCCGTTGCTCAGTTGCATCGCGGCAATGACGTCGAGCGCTGTGACCGCTGCTACGTTGAAGGTTGCAAAAGTGATTCTCCCTCGCTTCGCGTCCGGGGCCGTACAGGCAACGCCGAGGCTTACGAGGTCGAGCGCATCGCCGGCAACACGCGACCACATGGCTTCAGTCGGTTTCTGCTGCGAGAAGATGGCAATACCGGAAGCGAGTTCGCGCAGACCGTACAGTCGTATTAAACCGGTGCGCGTCTTTGAAACACCGGTGATATTGGCGATCGCGCGGGGTGCAAGAAGCTCCGCGAGCCCGAGACCCACGCTGAACCAGCCCAGGCCTTTCGCGAGCCGCTTTCCGCTCGTGGACGGCAAGCCTGGTCTCGCCCGCTCAACGCTGTAATTCGCGCCCCGCTGCGCGAAGCTGGATTGTTGAAAGTCGTTTGCTGAAGAAGAGTTCTGCTGATTGATTTCCCGTTGTGGCTTTGTAGAAGACATGAAGTTTCCCCCTTGAGTTGATAATTTCAACCTGGATTGTTTCAGTATCAACAGTCAAACAGCATGCCTCTGGATTTGTGCTTTTTGTGAGTCATTGCCGCCATCTCATCACAAGAAAAGGAACGCTAGAAACTAGTTTCGAAATAATTCGATCGTTTACTGAAACCTTTAGTTCTAAGCACGCAACAAGGGGGAATTCCATGGAAACACAGAAGAATATTAAGGAGCCGAAATCGACTGCGTCGGGAGGTTCAAAATCGGCCGGTGGTAGAAAACAGCCTGGCGCCGCGACAGCAGCGGCGACGAGTCCGGCACCGACTGAAGACGCAGCTCAGGGCGCAACTGCGGGTGCGAGCGCGGGCGCGGCGGGCGAGAAGAGTGGAGGACAAGATCTCCTTCAACAGGCTAAACAAACGAGCGGCGAAATCGTGAACCAAGTGCAACAACGCGCGGCCTCACAGATCACACAGCAAAAGGAGAGTGCGGCATCCGACTTAACCACCGTGGTTAACGCGGTTCGACGTTTTGGCGAGAGTCTCGCCGGCGAAGCCAACGGACCAATCGCGCGTTACGCCGCGCAGTATGGCGACAAAGCCGCAAACAATCTCGAACGTTTAACTACCTACATCCGTGAGCAGGATCCGAAACAACTACTCGACGACGTGCAGAATTTTGGACGACGCCGGCCGGCATGGCTGCTCGGTGGAGCGTTCATACTTGGATTTGCCGGTGCGCGTCTGATCAGGAGTTCAATGGAAGCAGCGTCTCGGCACGAGTACCGTTCGCCGAATCTTCCTGCGCCACGACCGGCAACGCCGTCCAACGTTTCTTCGCCCTCACCAACGCCGGGTCTTTAACGTCCGTTAGCAAAGAAGGAGGTATTGCTTATGCAACGGATGAATGAGAACCGCTCGATGGATAACAAGCCGCTCGGCGACCTGTTCAGCGATCTCGCGACCGAGATGAGTAACCTGGTCAGGCAGGAAGTGGCTTTGGCAAAAGTGGAGGTTTCGCAGAAAGCGAAGTACGTCGGCAGAAACGTCGGCTATCTCGTGGTCGGAGGGGCCGTCGCGTATGCCGCGCTGCTCGCGATTATCGCTGCCATCATCATGCTGTTGGATAAAGTCTTGCCCGCCTGGGGCGCCGCGTTGTTGGTTGGCGTTTTAGTCGCAGGCATCGGCTGGTTGTTGATTGGCAAAGCACTGTCTGCGCTGCAACAAGCTGACATGACTCCGCGAGAAACCGTCGAGACCTTGAAGGAGGACGCAACATGGATGAAGCAACAAATAAAATGAGCACTGCGGATTGGGATGATGACGATCGAATCGCGTCTGGGTCCTCTGACGATTACACTGATAACACCGAACAGATTAAAGCGGAGATCGAAGATACCCGCGCGGAGATGAGTCAGACAATCAACGAGATTCAGGAAAGGCTCAGTCCGGAACACCTGATGGGCCAAGTCAAAGAGACAGTTCGTGAAGCGACAATAGGAAAGGTTGAAAGAGTTATGGACAAGGTAGGGGAGACGATTGGCGGAGTTGCCGAACCGGCACGCGAAGCAATGGATCGTGCGGGGACTGCAATCAAGGAAACAGGACGAACGGTCGGTTACAGCCTTTGGAGGAACCCGATTCCGGTGGCACTGATCGGTCTTGGCGTCGGAATGCTCGCGATGAAAAGGTATCGTGAGAGTAACGGTAGTTATGATTATGACTACAACAGGCGACGGACCACTCCACGGTACAGACGGCCCAACACACTGGGCCAGATGGATTATGAGACTACCGGCGCTTTGGATGCCCGCGCTTCCGATACGAGCACTCTGAACCGCGTCAAAGAAAGCGCGAGTGATTTAGCTACTCGCTCGACGACAGCGCTGAGTGATCTCGGCACGAAAGCGAAGGACAGTGTCTCGACAATCGGCACGCGCTTTGGCGAATTGCTGCGCGAGAATCCACTCGCTGTCGGCGCTGTTGCAGTTGCGGCGGGAACAGCAGTTGGACTAGCGCTGCCCTCGACGAGATTCGAAAGCGAGTACATCGGTGAAGCAAGTGAGAGATTGGTGGATAAAGCTGAAGACGTAGCACGCGGCGCGTTGGATAAAGTGCAAAGCGCGGCGCAGCAGATGACCAGCGAATCTCAACCCGGAAATAACAACCCGTAACGGGAATTTAATGTTAGGGGTGGCCCTCCGTGGCTACCCCTCTTGAAGCTTCTGCGGAGGGGTGGCCACGGAGGGGCACCCTACAATTGGTTCAAATGTAGTTCGGATCTTTTTGTTGAAAACGAGCGCTGCTGTAGAGATATGAATTGAGACGATCGCCGTTCGCGTAGCGCGCGTCTTTCACATCGTATGACATCACCACATTGATCCGATCGGTGTCTCCCTGCACCTCACGCACACTGTGCAAACAACGATCGCCGCGCATCACGAGCAACCGTCCCATCCTGGGCCGCACCAGAATCTGTCTTCCAAAAACTCGCCGGCACATCGGGTTCTCAAATACGCGGTCCACTTCGCGTTGTAAGTACATCAGATTCAACCGGTGATTCGGATAACACTCCGTCTCGCCGCCGCTCGTTTCGTTCAAATACAAAATCGCGGTCACCGCATTTCGATCGTAGTGATAACGATAAGAACCACCCGGCTGCGTGATGTTGATGTTGCAGGCGACCTGCCTGTCGGCGAGCGGCTCGAGCGACTCTCCAAACATGTTTCGAACAAAAGCAGTCGCGTGGTCATGCAAGTTTTGAATCTCCGGCAGATGATCGGAAATCTGATGACCGTCGATTACTGAATAACACAACGGCCGCCGCCCCGATGGACGCGAAATGATCGGCAAAGGAAATTTTTCGCGAAAACAGTTGATTGCCGCGAGCGCTTGCGCCACCGCCGTCGCGCCTATGAACTCCTCCTGTAGCAACAAATCATCCGAGACTCGCATCGGCTCACAACCTAAAACCCACGGCGAGGTGAATCCGTTCGCTGCCGTACCTTGCCGCGCATTGCGACAAAAAAGCGAGTGCTTGCAAAAAATCGTGTTTATCTTAGGAAAACTTTTTTACAGGATTGGCTGGATTAGACATGATAATGCGTCGTCTCACGCATTTCTTGCTATCATCTGCCTATCTCACGTTGGTAACCGCCTAACCGTTCTCATATTGCACTCTGACGGTTGACCAGCGACTTGGTCATGCCGAATAACAGTTCAGACAACCTCGACGGTCCAGAGGTGAACGCGCAGCCCTTTACAGCGTTGTTGGACTTTCTCTGTCCCGAAGATCCCGACGAAGCAATCAATCACTACTTGCGTCTTCACCAAAAATTGGCAGATTACTTCCGCTTCAAAGGGATGTCCGATCCACTCGCTGATGCGGACGAGGCCCTCGAACGCGCCGGCAAAAAGATTTTGGATGGCGTTCCGATTCCCGATATCGACCGGTTTTGCCTCGGCATCGCGAGGAATATCGTGTTGGAAAATTTGCGAAAACGAAGAAAACAGCAATCAGTATTCTTTGAGTTTTTAGAACGTACTAAGACAGATGGTAGCGACGTGGATAAGATCACGAACCTGATGAAGCCCTGTTTTGAGAAGCTCGACCCGGACGATCGCGAACTCTTGAAGTCGTATTGCAACATACCATCAGGAAAGCCTCGCGCTGATCATCGCCGTGAGTTAGCTGAAAGCCGAGGTTGGTCGATGGCAGCATTGAGAATACGCATAATGCGCCTCCGCCGGGCGCTTGACGATTGTGTTAAGGCGCTAAGCAAAAATCTTTGACTGTTACTATTCGCGAATCCGCGCATATTAAGATAGGAGAACGGCGATCCGGTCTGCATGCGGCAATCCGAAACAAGAACTCAGGAGTCTATGACTGACGAACGCATCACAGCTTATCTGCTCCAGGAACTGCCTGAAGGCGCGGCTGAACAGTTCGAGGAGCAATGCTTTGCGCAGTCTGAATGGCCGGCGGGCGAGCTGGAGTCAGCCGAAAATGATCTGATTGAGGCGTATGTACGTAAAGAACTCAGCCCTGAACGGCAACAGCGTTTTGAAAAATACTATTTGACAACCACAGCGCGTGAAGACCGCGTGTTACTGGCCAGATCATTCATGCGCGTCGCTTGCTCGACCGATTCGCCGAAGCCGAGCTGGCTCGATCGCTTGCGCAATGTTTGGAATGCCCGGCCTCTCGTTCTTAAGTACGCATCCGTCGGTATGGCCGTCCTGATATTAGGCGTGGGCTTATTGATATGGTCCAGAATGCCCCACTCCGCGCCAAAAACATTTGCCAACCTAAACCTCACCGTTGTCTCAGAAGATCGTTCTCAGGGCACCTCCACTGCTCGACAAAAAATCAAGCTGCCGCTCGGCGCCGATGCCTTAAGAGTCTCATTGACGCTACCCGAACCTACTCCCAACGGGGCGAGCTATAGTGTTCAGTGGAAAAACAGTAAAGGTTCATTGAAGACTTTGGAAATAGAATCGCAGGACGCGAATTCCGTCAATGTTGTCATACCTGCCGGCGAGCTGCTTCCGGGACGTTACGCGTTGAAGCTGTTGCGCAAAAATCAGGATGGAACGGAAGAACGCGTCAACGGAAGTTACTTCTTCGACGTCGTAACCGCGGATTAGACGGATCTCTGTAAATCGATTTACACCGATCGGCGTAATCCGCGGTGGTACCGGTAAGCCGCTACCAGGAACAGGAGTAATAATAGCG
>JBKPPH010000292.1:0-3552 GCA_046733535.1 Acidobacteriota bacterium
GACTCCAACGAACACCTTAGACGCTCCCATGCCCGCTAAGGGTTTTATCATCCTAAGGTTATAATCACTATGCTTTCCCAGAAAATATCACATGATGGTAAGAATTCAGACCCCAGGGAGACCAAGGCGACACCGATGACCCGCACACTCGAAAGACGACCAGAACATATCAAATTCTCGGGCCGCATTCTATTTCTCACGGAAGATACTTCGTTAATCCGGCAGCAACTCGAAGCCCGCGACGAGGCCGCCACGACGCTCGAAACCGAGCTCGCCGGGCGATTGCTCGAAGGCGACCTGCCGTTGATGAGCAACATCTCGACTGACGAGATCACGCCGGGCTGGGTCTGTTTTTATTACGACGAAACCCTGGGACAGTATGTCTATGTCGGCATGCGCGACGCCGCCGTCAAAAAAGACGAAGTGAAGAATGGCGGGTTTGCGGTTGTAGTTTCCGGACTTTCGAAAGGCTGTGGGTCATCGCGCGAGACGGCGCCGTACGCTGAGAAAGCCGCCGGCGTGCAGCTCGTCATCGCCAAAAGTATCGAGAAGATCTACGGGCAGAATTCTCAGAACATCGGTCTGCTGACCTCGACCGATTTCGGACTGATCGAACGGATTCGACTCGGCGAGGAGATCCCGCTTTCCGAGTTCACCAAAGGCATCGATCCGATCTCGCAGGAGATCGTGTCTCACGGCGGGCTTTTCAACTACAACAAAGCACGGCTGTCAGGAAAAGTCTCGCCGCCGCCGATCGAGACTCCGGCACGCCCCATGACGATCGTGGAGAAGATCATCGCGCGCCATGCGTTTGTGACTGCCGGAAAGATCGGCGTCGAAGGGGTGAAGCCGGGCGACGCGTTGTTTGCAGTCGCGGACGTGCGCTTCTCGCACGAGTACGTGACGCCGATGGCCGAGTCGTTGTTCAAGCAGGCACTGGGTAATGACGCACGCGTTTCGCAACCCGAATCGGTGTTTGCGTTTCGCGATCACCTGACGTTTCTCGGGCGCGTGATGTCGCCGAAGCATCGCGAGATGGGTCTGCTGGAAAAGGCCGAAGGACTGGCAACCACGCAACAGAGTTTCACCGCGCAGCAGAACATCAGGCTTTACGGCGAGAGTCCTGACGGCGGTTCGGAAGCGATTTGTCACAACGCGGTCGTCGAAGATCTCGCTTTGCCAGGACAGATCGTGATCGGGACTGACTCGCACACGTGCATGGCCGGCGTGCTCGGCTGCTTCGCTTTCGGTGTTGGCTCTACCGACATGGCCAACGCGTGGTACACGAAAGACATTCGCATTCGCGTCCCCGAGACCGTGCGCTACGTTCTCAAAGGAAAGAAGCGCGCCGACGTCGCGGCGAAAGACGTGATGCTCCACATCCTTGCCTCGGAGTACATGAAGACGAGCAAGGGTATCGGGAAAGTTTTGGAGTTTGCCGGCGAGGATTTGACGAACTGGCCGATGGACGAGCGCGCGACGTTGACGAACATGGCGGTCGAGGCAGGAGGAACTACAGGGATAATCGAGCCCGATGAAGTGACGCTCGACTACATCGTTCGCACACGTGGCCTCGACGCGGAAGTCGTGCGCAAGGGTTTCACTTACAGCGATCCCGATGCCGAGTACGCGGCTGTGTTTGAGATCAACCTGGACGAGATCGGCCCGATGGTCGCGACGCCGGGCGATCCGCGGAACGGCGTTCCCATCGAGCAGCTCGACGGCGAAGTGCGCATTGACGCTGCTTACGGCGGCTCATGCACGGGCGGCAAGATGGCTGACATGGACATGTACGCCGCCGTGCTTGAAAACGCGCTCGCGAATGGGAAGCGGGTAGCTGAAGGAGTGCACCTGTACATTCAGTTTGGGTCGCAGAAGATCAAGCAGTATGCGCGGCAGCGTGGCTACATCGAGCTTTTCGAGCGTGCGGGCGCTGAGTTGATCGATCCCTCGTGCGGCGCCTGCATCAATGCCGGCCCGGGCGCCTCGCCGTCTCCGGAAACAGTCACGGTCAGCGCGCAAAATCGAAACTTTCCCGGCCGCAGCGGCCCCGGCAAGCTCTACCTCGCCTCACCGTACGTAGTCGCCGCCTCCGCGATCGCCGGCAAGATCGTCGACCCGAAGAAGATTTAGCCGCGGATTAAAGCAGATTTTAAGGATCAGATCAGATCTGCGTAGATCTGCGTTAATCTGCGGCTTTTTTCTGAAACCTTCAACCCTTCCGCAGCACTAACCTACCGAGTGTTATGACTGGCGCATTCGCGGGAACTCTGATGAATAGTTCAGCAGACCTGGTTACTCGCGTATGCCAGGGCGACGCCGATGCCTTTCGGCTGATTTTTGAAAGGTACTCGCGGCCCGTCATCAGTTTCATCTACGACATGGTGAACGATCGCGCGCTCGCCGAAGAGCTGACGCAGGAGACTTTCGTCCGCGCTTTCCGCGCGATTCACACGATGCGCGCGGAGACGAAACTCTCGACCTGGCTATTCGGGATCGCGAGGAACGTGGCGCGCGAGTCGCTTCGCGCACGCGCACGCGCGGGCAGTCACGTGGATCTTGCTGACAAGTCGGTTATGGATTTGAGCGATAACAAGCCGGTACCCGTCGACGGTTTGCTCAGCAAGGAGTTGAACGAACTCATTCGCCGCTCGCTCGCCGCGCTCGACGAAGACAAGCGGCTGGTGTTCACGCTCAAGGTGCTGCACCAGTGCAGCTACGAAGAGATCGCGCTAATCACCGGGTTCTCGCTCGCAAAGTTGAAGACTGATTTACATCGCGCACGCGCAGAGATGCGAAAGCGAATCAGCCCGTACGCTGGAGTTGGTTATGAAGTGTGAAGTTTGCAGAGAGCTGTTGGAAGAATACGTCGACGCCGAGCTTGCGCCGCAGGATCGTGAGCGCGTCGCCGTGCATTTGAGCGCGTGCGCTGAATGCTCGGAGAGTTTTGCAGTGCTGACTGCCGAACAGGAACTCTTCGCGCGTTACGATCGCGAGATCGAACTGCCGCCGTTTTTGTGGACCAGAGTCGCGGCGCACACGGTTGCTGAGAATAACAAGCTGCAGCGAAGCTGGTTTGTAAGTCTCTTTGTCAGACCTGCGACTGCGATCGCGATGATGTTGCTTGCGATCACGGTCGGAGTTGTTTACCTGATCTCGCGCCAGCCCATTCCTAAAACGAGCGTGGTGAAACAGGTTGACCCGACGCTACCGCGTAACGGTACTGACCCTGTCGACGTCAGGGGCCCAAATCCAGACGCGAACGATCAAAAGACCGGCACGACTCAACCTTCGCCACGGCGACTCCTAGCCGCCAATCAAAGACCGAAGCACCGTGCCACACCAGCAATTAACCACACCGCCTCAGATCAATCGGGCGTCTTGTCGTCAGACCTGGCTTACCTCGATCTGGACGAACAGGACACCGCGAAACACATCGAGCAAACAGAAAACCTGCTGCGCTCGATTAGAAACGTCTCCGTCCCTGACGGCGAAGAAGAAATCGACGTGACTTACGACAAGGCACTCTCGCGCCGGCTGCTCAATGAAAAT
>JBKPPH010000293.1:0-3686 GCA_046733535.1 Acidobacteriota bacterium
TTGAAGTGACCCTGGCCCGTCGCGCCAGCGTGTCCTCCCGTTCCACCAGCCACGCGGAAAGGCACTGCGTGCTCGTTGGTCGCCGTGCAAGTGGCAGGGTTAACGACCTGCACGAACGAATCGGCTTCGATGAAGACTTGATCCCCGCTCTGCGCGTACGTGTCGGTCGCCTTCAGATCAAAGACGCGATTGGTGGTCGTGTTGGTGCACGCCGAAAAAACAGCGGTGTTGTAGCCGCCTTCAGTGTCAATTCCGGAGCCAGTAAAACTCAGTTCGATGTTTTCCGGAAAGGCCCCACAACGAGCTACGTTTGGACCAGCTCCGGCCAGATTAAAACTCGAGCCGCCTCTGTAGTCTGAATTGACTCTATCGTCCACGAGCGGGGCTGCTGCTGAATTCCCGCCAAGAATGTAACCGCCGAATATGATTAGGGCTGCGAACGCGAGCGAGGTCAATGTGAGTTTGGTTTTCATTTACTTCGTCTCCTTTAGGGTTGAGTGTTGATTAATCATCGGTATCAGTTCCGTCTAACACTCACTAAGGCGCAAGGGTCGCGGGAAAACTATCATCCCTGCTCACGAAATTTTTCGCTCGACAGTTAAGCCGCTCGCAGCGCTTTTGTTTTTGCTGGTCGTGGTGGACAATTTATCCCGGTAATGGTGACAGCCGTATGAAGGTAGCAAAGTGGATCAAGCGGGTGGGCTTCGGGGGATTTATTTTCTTCCTGGTGAAGGGACTGCTGTGGCTACTGGTTCCCGGACTAATCGCGTTGTGGGCGGCTAACTGATCCGAATCAATTCTGAGCAGCGTTGGCGAGGGCGGCTTCTTTGAGTTTTGGGTTTTCAGCCCACGACTTCCCTGAAACAAACGAAACCTTATCGTAGACGAGCACGATTGTTCCCAGCTTCAGCATCCTGCTCACCTCACGAGCTGCGAACATCGGTACCCGAATGCAACCCTGACTGGCCGGCTGAGTGGGCACCTTCGGGCTTCCATGAATCGCGATGCCGCCGCTGATGTAATTGCTGTAGTACATCGCCCGAGGCGCTTCGGGATCCCAACCAACGCCCTTATCGTAAACAACGAATCTGCCGCGCGGTGTGTAAGCGATGCTCGTCTGGCCATCATAGACAAACGGCTTGTCAGTGCCTGTGGCTACGGGAAGGATTTTGAGACCCCCCTCTTCGTCGACGATCAGCAGCACCTGGCGATCTATGTCGACCTCAACATGCTCGTACCCGGTTTCTTTCGGGATCGGAGCGGCGCTGGTTTTGATCGCTTCGATTTCTTCTAACGTGAGTTTGCCGTTGATCGGACGGCCCTCCCATTTCTGAAAAGCGATCACTGCCGTTTGCGTTGCGGGATCAAGTACGCCATCGACGACGCCGCTCCAGTAGCCCATCTCTGCGAGCCGGCGCTCGGCGTCTTTGATCTGCGCCTTGCTGAGAGACGCGCGGCCGCCACTGCGCTGACCGATGGCGGGCGACGCTATCGAAAGCAGCAGGAGACAGAGAAGAGTTTTCATGTTGAGCTTATCAACCATGCGACCTCTTCCAGCAGTCTCGGGTATGTTTTAGGCTTTCGTCAAGAGGTCGCTAAATCGAGCCAGGGGTGGCCACGGAGGGCCACCCCAACAACAACGCGACGGCTGCGAGTGTAATTGTAGGGGTGGCCCTCCGTGGCCATCCCTGGCTCCGACTTAGTGCGCAAGTGTTAAGGGTTTCAGCGGTTGCTATTTCTATTGTTGCTGTTGCCGTTTGCGTTACGATTGGCGTTGGCGTTAGCGTTGCGGTTCGCGTTCTTATTCACAGAACGAACGCCCGCTGTATTCTCGTTCCCGTTATCGTTCGTCACTACCCCGGTATTAGCAGGAACGGTACTTCGGTTCGCGTTGGCCGGAATGTTAGCGTTGGTCTCGACTGCACCCTGACGCGCCGGACTGGCGGCCGCATTGGCATTGTTCGCGTTCGCTCCCGCATTGGTATTGTCATGCGCGCCGCAGCCACTGAAAGCTGCAGCGCCCATGAGCACCAATGCAAGCGCAAAGTTGCGTTGCATCATGTCGTCTCCCCCTTGTTACCGGTAAACTGATTCGCCGCGGTTTTCGCGCCAGTTGTTCTCGAAGTAATCGGCGTCTTCGTCACTACGCGGCTGCACCCCCATATAGATGCCACCTTCACGAATACCCTTCTCGTACTCTTTTGCGTGCTCTTCAGGGATTCCGTGACCAACGAGCGCACCAATCAAGCCACCAGTTAACGCGCCAGCGCCGCCGCCGGCGAGGGCCGCAGCGATTGGCCCGGCAATGAGCAAACCGATTCCGGGTAGCGCGAGAGTCGTGCCGATAGCTGCGATTGCGCCCAGTGTTGCGCCAACACCGCCGCCGATCGCTGCGCCTTTACCAGCACCTTCCCATGCTTTTGTGCCAAACTCCGTGTCATCGTCATCCGAGAAATATTTCTTGCGCGTGTCATCCGACATCATCAGATTAACGTCATCTTTTCCATAGCCGCGTTCCGATAACGATCCATAAGCGCGTTCAGCGCTTTCACGATCTCTGAATAGACCGCTGACCATACGATTCGATCGCTGTCGGGCCGCTCCCATCGAAGCGCCCTGCGCACCTGACCGTTCCATTTCACGGTCACCAGTGACGGCGCCCGTAGCTTCTTTAACGTCACCTTTGACGCGTTGTCCGAAGGCCGATGCTTCTTCACCGACAGTGTCTTTGTTGTAATCTCCCATGTTCTACTCCTTTGAATTACAGGCGCCCACGCGCACTGATATGTAATATCCCTCAAGGTCGGTGGGGTTAGAGCAACACGCGTTCCGCATACCGATTCACCGGTACGTAACGTACTGAGCGAGCATTCACCCGCATATTCTCGGCGACTCATTTGCGAGGGGCGAAGCGGTGTGTAAGGAAAGAGTATTCGTCCAGTGAGGACTGACGAAATTAATACACATGTGAAATCTCGCTTCAGAAATCACACGGACTCTGCAACGCGGGCTCTTTCGCCGGCACGGTGTCGCGGAATTTAATTGACTTCCGGCGCATCGCTGCGACTGCTGCTTCGACCTGTTCCGGTGTCAGCGCCACGCCCGCCTGGTGAAATACCCAATCGATATCTTCCTGATACTCGCGTCGCTCATTTACTTGCTTCATTCCATCGCGAATGAACCAGAGATTGAAATTGATCGACATCGTGTCTTCAGGATAGTAGTTTCCGCCATGCTCGGCGAAGAATTTGCCGTCGACAAAATACCGCACCTTCTGATCCGCAACCTGTGTGACCAGCGTATGCCAGCCGGCCTGGCTGCCGTTCGCGCTCTGATAAACATTGTCTTTCTTCCAATTCGGTTCCGGACTGAACGTCTCCCACGTCGTCGCATAGAGTGTTGGACCATCGATGCCCCAGCCGCCGTTCGGTAAGTACTCGTAATCCAACTCGCTGTAATCGAGATCCATCGGCGCTTTCAAAGGACTGATCGTGTAAAAGCTTTGCACGAGCTGATCGCCATCCGGACCTGAGCTGGGAGTGTCAGAGAAACGAACACGCGCGGCATACGTGCCTTCCAGGTATTTGCGTTGATGACAGATCTGCGTTTGGGTCGTGTTCGCGGGAGTTCCGTCCGTTGAAGACGTCATGCGCAGAATCCGGTTCCCGGGATTACTGGGATCCTTG
>JBKPPH010000294.1:0-7671 GCA_046733535.1 Acidobacteriota bacterium
TAAATCGATTCGCGCGCGTTCCAGCTCGCGTTCGTCACGCGCACAAATGGCGATTCGCGCGCCTTCACGCGCAAATTCTCGGGCCAGGACCAGACCGAGTCCGCGCGATCCGCCGGTGATCAGTATCGTTTTGTTGTTGAAGTCGTATTCGAACAGGCGGCCGAAGGCTGACTTGAGTACGAACACGCCGGCGCCAACTGCTGTGAGTTTGATGATCTCTTTTCCGGTCATAGCGCCGAGGATCGATGCAACTCCTGCTCCGCTGGCGAGTTGGCCCGCTCTGGAACTTGATGTGCTTTCATGTGGGTGTCACTCAGGAATCTTGTACGCATATCGGACGGAAAACTATGGAAAATGAACCGAGAAAAACACGCGTCCCAGACAAGCTGCTCGAACGTCTTTTAAACTTTGAACCGACGGCTGCGCCCGTGATCAGTCTCTACCTCGACGCGCGCGCCGACCAGCACGGCCAACAGAATTTTCTTCCGTTCGTGCGCAAGCAGTTAACCGAACGAAGCAAGAGCTATGAGAACCAGTCTGAAGAGCGGCTGAGTTTTGAAGAAGACTTCGTCAGGATCCAGCGTTATCTCGAAGGCGATGTCCCGGCTTCGGTCGAAGGACTCGCGATCTTCGCCTGCTCCGCGGAGAACGATTGGTTTGAAGTTGGACAATTCGACGCACCGTTCGAGCGCAATCGAGTGTTTGTTTCGGATCGGCCGCATCTGTATCCGCTCGCGCGTTTGATCGATCAGTACCGGCGTTACGCCGTCGTGCTTGCCGATACGAACAGCGCACAGATCTTCGTGTTTGCAGCCGGCCGAGCGGTCGAACGCCAGGAAGTGGAAAACGTGAAGACGAAGCAAACGAAGGTTGGCGGCTGGTCGCAGGCGAGATACCAGCGACACGTACAAAATTATCACTTGCAACATGCGAAGGAAGTCGTCGACATGCTCGAAAAGATCGTGCGCGACGAGGGTATCGAGCAGATTGTACTTGCGGGAGATGAGGCGACGGTGATTCCGATGCTGCGCGAGCAAATGTCGAAGGAGATGACGGAAAAAGTTATCGACGCGTTGAGTCTCGGTGTCAACACTCCCGAACACGAATTGCTCGAAGAGTCGTTAACTGCGTTTCGCCGGCACGACTCGCTGACGGACATGGAGAAAGTCGAACGCCTGTTGAATGAGTATCGAGCTGATGACCTCGGCGTTGCGGGCGCGCCGGAGACGCTCGCTGCCTTGTCCAATGGCCAGGTTGAAGAGCTGCTGATCGCGGCGAAACCGGAGAGCATTCAGTACGACGAGGCTGAAGTGGAAAAGGTGTTGAAGTTGTACCCGGCGGATGTGGTGCTGCCTGAGTCGTTGGACCAGCGGACGATTGCGGACGAGCTCGTACGCAGGGCGAATGTGCTCTCGTCCGCGAAAGTCACATTCATTGAAGACAGCACGCGGCTGGAGCGACTCGGCGGCGTGGGTGGGTTGCTTCGTTATCGTATCTCGGAGGAGAGCGCCGCGCCGTATGAAGATACTAGTGCCGTGCCGCGCGCAAAGGCATTGACTACGCAAGGCTGAAGTTGATGGAGGACTGCGATGTCAGATAAAGACCGGCAGAAAAAAGATCACGAACGGACGGACAAGAAGAACAAGGCGATGCATGATCGAGAGAACCCGCGTGCCCAGGGAGCGGAGCCGCGTCACCAGGCAAGGGATGAATCGAACTTGACGGACGCCCAGCCCGCGCCGGAAAGACGTCAACGCTAAAGATGATTTGGTAGTGCCCTATCAAATTAGGGCACCACCGATGAGTTACATGATTACGCAGGATTTACATGCACATCCTGCTTTAATCTTTGTTAGTCCTGTTCAACCGCGCGATCTGTAATTTCGAGGCCACGATCGATGATTGCGAACGCTTCCCGCAGCTCGTCTTCCGTGATGCAAAGCGGCGGGTTGGTGAAGAACGTGTTCCACCGCACCAGCGTATAAAGCCCTTCCTGCCGGAAAAACTTTCCGAGCGCCTGCATCTCCGGCGACGCGGAATTGAATCGCGCCATCGGCTCGCGTGTCTCTCGATTTCGCACCAGCTCAACAAGCCCGAACAGTCCGATGTTTCGCGTCGCGCCCACTGACGGGTGACGCCGCTCGAGCTCTTCAAACAGTCCACGCATCACCGTCCCCATGCGGCGCGCGTTCTCGATCAGATCGTCCTCTTCATACACTGCAATTGTCGCGAGTCCCGCGGCGCAACCGAGTGGATGGCTGTTATAAGTAAGTCCACCGTAAAAAACATTCTTCTCGAAGTGGTCCGCGATCTGGCGCCGCATGCCGACCGCGCCGAGTTGCACGTACGCGCTCGTCAAACCTTTCGCCATCGTTATCAGATCGGGGATCACTTTCCAGTGATCGATCGAGAACCATTCTCCCGTGCGACCAAACCCCGCCATCACTTCATCGGCGATCAAAAATATCCCGTACTTGTCGCACAGCGCGCGCAAGCCCTGCATGTAACCGTCGGGAGGAATCAAAACGCCGTTCGTGCCGACGACTGGTTCGACAATGATTGCGGCGACCGTCTGTGGTCCTTCGAGTTCGAGAACTTCCTCAGTCCGCGCGAGCACGTCTTCCGTCGTGTCCCAACCTTTTTGAATGCCGTGATAATAATCCGGAATACGGAAGACGCCGGGAATGCCGGGCTCTGCAGCCCAGCGTCGCGGATCGCCCGTGAGCGTTAACGCGCCCGCAGTTCCGCCGTGGTACGAGCGATACCGCGCGCCGATCTTGTGACGTCCGCTGTAGAGTCTCGCGATGCGGATCGCGTTCTCGTTTGCTTCGGCGCCGCCGTTCGTGAAGAAGAAGGCATCGATGTCGCCGGGCGTCAGTTCAGCGAGTTTTGCACTCAAGCGCCCGCGCACTTCAGTCGCCATGAATGGATTGGCATAAGCGAGTGTCGCAGCCTGGTCCTGAATCGCGCGGACCACTCGTTCGTCGCCGTGACCGATGTTGACGCACATCAATTGGCTGTTGAAGTCGATGAAGCGTTTGCCTTCAGGCGTCCAGAAGTAAATGCCTTTCGAGCGCGCGACAGGAATCGGATCGACGGCCGCCTGCGCGGACCACTCAAAGAGTGTGTGACGGCGGCAGAGTTCGACAATCTCCTCGCCGGAAAGCGTTGCGGTAGTAGTGCTCATGATGCTGCGCATGCTATCGGAATCGCGTGCGATTGACAACGTGTGGTTAACTGGGACTCATCTTGTAATTGCTGTGAAATCCTGAAATCCTTTATCCATGATTGCGCGAGAACAAATCGAAGCAGCGGAGCACGTCATTCGGCCGCACATCCGTCGCACCCCGATCCTTACGGTTGAGGGACGAGATTTCGGTCTTGATTCGATCCAGATCGTTTTCAAGCTCGAACTGTTCCAACACTCAGGATCGTTCAAAGCGCGCGGCGCGTTTACAAACATGCTCACGCGAGAAGTGCCGGCTGCGGGTGTCGTCGCTGCGTCCGGCGGCAATCACGGCGCGGCTGTCGCTTTCGCGGCGATGAAGCTGGGCAAACCCGCAACGATCTTTGTGCCTTCTGTCGCCTCACCCGCCAAACTCGATCGCATTCGCGCATACGGCGCGGAACTGGTCATCACCGGAGATCGTTACGCTAAATCACTCGAGGCGAGCCAGGAATGGACGACGCAATCAGGCGCACTCGCCATTCACGCGTACGAAGGAGATGAGACACTCTCAGGCCAGGGCACGTTGGGAATGGAGCTGGAAGAACAAGCTCCAAACCTTGACTCGCTGCTCGTGGCGGTCGGTGGTGGCGGACTCATTGGCGGTGTGGCGAGCTGGTATCAGAACCGCGTCAAGATGGTGGCCGTCGAACCGTTCGCGGCTCCGACTCTCGAACACGCGTTGAGGGTAGGCAAGCCGGTTGATGCTCCAGCCGGTGGCATCGCCGCCGACTCCCTCGCGCCGCGGCAAGTTGGTCAACAGATGTTTCCGATTGCGCAGCAGTACGTGAAGGAAGTCGTGCTCGTTACCGACGAAGAGATCATCGAAGCGCAAAAGCGTTTGTGGGAAACGCTGCGTGTTGTTGCCGAGCCCGGCGGCGCCGCCGCCTTCGCCGGCCTGCTTTCAGGCCGATACAAGACTCAACCCGGCGAGCGCGTCGGCGTGATTGTGTGCGGCGGCAACACCGACAAAGTCCACCTCGATAACTAATCTTAAAAAATCCTGTTCATCCTTTACCTGATATCGCGCGCGGCGCGCAGGCCTGACGCGATTGCACCGTGCACCGTGCCATGATGCCCTTCCGTATTCGTCGCCTCACCGGCAAAAAACAAAGTGTCTTCCACCGGCCGCGCCAACTGCGCCTGTGCGTCGACTCCGCCAACCGGAATGTAACTGTACGCGCCGCCTGTGAACGGATCGTGTTCCCAGTCGTGCGTGTAAAACTCTTCCAACACTTGTTCGAGCGACGCCCGCGAAGTACGAAAGATGTGCCCAAGCGATTCGAGCGCGCGATCCAACAACGCATCGTCGCTCTTACTTGCTAACTTCTCAGCGCGTGGTCCACCAGTCCAGCCGGCAAGTAGCGGAGCATCGCCTGGAAACTGCGTCCACCACGTCGGCAGTGTTTCAGCGGGCGCGTGAATGAAGGTGAAGTCCTTCAACTCGTCAATCGCGGCCCAGAAAGGTTCGCGAAAACGCAGCATGACTTTGACAGCGTTACCCATCGCCAGTTTCTTCGCCGCACTCACCGTCTCTTCGATCGCCGGCGTAAATCGCACGTGAGCAGAATTCTGGAGTAGCGCGAGGGGAAGCGTGACCAACAAACGGCGCGCCTTGAACCTGCGCTCCGTTTTTGTCAGCACCTCGACCTGATTTCGTTTCCAATGCACTTCCTCGACAATCGTGTCGAAGTAAAACCTAGCGCCCGCAGCAACAGCATCGTCGTGCAGGCTCTGAGCTACCACGCTGTAACCGTTCTGAATACGGAACTGCTTGTCGTCTTCTATCTCTTCCGCGGCTTCGTTCGTCTTGTTCAGACCATGCACACTGATGCGATCGGCGTGAGCGGCATGAAAACCCTCGACGTAAAGAGTGGCAATCGATCTGACATCCTCGATCTGCGTGTTCCGTTGGTAATCGTCAAGGAAGGCGGCGAAGGTTTGGTCGCGCCCGGTGTAACGGCTCATTTCCTCCATCACATCTTCAACCTTGGACCAGAACTCGCCCGACTTCGTGAGCACGCCGTCATGCATGTGCCAGTGGATGTTCGGTACTTGTTGCAGTGAGAGTTTGGCGCGTCTGACGATCTCCAACGTCTCGGGCGGCTTGCCGTGAACGAATTCCGCGCCGAGCTCGATCGGAAACTTATCGAAGTGAGTGTTGATTCGGCCGCCGATTCGATTCCGCGCTTCAAGCACGATGACGTTCAGCTTCGCTTCACTCAACTCTCTCGCAGCCGCGAGCCCGGCAGCACCTGCTCCCACTATGACGATGTCAGCTTCCTCTAACATAACAATTGAAAAATCCTGTAATCCTGTTATAACTCAGTCAGGAGGTATTTTCTCATGCGAAAGCTCTCACGACGACTCACGCTCGTCTCACTTCTCTTCTCAATTCTCCTCGCGCCGCTCAGCAAAGCGCCGGCTGCTGACTTCAAACGCGAAGTCATTTATCAAATCATCACCGATCGCTTCTTCGACGGTAGCAGCACAAACAACAACCCGTCGCAAAGCTCCGGCCTCTACGACTCGACTAAAACGAACTGGCGCGCTTACTGGGGCGGAGATCTCGCAGGCATACAACTGAAGATGTCTTATCTCGCCGGAATGGGCGTGACCGCGATCTGGATTTCGCCGCCGGTCGACAATCTCAATACAAACATCCCGGACGGCAACGGCAATCCTACCGCCTCTTATCACGGTTACCAGGCGCGCGACTTCAAACGAATCGAAGAACACTTCGGCAACGCGAGTAATACGTGGACCGAGTTTGACAACCTCGTCACCGCCGCCCACGCAAACGGAATCAAAGTCATCGTCGACTTCGCGCCGAATCATTCAACGCAAAACAACGCCGGCGAGTTTGGCTCGCTTTACGACAACGGCACGTTTCTCGGGAACTTCAGCAGCGACAGCAACGGTTACTTCCATCACAACGCCAACATCACGGGCAGCGGTTGGGACGATCGTTACCAGGTGCAGTATTACACCCTCTTCGATCTCTCTGATATCAATCAGGAAAACTCGACGATGGACGCTTACCTGAAAGCGGCCGCGCAACTGTTTCAGCAACACGGCGTCGACGGCTTCCGCATCGATGCAGTCAAACACCTGACGTGGGGCTGGCAGTACAGTTTCGCAAATGCGGTCTACACCTTCGGCGACAGCTTCCTGTTCGGCGAGTGGTTTGAGGGCAATACTTCCGATCCGCTCTATCACGACTCGTACAAGTTCGCGAACAAGAGCGGCATCTCGCTACTCGATTTTCCTTTGAACACAGCGATTCGAAGCGTGTTCGGATCGAACGCCAACTTCTCAGAGATCGATTCCGTCATCTCGCAGGAAGGAAGCAACTTCACGTGGAAAGAGGATCTCGTAACCTTCATCGACAACCACGACATGGCGCGCTTTCTTTCCGTCAACAATAACAACAACCGTTTGCATGAAGCGATGGCGTTCACACTCACGAGTCGTGGGATTCCGTGCATCTACTACGGAACTGAGCAGTACCTGCACAACGATACGAGTGGCGGGACCGATCCTTACAACCGGCCGATGATGACAAACTTCAGCACGAGCACGACCGCGTATCAACTCGTCAACAAACTGTCGACCTTGCGCCGCAACAACCCGGCGATTCCGTATGGCTCGATGACCCAGCGTTGGATCAACAACGACGTTTATATCTACGAGCGCAAGTTCTTCGGCAACGTCGTGCTGATCGCGATTAACAAGAATGAGACGACGAGCTACAACATCAGCGGGCTGAATACGTCGCTTCCGGCGGGCGGCTATTCCGATTATCTGACAAACCTTCTCGGCGGAGTCTCGATCACTGTCAGTTCCGGCTCGGGCGGCAATAATCCGGTGACGACCTTCACGCTGCCCGCGCACAACGTTTCAGTCTGGCAATTCACCGAAGGCGCATCGACGCCGCAGATCGGTTCCATTGGCCCGACGAATGGACAACCGGGAGTGAAGGTTGTTATCGCCGGGAAGAACTTCGGCTCGACGACGGGCACCGCTAAGTTCGGCACCACGACCGCGACGGTCAATTCCTGGACACCGACGCAGATCACCGTGACCACGCCGTCTGTTACAAACGGCAACTACAACATCACGGTGACTAATTCGAGCGCCCAGGTCTCGAACGCGATTCAATACACGGTGCTAACGGCCAAACTCATCCCCGTGACATTCACCGTCAACAACGCATCGCCGACTCAGGTCGGCGACTACATTTTTCTCACAGGCAACACGGTCGAACTCGGTAGTTGGTCGACCACTTGGGACGGCGCGGTCGGGCCGATGTTGACGCCGAATTATCCGAACTGGTTTCTGGTCGCGAGTGTCCCGGCCGGCCAAACGATCCAGTACAAGTTCATTAAAATCGCGGCAAATGGCACGGTTACGTGGGAAGCCGGGAGCAATCACACATACACCGT
>JBKPPH010000295.1:0-11783 GCA_046733535.1 Acidobacteriota bacterium
ACGCCGTTCGGCGTCCAGATTTTGGCCACTGATCCATACGCCAAACTCGATTCGGTTGCCGCAGACGGAGCGAAGCTGGTCCAACTCGATGAACTGGTGAGCTCGTGTTCGGTAGTCGTGTTGTGTGCGGCGCTAACACCGGAAACGCAGGGCATGTTTGATAAGCGTCGCTTGTCGCTGCTCCGTGATGGATCGTACCTGATCAATGTTGCACGCGGCGGATTGATCGATCCGGAGGCATTACTTGACGAACTGCGAAGCGGGCGAATTTCTGCCGCTTTGGACGTCACAGATCCTTTCGAACCGCTGCCGCCCGATCACGAGCTTCGCCGTTTACCCAACGTGATTCTGACGCCGCACATCGCTGCCGGCGGAATCGAAATGCGTCGTGAGATCGGCGCGATTGCGGTCGAAGAAGTGGTTCGGTTTGTAAAGGGCGAGCCGCCGCTCAATCGCGTGACGAAGGAAATGCTCGCGACGATGACTTAAGAATTTAAAGAGGAGTTTTGAGTACGCTTTCAGTGGCCGTGAATCAATCCATAGCAATCAAGAGCGCCGTCCTCCATCGCGTACGTGTGCCATTGGTCGAGCCTTTCCGGATCAGCAATGGCGTGGTCGAAGAGAAGGACGCGATCTTGGTTGAGTTAACGACGAGCGAGGGAATTACCGGTTGGGGCGAAGCGTCGCCGATGTCCGGGTCGTTCTACTCCTCTGACACTCCTGATAATTCGTGGAGCGTTCTCAAAGATCAGTTCGTGCCCGCATTGCTCTCTTCAAGCGACGTGGATGCCGGGCGGTTTTACGAGTTTCTGCGCGAACAACCGGGCGATCAATTCTCTCGAGCCGGGATCGAAGGAGCGTTGTGGGACGCGTACGCAAACACGCGAGGAATGGCGTTGTGCGAACTGTTTGGCATCGAACGGCGCGCTGTACCCTCGGGAGTTGCAATCGGAATCTTCGACACGATAGATGAGCTGATCGATCGCGTGCGGCGTTATGTCGGCGAGGGTTATCAACGCGTCAAGATAAAGATACAGCCCGGCTGGGACGTCGAGCCGGTTGCGGCCGTGCGCTCGAGGTTCCCCGACGTTCCATTAATGGTTGACGCAAACGCCGCGTACACGCCTCGCGACTTGGAGCAGTTCCGCGAGTTAGATCGATTCAAGCTGATGATGATCGAGCAACCGCTGGCGGCGCATGCGATCACAGAAGCGGGTGAACTTCAGGCGCAGCTCAAAACGCCTTTGTGCGCGGATGAATCAGCCGAGTCCATGACGGCCTTGGACCAGCTAATCAAATGCAAAGCGGCGCGGATCATCAACATAAAGGTTCAGCGTGTTGGTGGCTTGAGTGAAGCGATGTTGATGCTGAAGACAGCGCGTGCTGCCGGGCTTCAGTGTTGGGTCGGCACGATGCCCGAGTTGGGGATCGCGTCCGCGCAGGGTTTGCAACTCGCGATGCACGAGGGCTTTTCGTTCCCAACAGATATTGAAGCGTCGTCGCGTTGGTACGTCGACGATATCGTCGCTCCAGCAATTGAAATCGATAAGCGCGGGTTCATCAAAGTTCCGCGTGGCGTTGGCAGTGGGTTCAACGTGTCACGCGAAAAGGTTGAGCGCTACACGATTGCGACCGAGAAGGTAGTTCCATGAAACCTCTATTTTTATTTTTGATCCTGTTGTGTTTGGCGATGATGGGCCAGGCTTCGGCGCAGTCGTCGAAAGATACGCCGCGCGTTTGGGAAGCGCCGCTGGTTATTCCAACTTACGAACTCAATCCGCCCAATCCGTATCCGGCAGTGCTCGACTGGCAGCGCCGCAAGTGGCGACCCGTCTACCCATATCCGTTTCTCGATTCGCTGGGCACTGAGAAAACAAACAAAGCCTGGACAGCCGTCTATCTCGAAAATGAATATCTGAAGGTTACGGTGCTTCCCGAACTCGGCGGACACGTTTATCAAATCTTCGACAAGACACTCAACCGCGACATCATCTATTCAAACCCGGTGATGAAATACGCGATGGTGGCGCTGCGCGGCGCGTGGGTCTCGGGTGGTATTGAGTGGAATTTTCCGGACGGTCACACGCTCACCACGGTTGCGCCGATCGATTACGTAATGCGCACGGAAGCAGACGGCAGTGCGGCGGTGGCGATCGGCGACACGGAGCGCGTGCAGCGAATGCAGTGGCAGGTGATCCTGCGTCTGCGACCCGGGACGCGGGTGCTCGAGTCTGAGGTTACTTTGAATAACCGCCGTGAAGTACCGGGACGTTACTGGTACTGGTCCACTGCCGGAGCTCCGGCCGCGCCTGATTTGCGTTTCAACTATCCAATGCGAGAGGCGTATCCGCACGCGTTTTGGCCGGTGTTCAAGTTTCCGATCGAAAAAGGAGTTGATATCGGCCGCTTCAGCGAAGTGCCAAACTTTCTCTCGTTGTTTGCACGCGACTCGAAGCAGGACTATTTCGGCGTCTATTACGAGAAGACTGATTGGGGTGTGGTCCATGTCGCGGACCATCGTGAACTGCCGGGTAAGAAAACATGGACATGGGGAACGGATGATAACGGCGATATTTGGATCGATAAGCTGACTGACGGTGGTGGACAGTACGTCGAGTTTCAAGGCGGGCGTTTTGAAACTCAGATGGAGCATCAGTTCATTGCGCCGCATCGTGTCGAGCATTTCTTCGAATACTGGTTCGGCGTTAACAAGATGGGCGGTGCGTGGAATGAAGCGACGCGTGATGCGGCGGTGAGAGTGAATTTGCAGGGGAACCGCGCGACTGTTGCAATCGCTGCGAATCAACGGTTCAGTCAAGCGGAGTTGATTTTAACGAGCGGCGACAAGCAGGTGCATTCAGAACACATTGATCTGGATCCAATCAGAGTTTTCACGACGAATATCGACGTGCCCGCTCCGCGTCAGTCGTTGGAGTTGACGCTCAAAAACAAAGATGGCCGGGTACTGCTGCGCTATCGCACTGACTCGCCAGTCGACAACAATCCGGATTTCAAACCCGCGACGCGTCCGATTCCGGATCCACCAAACGCCACCAGCGCCGAGCAGAGCTACGTCGCGGGACTTGCTCTCGATAAGAAGAGCAAAGAACGTGAAGCGCGTGAAGCATACACAGAGGCTGTGAAACGCGATCCGGGATTTGCACCCGCGCACATCGCGCTCGGCCTGTCCTTTTATAGAAGCGGTGAATACGAAACTGCTGCCAGGCACCTCGAAGCGGCACTCGTACGCAACAAGGACGCGGGTGACGCGCACTACTATCTCGCGCTGGCGCAACGCGCGTTGGGCCAGACGTCGGAAGCCGAAGATCATCTGCTCTGGCTCGTGCGCTCCGGTTATCGCGAGTCTGTGGCCCGCTACGTTCTGGGCGAGATCGCGTTGGCGAACGGCGACAACAAAAAAGCGCTCGAACACCTGCAACAGGCAGTGATGCTCGATCCACGCGATCTAAAGGCGCGCACCGTGTTAGCAGTTGCAGAACGTCTTGATGGCAACAACACAGCCGCACTCGCCCGGATCAACGAGGTCGCAAACGAACTTCCGCTCGACTATCTCGCTATCAACGAGCAGATATTGATCAACAAGGCCGCTGGTAACACTGCAAAAGAAAAAGCTGCCGCAGATCAACTGCAACATCTGCTGTCGCGCGAGCCGGACGCAGTGCTCGAACTGGCGTTTGACTACACCGCCATCGGTCAGCAGCGAGAAGCGATTGCGGTTCTGGAAAGCGCGATCAAGCGTGATCCAACAGGCATTTTAGCGGTCGATAAAACCCGCGTTCATCCCATGCTCCACTACACGCTTGGCTATCTGTATCAGAAATCCGGCCAACGCGATCGCGCACGCGCGCAATTCGCGTTGGGCATGAAAGGCGATCCGGCTTTCGTCTTCCCTCACCGCGTCGAAGAGATCGACGTGCTGCGTGCCGCAGTCGCCGCGAACGCAAACGATGGCCGCGCGGAGTATTACCTCGGCAACGTGCTGGCGGCAATGAGTCGGGACAGGGAAGCACTGGCTGCGTGGCGCGATGCGGTGAAGCTCGATCCCGCGAACACGATTGCGCAACGAAATTTCGCCAGAGGGCTGTGGCTCGTCTCGCAAAACCGAGAAGAGGCAGCGGCCCAATATCAACGCGCGATCAGCGTCTCTCCCGGCGACTTCCGTCTCTACATCGAGTTCGACAAATTACTCGCGGAGCTGCGTGCTACCGACCGTCGCATTAAATTGCTGGAGGGCGCTCCGCCCGCGGTGCTTGCACAATCAGGCGCGGTGCAATCATTGGCCGGCGCTTACATCGACGCTGGTCGTTTCGCCGATGCCGCAGCGTTACTCGGCAAGACAACATTCACGTCCGGCGAAGGAGAAGACGCGGCACTCGGGCTGTACCGCAAAGCGCACCTTGGTCTGGCTCGCAAGTATCGCGAAGGAGGCGACCATCTAAAAGCCGCGTCAGAATTTGCCGCACTCACTGAATTTCCGCGGAACTTTGGTGTTGGACGACCGGCGATGCAATCGCAAGCGCAGTATTACGTTGCCGCGGCGCGCGAGTATGAAGCTGCGGGAAAACCGGATGAAGCAGCACGTTGGTGGCAACGTGCAGCCACTGAAGAACTGAATGCTCCGACGCAACCGGAAGAGCCATGGTCGGAGCATTACTACTACAAGGCTGTCGCCCTGGACCACGTCGGGCGCAAGGCTGATGCGCGGAAGTTATACGAACGCCTCGCTCGGCTGAATGACGATCAGAAGATGATCGAAGCAGAGCCGTGGCCCGCAACTGGAGCGATTCGCTTCGTGTTGGCCGGCGCCGCATTGAAAGCTCTTGGCCGTAACGAGGAAGCACGCATCGCACTCGAACGCGCGTTGAAGCTCGATCCGCAGAACGAACTCGCCATTTCACAACTCGCGGAACTAAAACGAACTGCGAACTCGAGTGTCGGGGCGGCTCTCGGTCGCAACCGGTCGCGGAATTAAGTTTATGGCGAGCACGCTGGAACTCTTGCGCGACATGATCGCGATTCCGAGTGTGAACCCGATGCGGGCGAACAGTGGCGAGCGCGTCGAACAAGAAATCGCGAACTTCGTCGAAGCCGTGCTTTCGCGAGCCGGAATCGACAGTGAACGTCAAACGATCGCCGCGGGCCGCGACAATGTGATCGGCATCGTTCACGGCACTGTCCGCGCCGCAAATGGTCTGATGCTCAATTCACACATGGACACCGTGCCGGTCGACAACATGTCGATCCATCCGTTCGATCCTGTTATCGAGAATGGATGCGTATTCGGACGCGGCTCGTGTGATGCGAAGGCGTCAATCGCGGCCATGCTTTCGGCAGTGATCGACTACGCAAACCGGCCTGAACGCTCGCATCCCGTGGTGTTTGCGGCGACGGCCGACGAAGAGTTCGCCTTCTCGGGCGCCTGGAAGTTGATTGAAAAATCCTGGCCTGTGTCCGCGTGTGTCGTTGGTGAGCCGACGCTGCTGCGGCGCGTGATCGCGCACAAAGGAATTGTCCGCTGGCGCATAGGTGTGCACGGCGTGAGTGCTCATGGTGCGATGCCTGAGCTCGGCCGGAGTGCTATTTACGACGGCGCGCGTGTCGCACTCGCACTCGAAGAATATGCGCAGCAGTTGGCGCAAAGAGAATCCCATCCGATGTTGGGCCAGCCCACGCTGAACGTCGGCAAAGTTGCCGGCGGCCACTCGGTAAATATCGTTCCGGACAAGTGCGAGTTCGAATTGGAGCGGCGGCTGTTGCCGGGCGAAGACGGTCATGAGGTCGTGCAACATTGCGAAGAGTTCTTGCGCGAAAGACTCGGCGGTGCAGTGCAGGTCACATTCGAAGAGCCTTACCTCGTCGATCCAGCCATGGAGACTGTGCCCGACGCGCAGATCGTTTTAGCACTGGCACGAGCGCAGGAAGCAACACTCGGATTCGAAAGGGAACTGGCCGGCGCTCATTACGGCACCGATGGAAGCAAGCTCGCGAAAGCAGGGATCGAAACAGTCGTCTGTGGCCCAGGTGACATCGCGCAGGCGCACACCGCTAACGAATTCGTCGAACTCGAACAGGTTGAACTTGCAACCAGAATGTACGGCCACCTGCTGGCCAATTGGAACGAATGAAAACGAAAGCAACATTGATTCTTGTGGCGTTGTTCGCCGTCGTGACGGCTATCCCGTCGAGTCATGCTCAGCGCGAGACTTCGGAGAGGCGCCTGACTCAGCTCGTCGAAGCCAACATCATCGCCGTTCATGCGTTTCAAGTGTTGTTGGCAAAGAGTTCCGGCAAGGGCCAGGAATGCTTTTCGGCCGGTAATCTTTCCGACGCGACGCTCAATGCACTCTCAGAACACCAGGCGAAGTTACTGAAATCCGATAGCAAACAGATACGGCTCTGGGTGCAGGGCCGTAAGAGCACGTTCAATCCCGCGGATGATCTGCAACCAATCCTGAGTTCAGGTCTGAAGATCCCGGAGAACGCTCCGGTCAAAGTCTTCACGAATTACCTGCGACAAAACACGAACGCCAGCGACGTCAAAGTTCGAACCATCGCCAGTCTCTATCAAACGGTGCTGGAAGTCGAGCGCGACGGCGATCGATTGCAAGAGGAGTTTGCCTTTTATATTGCACTCGGCTTGCCGGTGTATGTGGGCCAATTGAACTTGCCGGGAACAGATGCCGACCTGCTCGCTGCCGGTCGCAACCTCGAAGGGCAGTCATGCGAAGCGCCTTTCGGAACCAGCGCCGCCGAATGGCAAATAGCCGGGCGAAAGCTTTGGAACTGGGGCGAGAAGAACCTGCACATTCGCGACGAGCGCGTGGTGGCAGCGGAGTTGTTAAGAGAGCCTGAGGTCAAACGTCTCGAGCCGAGCTTGCGCGCCATGCCCGCGCAAAAGATCGCTGTTGTCGGCCATTCATTCACGATGGGTTTGCACTGGTCGTCGCCGTCCAGTTTTGTGCCGATCGTGATTGACGTCTTCCGGCGCGAGAATCCGAAGGTTGAGTTCAAGCAGTACGCTGCCGGAGGTTTAACTGCGTCGCGAGCACAGAAGCGTTTTTATCAGGACGTGCTCGCGTGGAAGCCTGACAAACTGTTGTTCGTGGTGATGACGCGTACCGATGAAGATTACGCGGCGCTGAAACAAATGGGCGACGGCCTGCGCGCGGCCGGGATCCGGGCCTACATGTTTGACGAGGTACACGATCCGGCGGCAGTGACTCCGGGCACTGTCGAACGCGCCCGCAAGGCTGCCGAAGAAAGTGGTATCGAAGTAATCGAAGTGGGCCAGCTCCTTGCCAACTCAGCGGATCGAGCAAAGTTCATCTGTCTCGACGGCATTCACATGACCGAGCCGTATCACCGGTTAATGGCGAAGGAGTGGTTGAAGTATCTCGCCGGCGCGCGCGGCAATGCTTACCGTGCTTCTGTTCACTCACACGTGATGCAAGTTGCGCCGAAGCATCCGCGCATGTTGGTTGGCGAAAACGATCCGCTTACGGGCTTCAAAGTTCTGCGCGCGCGGTACGAAGCCGGCGCGCGCCCGCCGGACGACATGGATGGGTGGGCGCTGACCTTCCTCCTCACCGGAGACGAATCTTTTGCGAAACGCGCGTTGCAAAAGTTGCGCGACACTCATCCGCCGGAACAGGTCGGTTCGCGGACGTATCCCGAGTACGTCAAATGGTCGCTGACGTTCGATTGGCTTTACAACTATCCGGGTTTTGATAATCAACTCAAAGATCGTGTGGCGGCTGAACTCCTGCACGCGGCGCAAAAGATGTTGCAGGACCAATCGCTGAAAGAAGTTCAGCTCGCGATGTATCACAACTACACCGTTCGCTATTTGACACTCGCGCTTTTCGCGTTGACGGCGATCGAAGGCCGGCCGTCCGTTGAGTCGCAGGCTGCGCCACTGCGAAAGCACGCGCGCGCGATACTCGATCACGTTCTGGACCTCACGAACTTCATCACACCCGACGGCGGCTATCACGAGTCGATGGACTACCAGCGCATCACTTTCGCGCCGCTCGCGATGATGGCGGAGTTGTTGCGCACGACTGCGAACAGCGATCCCGCGCTGCGCTATACGCTGTTTCAGCATTACACCGATACGTATCTGTACAAAGTTTTGCCCGACGGGACGACTGCGCGCGACGACGACAACGAGTTTCCGTATCTTCAGTGGGAAGACAACATCTGTTTTGGTTATGCGATCAATCGTTTCAAAGATCCGTACGCTGCGTGGTTTCTGCGCCAGAGTGGTTGGCCTGCGCAACCAAAGTGGCGCGTCGCGATAACGCAGTTTCTTTGGGACGATCCAAATGTAGTTCCACGAAATCCCGCCGACAGCACGAGTGCCGAGATCCCGCGCGCGTATTTCTTTCGCGGTATCGGCCACCTGATCATGCGCGACGGCTTTGGTCCTGATTCCACCTGGATCCAATTCAACTCTGGTCCATATCTCGCGAAACACGATCATCTCGACCAGAACCATTTCGTCATCTATCACAAAGGCTACCTCGCGACCGAAAGCGGCGCCGACTACACAGACACCGAAAGCCCTCATTACCTGAACTATTACCGCCGCACCATTGCGCACAACTCGATACTCGTTTACCAGACGGGCGAGAAGTTTTTCTGGGCTGAGAACCTGTGGCCCGCGGCAAACGACGGCGGCCAGCGAATGGATTCGTCGCGTTACTGGAACACAGTCCGGAGCCGCGAAGACTTCGAGCGAACGCGTGACTTGTGGGCCACCGGCCACATGGAAGTGACTGACATCGAGGATGGGTCGTACGTTTACGCACGCGGCAATGCCACCAACGCTTACCAACCTTCAAAGATGGAACGTTTCACTCGCGAGATGGCGTACACGCCCGCTAATAACGTGCTCGTTGTTTTCGATCGAGTGCGAACCACGGATCCGAATCTGAAAAAAGTGTGGTTACTGCATGGCGTCGGAAAGCCATCGATCGAGGCAGCTGAGAAGGGAAGAGATGCCGGCCATGGTGGCACTGCATACGCCGACGCTGCTACGTTCACTTATGAAGATGGCGGCGGCCGATTGCGCGTGCACTCGTTGCTTCCTCGCGCACGTGAAGTGATCGCGCGTGGCGGAAACGGTTGGGAGTTTTGGACGCCCGGCGATGAATTCGGCGGCGCGTGGGGATCAGGAAAGAACTGGCCGCTGGATCCTGCCGCAGGTGGTCCACTGCCCACCGATCCTTATCTGCGAAAAATGTGGAAGACGTTTTGGGGTGAAGACTTCGAGAAGCTATTACCTTCGAACACGCGCGCGGTTGTGCCCGCTGCATGGCGAGTCGAGGTTTCTCCGGCAAAGCCGGCGAAGGAAGACTTTTTTCTTCACGTACTTGAAATCGGCGACAAGGGAGATACGCGCAAACCGAAAGTCGAATTAGTTGATGGTTCAAATCTAATCGGCGCTCTCATCGAAGGCGGCACGGTTGCATTGTTTGCGAGTGGGGAAGGTTTCGTCACCGACGGAGAAGCCACGATTCCCGACGTTGAGACTGAGCACCTGCTCATCAGCGGTTTGAAGCCACACGCAAAATACGAATTGCAAATGACGGGCGGCCGCGCGAACTGGCGCGGCGGTCTGTTCAATGGTGTTCCCGCGGGAACGTTCATCGCCAGCGCCAACGAATCGGGCGTCCTGTATGTGCCATTTAAAGGACAGAAAGACGGGCGACTGCGGCTGCGAATGCTGGCCGGTCGTTAACCGTTAATAGGCTGGCAAGGTCGCCAAAGGCGCGGAAAGGGTAGCCAGGGGCAGAGCGCGAAGCGAAGCGATGCGCGTCGCCCAGCGCCAAAGGCGCGGAAGAAGGGTAGCCAGGGGCAGAGCGCGAAGCGAAGCGATGCGCGTCGCCCCTGGTTACAAGTATAAGTTTGAAAGGAGCACTGAAAGTGCGAAATAACAGAGCCAATTATTACGCCCCTTCAGGGCTAGAAGGCTCTTTAATTATGTTACCCAGGGGCGACGCGCGCCGCTTCGCTTCGCGCTCTGCCCCTGGCTACCTTCTTCCGCGCCTTTGGCGCCGGACGACGCGCTCCGCTTCGTTGCGCGCCTTCGGCGCTGGCGCTGTCCTGGCTTCTGTGATCCGCCTTCTATTTCACTTTGAGACAATATGAAGATTTTTCTATCAACTGTACTCATCATTATTCTCTGCGCCTGTGCAGGTGCTCAATCCGCACCGCGGTCGCTTCGTGAGGTCAACAAAGTTGCGCAACCGCCGGCAACGTCCGTCATGGCGATCGTCGGCGCCACGCTGATCGACGGCACGGGCCGGCCTGCCGTTTCTGATTCGGTAGTGATAATTCGCGGCGATCGGATCGTCGCTGCCGGCAAACGCGATGCGGTGAAGGTGCCTGCCGGCGCGGAAGTAGTCGACGCAAAGGGCCTCACGCTTGTACCCGGCTTGATCGATTCCCACTTCCACATCGACGGTGACGATCCACTGCCGGCTCTCTACCTCTCGCATGGAGTGACGTCACTCCGCGATCCCGGTCAATGGATCGAAGCGTACGACGCGGCCCGCAAGGCTTCTGCTCCAGTGCCGCGTCTGTTTTTGTGTGGACCGCATCTGGATTCGCCGCCGCCTGCTTATCCCGCCGACTCTTTTATCGTGCGCGATGCCGAAGAGACGCGACTCGCAGTTAATCGGTTTGTCGACGACGGCGCTTCAGCGATCAAGGTTTACTTCCGTTTGCCACTCGCGTTGATAAAGGTCGCGATCGAAACTGCGCACGCGCGCGGTGTTCCCGTGATGGGCCATCTCGAGATTGTCGATGCACGCGACGCGATTCGAGCCGGCATTGATGGTATCGAGCACGCTACGTCTTTCGGCACCGCGTTGCTGCCGCTCAGAGATGCGGAGAAGTATCGACAGGCAGTGTTGGCTGACAACAACGCGCGACGCGAAGGACGTTACCAGGTTTGGAACGCGATCAACCTTAATACGCCGCAAGCCGCATCACTCTTCAAATTGATAGTAGATCATGGCGTGGTCGTGTCGCCGACGCTTGCGGTTTTCGAACGGAAACGCGGAGATAAAGATACGTCCGATGTTCACGTTCGCGCTTTCAAGCAGATGGAAGCGTTTGTCGGGCTCGCGAATAAGGCGGGAGCGAAGATTGTCGTCGGCTCACATTCGGATGTTCCACACGCGAAAAAAGGTTGGGCCTATCAACGCGAACTCGAACTACTCGTCGAATCAGGTCTGACGCCGATGGAAGCCCTCGTTGCCGGAACGATGGAAAACGCGCGTTACTTCCACATCGCAGATCGTTTGGGAAGCATAGAAGCCGGAAAGCTCGCGGATCTCGTTCTGGTTGAGGGCGATCCTTTAAAGGACATCGGTAACATGCGCCGCATCAAGCGCGTGATGCTCAACGGCGTCTGGGAGCGAGCCCAAAGCGAGAACGAAAGCAAATGATCGCGACACTCAGACGTTTCCGCTCGGGCTTGTGTTTAGTGCCGCTTTTGTTTGCCGTAAACATCTCGGCTAAGACGGTCTATGTAGATCTCCTTGTTACAACCACCGCGAACACTGATGGCTCTTACGCACATCCGTTCACATCCTGGCGAGTTGCGCTTCAACATGTAACGAGTGGAGATACGATGATTGCCAGAAATGGCGACTATCGCAAAGCGGGCGCTCAAGCGCGATGGGGTGGTCTGCATTTAACCCTCACGCTCGCCGATGAATTGGAAAAAGATGATCCGCATCCGGCTTTAACTG
>JBKPPH010000296.1:0-22960 GCA_046733535.1 Acidobacteriota bacterium
GGGCTGCCACCGTAAAGCAATCCGATCACGAGGCAACAAGTGCCGCTTATCGCCATGGCCCATGAAGTGACGAGAGTGCGTCCGACGCGATCGGCAATCAAGCCGGCCACCACACAACCAATCGCGCCCGCGCCAATGACGAGAAACGAACCGAGCTCGGCTAGTTTTGGATCGCCGTTCTGTGTTGCGAGACTCGCGCGAATCATCACCGGTATCCAGATCCACATGCCGTAGAGCTCCCACATGTGACCGAAGTAACCGAAACTCGCGAGCCGCACGCCGCGGTTGCTGAACACTTTGACGACCTGCGACATATCAAACTTCGCCGGCGGCAACGCGTATGGACCATCTTCGACAAACAACAGCACGATGAGTCCGCCGATCGCGGCGAGGACCGAAACGAAGAGCACGTTGGGTCTCCAGTTCGCGCTGCCCAATGCGTTCACGAGGTAAGGCGTCGCTTTTCCCATCGTCAACGCGCCGACTAACACACCGAGCGCCATGCCGCGTCGTTCCCGAAACCACGTCGCCATGATCTTCATGCCGGGCGGGTAGACGCCCGCGAGACAAATACCGGTTAAGAAACGGAGGACGATCGCTGTCGACGGATCGTGAACGTAGAGACTGAAAATCCCGTTGACTGCTGCACCGAGAAACGCAGAAATTGCGAACAGATGCCGGGTGCTGATGATGTCAGGCAGGTTGAGTGTGGCGCTGAGGAGTGTGCCGGCCACGAAGCCGAACTGCACTGCGTTCGCAAGCCAGCTTATTTGCGACGGTGAGAGTCGCCATTCGAGAGAGAGCGCAGGGACGACAGCGGAACCGCTGAACCAAAGCGACATCCCCAACAACTCGGCCGCGGAAAGCAATGTCAACGCATGCCATCGTCGTGGGTGTGGAGGTGTGGTCATCCTGTCTTATTGAAGATCGAACAGCAGGATCTCCGCATCATCTTGCGCTTTGATCTTCAAACTCGATTCACCACTCGCGATCACACCGTCGCCCTGCTCGGCATTCTCGCCGTTCACCGCGATCGAACCGCGCGCAACCTGGACCCACGCATATCGGTTCTGGTCCATCGCGTGCTCAACCTCTCGCCCAGCGGGAAGTATCGAGGCGAACAAGCCGACGTCCTGATTCAATCGCACCGAACCATCACGACCATCCTCCGAAGCGATCAGCCGCAACTGTCCGCGCCGTTCGTCTTCAGAAAACGCTTTCTGCTCGTAACCGGGCTCGAGGTCAACAGTGTGGGGCAAGATCCAGATTTGCAGTAGGTGCACGCGCTCCGTTTCCGACGCGTTCTTTTCGCTGTGTCTGACGCCAGTTCCAGCCGTCATGCGCTGCACGTCTCCCGGGCGAATGACTGAACCATTGCCCATGCTGTCTTCGTGCTTGAGCGCGCCCTCGAGAATGTAGGTGATGATCTCCATGTCGCGGTGCCCGTGCGTAGGAAACCCGCGCCCCGCCGCGACGAAGTCTTCATTGATCACCCGCAATTGTCGAAAGCCCATGTAGCGCGGATCGTAATACTGGTCGAACGAAAACGTGTGATACGTGTTGAGCCACCCGTGATCGAAATGCCCGCGTTCTTTTGCTCGTCTGATATTGATCATGATCTTACAACCCCAACCCCTCCTCGTGCGCCACGAACACAGTCACCAACTCATTCAAACCTTCCGCGTCCTGATCGTCGAAGCGTCCTTCGGTTGGACTATCGAGATCGAGCACGCCGAGGAGTCGTTCGCCATCAAAGAGCGGTACTACAATCTCCGACTTTGAAGCGACGTCGCACGCGATGTGTCCCGGAAAGTCGTGTACGTTCGGCACGATGATCGTCTCACACTGCTTGGCCGCCACTCCGCAGACGCCCTTGCCCATCGGAATACGGACACACGCAGGATTGCCCTGGAATGGTCCAAGCACCAGTTCGTCGCCTTGTAGGAAATAGAACCCGGCCCAGTTCACATTCGGCAGCGAATTGAAGAGCAACGCACTGAAGTTGGCCGCGTTCGCGATGAAGTCATGCTCGCCTTTGAGCAAGCTCAGCAACTGCACCACCAGACTCGAATAGAGTTTTGGTTTGCCGTCCATCTGCGCCGCTGTTGGTTTCGCGGCCGGCCGCTTCGCGACGGCTTTTTTCTTTGCAGACGCAGAAACTTTCTTCCCCGCGGTTCGCTTGGGGGGTTTTGCAGATCGAGAAGCCATGTTTGCCTTAATCCTCCGTTGTGGGCCGAATGCTAATGACCACCGATTTCGATACCGGCGTGTTGCTCTTGAGCGCAACGTTGCGCACCGGCACCAGAACATTCGCTTCCGGAAAGTAAGTCGCGGCACAGCGCCTTGGAATATCGTAAGGCACAATAACAAATCGCCGCGCAATTCGCTCTTCGCCTTCGAAATGGCTGACTAAGTCTACAACTTGCCGGGCGCGCAGACTCGCCGCGGCGATGTCGTCCTCGTTGAGAAACACGACCTGTCTTCCGTTACTGATGCCGCGGTAGCGATCGTTCGCGCTGTAAACCGAAGTATTAAACTGATCGTGACTGCGAATCGTCATCATCAGAAACTGGTCCGGAGCAAGCGCGTGTTGCGGCAACTCGTGAACCGTGAACTGGGCCTTGCCGCTGGGTGTGTTGAAGACGCGATCGCGCGCGGCGTTTGGCAGATAAAATCCACCCGGCTGGCGCACGCGATTATTGTAGTCGTCAAAGATCGGCAGAACACGTTCGATGGCATCGCGAATCTTGTCATAATCACTCGCCAGGTCTTCCCAATCGACGGTGGTGCGATGCTCGAGCGTGGCTCTCGCGAGCCGCGCCACGATTTGCGGCTCACTCAAAAGCTCTGTCGAAGCAGGCGTGAGTGAGCCGCGCGAGATCTGCACGACGCCCATCGAGTTTTCCGTCGTGACGAACTGTGGCCCACTTGCCTGCACGTCGATCTCCGTGCGACCCAGGCACGGCAAAATCAACGCACGATCGCCAGTTATCAAATGGGATCGATTGAGCTTCGTCGAGACGTGGGCGGTGAGTCGACAGCGCCGCAAGGCAACGGTCGTAAAATTCGTGTCGGGAGTTGCAGAGAGAAAGTTACCGCCTAGCGCAAAAAATACTTTGGCCTGGCCGTCGTGCATCGCGTGAATCGCGCGCACAGTATCGAAACCATGATTGCGTGGCGGGTTGAAGTTGAACTCGGCGCCGAGCCGATCTAAAAACAGGTGCGTCGGTCGCTCCCAAATGCCAACTGTGCGATCGCCTTGCACGTTGCTGTGCCCGCGCACCGGACACACGCCCGCGCCGGGCTTCCCAATCTGCCCGCGCAGCAGCATCAGGTTCACGATTTCCTGAATGTTTGAGACGGCGTTGCGGTGTTGTGTGAGGCCCATCGCCCAACAGAAGATCGTCCGCTCCGACTCGACAAAGATCTGCGCGGCTCGTTCAATCTCTTCTTTGGCGACTCCGCTCTGTTCGACGATCTCAGTCCACGAGACAGCTTGCAGCGCTGAAGCGAATTCTTCGAAGCCGGTTGTGTATTGAGCGATGAAGTCGTGGTCGATCGATCCTCCGCGGGCCAGCACCGCTTTTATCATTCCCTTCAGCAATGCGACGTCGCCGTTGATTCTGACCTGGAGAAACAGATCCGCCAGCGGTGTGCCTGAACCGAGCAAACCGAGAACGTGCTGCGGATGTTTGAAGCGCGTCATCCCGACTTCCGGCAGCGGATTGATGTGCACCAGCCTGCAGCCGTTTCGCTTCGCATGCTCGAGGGCGGTCAGCATTCGCGGATGGTTCGTGCCGGGATTTTGTCCGATTACGAAAATCGCATCGGCGAGGTTGAAGTCTTCGAGCGTGACTGTTCCCTTGCCGACACCGATCGTTTCATTTAACGCGGATCCGCTCGACTCGTGACACATGTTCGAACAATCCGGCAGGTTGTTGGTGCCGAACTGTCGCACGAAGAGTTGATACAGAAATGCCGCCTCGTTGCTGGTCCTTCCTGACGTGTAGAAGATCGCCTGATCGGGATAGTTGAGTGAATTCAGTTCCGCGGCGAGCAGTTCGAAAGCATCGTCCCAGCTCACCGGCTCGTAGTGAGTTGCGTCGCGATGGAGGAGCATCGGATGCGTGAGTCGTCCCTGTGCAGCGAGCCATTGATCTGACTGCTGCAAAAGTTCAGCGACACTCCACTTTTGAAAAAAATCCGGCGTGACGCGTTTAGTGGTCGCTTCATCCGCAACGTGCTTTGCACCATTTTCGCAGAACTCGAAATGTGAGCGTTTCTGATCCGGCTCCGGCCACGCGCAGCCGGGACAATCGACTCCGCCCGTTTGATTCACTTTGAGCATCGTGCGCATGCCGCGAACAAGACCCGTCTCTTCTGAGAGAGTTTTGATGGTGGCAATTATTGCCGGCACTCCACCAGCAGCCTTCGCTTTGTTTGGTTGATCTGACATCCGATACACAGATTACACAGATTTCACTGATTTCAAAAATCTTGTAATCTGTGTACTCTGTTGTTCAAAGTCCTACGAGGAAAAACCATATGACCCTGTTTCGTCCCCTGCTGCTGCTCGTTCTGTGCCTGTCAATCTTCGTCAACATCGCCAACGCCCAAACCAAGCCTGCCCGCGATCCAAATCAGCCAATCGATCAGGAGTACACGAACAAGATACGCGAGTACACAACCGAGCCATTCTTCAACTCGCCGCTGACCGACTACCTGCCTGCTTCGCCCAACGTGCCGACTCCCAAAGCAGTGCTCGGCGACGTTGCAGGTGCGCCCGGCAAGTTGCCGTATGCTGAAGAGGTTTATAAGTACATGCGCATGCTGGAGCGTGCGAGCCCGCGCGTAAAAGTTTTTTCAATCGGCACCACTGAGGAAGGCCGCGAGATGATCGCGGTCGCGGTCGCCTCTGAACAACTGATTTCCAAAATCGAAGAGAACCGCGCGCGTCTCGCGAAACTTGCCGATCCGAGAACGATCAACATGGACGAGGCGGAAGCGGACCGTTTAGTGGCTGCGTCGTTTCCCATTTATTACATCACGGGCACGATTCACTCGCCTGAAACGGGATCCCCGACGGCGCTGATGGAGCTCGCTTATCGCCTCGTCGTCGACAACAGTCCTTACGTCAAATCGATCCGCGACAACGTCTTGACACTGATTACTCCGGTCGTTGAAGTCGACGGCCGCAATCGCATGGTCGACGTTTACAACTGGCACCTGGCCCATCCGAACCAGAATTGGCCGGGACTCGTTTACTGGGGACACTACGTCGCGCACGACAACAACCGCGACGCGATCGGGCTCTCGTTGAAACTCACGCGCAACGTGATGAAAACGTACCTGGACTGGAAGCCACAGGTGCTGCACGACCTGCACGAGTCAGTGCCCTATCTCTACGACAACACGATCGGCGATGGTCCATACAACGCGTGGGTCGATCCGATTCTGACCGACGAGTGGCAGATGATCGGCTGGCATAACGTGTCGGAGATGACGAAGTTTGGCATGCCGGGAGTGTTTGCGCATGGCAACTTTGACACGTGGTCGCCGGGATATTTGATGTTCATCGCCGCGACTCACAATGGCATCAGCCGCTTGTACGAAACTTTCGGCAACGCGGGCGCGGATACGGTCGAACGGAGCTTGTCGCCCGACGAGTATCAACGCACGTGGTATCGGCAGAACCCTCCCTTGCCGAAAGCGAAGTGGTCGCAGCGAAACAACAACAACTACCAACAGACGGCGCTGCTGACGACGCTCCACTACTTCAGTGACAACACCAAACTGTTTCTCAAAAATTTTTATTTGAAGAGCAAACGCTCGATTGATAAACCGAAGAATGAAGGTCCGGCAGCTTACGTGTTGCCCGGCGACGAGGTCAGGCCCGGCAACCAGGCCGAACTGCTTCGCACACTTCAGGCTCAAGGCGTAGAGATTAGTCGTGCGACAGCGCCGTTCACCGTTCCGGTGCGGAAGAAAGCGGGCTCGAGCGGCGCCCGATCATCTGCAAGCCCGGCTCCCGGCGCTTCTCCCACGCCCGTGCCGAAAACTGAAGATCGAACTTTCCCTGCCGGCAGTTACATCGTTCGTATGGACCAGCCATACAGCCGCATCGCCGACGCTCTGCTCGATTATCAGTACTGGGCGCCGAACGATCCGCAGACCGATATTTACGACGATACAGCGTGGACCATGGGTGAGCTCGCGAACGTTGAAGTCGTGCGCGTTGTAGATCCAAAGGTGCTGCAAGCTGCGATGGAGCGCGTCACGAGCGAGGTGAGATCTCCGGGCGGAATCTCGAGTAGTGGCGCAGTCTATTTGATCAACCATAATGCCGACAACGCGCTGGTGACGCTGCGTTACCGTTTGAAAGACGTCGAGATGGAAGCGGCGGAGGAACCGTTCGAAGCTGCCGGGCGCAAGTTCAATCGCGGTTCGTTCATCGTTCGCAAGGCGCCCGGCGACGATCTGCGGCGAGTCGCGAACGAGCTCGGTGTGCAGGTGTATGCAGTTGCCGATGCGCCGTCCGTCAAAACGCATCCGGTCAGAGCGGCGCGCGTTGCGATGATGCACACGTGGTTGTCCACTCAGGATGAAGGCTGGTATCGCGTCGGGCTCGATCAGTTGCAAGTGCCATTCGCTTACATCAGCACGCAGGACGTTTCTCGCGATCCGAATCTGAAGAGCAAGTACGATGTGATCCTGTTTGCGCCGGTCGGGCGCGGCAGTCAGGCGATCATCAACGGGATGCCGATGTATGGGAACGCACTGCCGTGGAAGAAAACCGATCTCACGCCGAATCTTGGCCGCCTCGACGAGACTGACGACATGCGACCGGGGCTTGGTTGGAGTGGTTTGCAGAACTTGCAGAAGTTTGTGAAAGACGGCGGGTTGTTTATAACGGTCGACGACACGTCGGAGTTCGCGGTGAACTATGGCTTCACTGCGGGAGTTTCCGCGAATCGTTCGCAACGTCTGCGCGCGATTGGCGACATCCTTCGTCTCAAGACAGTGGACGCCGCGAGTCCGATTGCGTATGGCTACGGTGATTCACTCGCGATGTATTGCTTCAACGGCGCTGTGTACAACATCAACAACGGCGTTGGCGGGCGTGGGCCGCGAAATCAACAACGCGCGACCGGTCGCGGCACGCCTGAGGATCCGGATATACCGCAAGGGCGTCCCCCCGCAGAAATTCCGGAGCCGCCGCCGCGAGTTGAACCGTGGGAAGCGCCGGTCGTTACGGACGAGCAACTCCGCAATGCGATCGGCTTGATACCGCCGAACCAGCGTCCGCGCGTGGTGCTGCGCTACGCCGACAGCCGCGATCTATTCGTTTCGGGTTTGTTGGATGGTGGCGACGAGATCGCGCAGCGTCCCGCAATCATCGACGTGCCTTCGGGCAACGGCCACGTGCTTCTCTTTTCAACCAATCCATTCTGGCGCGGCCAGACAAAAGGAAGCTACTTCCTCGTCTTCAACGCCATCATGAACTGGGACAACCTGAACGCCGGCCGCAAACTCGCAGAGAAGTAGGCCACAAGAGAATTAGCCCCAAAGAGGCACAAAAGTCACAAAAGCAGTTCGCATTTGATTATGCTCTTGTGTCTTTTTGTGGCTATGTAGGTCCTTATCAAATTGAACCCAGCCGCGGTAAAGTCTCGGTCAAAGGTCAAAAGGCTTGTGAGTCCTCGCTTGCATCACTACAAACGACACGCAGTCCACCAGTCCCCACGTTTTGTCGTCGTACTTCTCGTAGACTTGCAGCGCCTTCTCAAATAGCGTGATGTCGAGGTCCACTACTTCAACTCGGTTTGAGTTACGTAAAAGCTAGAATAAAGCGTCGGCCTCTCTTCTAAAGCTGCCTGCCATCGCGTTTCCGATTCGAGCAGCACTGCGACTGTAGTCACAAGAAGAGATTTTTCAGTTAAAAGAAAGTTTTTGAGCTTGGTCGTGATACTGGTCGCGCTCGTTGATCAGGACGAGAACAAATGAGGTATCGACAAAAACTCTATCGGGCATCTTTATCGTCTATATCGTAAAGCGTGGCATTGATCGAGAAATCGGGTGAAGCGGAAATCTTGATCTCGCGGAGTTTCGCCATAACGTTTTCAACGCCATCTACCTCACCCCCATCCCCTTCGTAGCTCTTGATGATGCGATAAAGCTCGCCCAGGTGCTTCTCGGGTACGCGTTGAATTTCGGCAACTACTTCTTCTCTTGTAACCATGGCCCAAAGCCTCCGTCACGAATATAGGTTCCTCTCCGAACGAACACAACCTATCGGTCCCAGTCTTTGAGGCCTTCGACGACGCGCAGGACCTCGGTGCGTTTCTTCTCGAAGAGCGCGAACATGAAGATGATGGTGGCGCCGGTGACGATGCCGGCGACGTACCACAGCCACGTCCAACCCAGGTTTGCTGAGGCGTACCAGATCATCGTGATGATCGACAACAAAAGGAAGATCGACCCGAGCAGGAGTAATCCGCGGATGCGAAAGACGATCCCCGCGAAGACACCCGCTAACGAGAATGAGCCGAGTATCAACGGGAGCCACGGAGAATTCGCGACACCGTTAATGAAGATGTCGGCGGTCGAAGAGGCGTAAATCGTCACCAGTGAAAGATACCTGACGCCCGCCATCTGATCTTCAGTCAGCTTGTCTTCGTTCAGATAAGCGGCGACGAGCACTGACAACGCGACCGGTATCAACCACAACTGCGGATGTTGCAGAAACTGGTAATCGGTCGTGCGCTGAAACACGTACCAGAGCCCTCCGTTCCCCGCGACCGCCGCCAGCACTCCAAACACAAACGAGCGTCGCAAAATCGCCAACAGGCCATACAGACCGCCAACGACAAACAGTAATACCGAGAAGTCGACTTCCGACGACGCCAGCCAAAACCCGAGCACGGGCAGCATCGGCAGAAACACACCCGTGCGTTCCAACGGCTGCGCCAACACCAGCAACTTCCTGCGTCGCAAACCTTCACTCGTGACCACGCCGAAATACGCGATCACCATGACGGCGAGCGGCCAATAGCGTTCGATAAAACCTGTGAACAGCCACGGCATCGTCAGCCTGATGTGCAAGAACAGCAGCGCCAGCATGACTTCGGCAGCGTAGACGTAGCGCATGCGGCCGCGCTCGGGCAGGCTCAGCGGATCGTGACTCGGTGATAAAGCGAAGAGCACACCGATGACGACTGCGGCGGCGAGTGTCACGCCGATCGCAACCAGCGAAGCAGGATGAATACGCACCACGCCGAAGTTGATCTGGTACGAGACCTCCGTTCCTAAACAGAAGAACAGCGCGACCACACCCGCTCCGAGTAACCACGGCACGCATGCTCGTGCCGAGCTCGTCCAATCGGGAAAACGCACGTTCACCTTGTGAAGAAAGAGCCCGTAGACAGCGACGAGACCGAACGCTTCCAACATCAGAATGACGCTGCGGTTCAGCCACGTCGCGTTCATGCCGGGCGTCAACAAGGACCAACCGAAAAGAACGACGCCGGCGATCGATACTGCGAGTGCGCCGCGACGCCAACGTTGCTCCCAAACGCCCTCCGCCAAAAACGCGAACGTAAGAAACTGCGCAGTGACTGCGAACGCCGCGGCGACACGCAAATCAAGATCGCCGAGGTTGAGAATTATCCAGTAGGCAAGCGTGGCGGTCGTTGCAACAGCCAGTGTCGTCACTCGCGAAAACCAGGGAAGCTCCGTTGCCTCCGGGCTGAGGCGCTGCGGTATCCCGAACTGTCGAGTGAACGAGATGAGCATCGCACGTCGGCGCCAAAGGAATGCTGAAAAGAGTGTGTAAGCGGCGAGCAGCATGGTGGCTGCCCAGATCAGTGTGTCTCCGCTGATACCGGCGAGATGAAGCAGCGTCGCAACAGCGAGGAGGCCGAGTGTATACAGACCTGCGACCGGATATTTCGCGTACTCGTCCCAGAGGCATGCGGTCATGAACGCGACGGCGGATAAGAATGCAGGACCTAAAAGCGCGTTATGCAGGAGCGGCGATTGCGAGCGCGCGACCATGAAACTCGCCAACACGAGGAGCGCCAGAAGACCGAGTGAAAAGATTGCGACGAGGTGATGGAACGAGAAACCCGGACCGAGCTCGCCTTCGCTTTGCCGCAGTCGTCGTATGCGCAGTTCCAACCAGAGCCAAAGTATGCCCGCCAGAGAAGCGGCAATCAGGTTGATGAATAAAAAATGGCTGTCGCGAAAACGGATCTGTGGCGTGAAAATCCACCAGAGCGAAACCGCGAGATTGAAAAGAACGCCCGCGGCATAGATGAAGCGACGTCGCAGTGTTTTCCAGTTCAGCGTGGCGGCGAGCGCGGAGATGGCCAGCAGTGGTCCAATGGACCACCAGCGCGTCCTGTCGGCATCGCTCAGCGTTCGTAAACTCAGGAACACTGCGAAAGCGCCGGCGATTGCGGCGAACCGCATGGATCTCGATTGCCACTTGCCATCGAGATCGAATACGAATCCCAATACCTTTCGCCGCACGGCATTTAATTCGGTAGCAGCAAGCATTAACCACGCCGTCGCCGTTAAGCAGACGGTGAGCGTGTGCAGTCCGAGCCAGCCGCTTACGCCTGAGACGCTAAATGCAATTAAGCAACTGACACTTAACAGCAAACCGGTCAGCACTTCAGCCGAAAACTTCTTCGCCTCGCCGGCACGCGGCGTCGTCGTTGCAAACAAAAAACCGGCGACAACCGTCGTCAGTAACGCCACCCAACCAGGAAAACTGCCGGTAGCAGTGGTGCCGATTCCGACGGCCCAGGGCGCCTCAATCAATCCAAGCAAAACTGGCAAAAACAGCAGCACGTTCAAGACGACGGCAAGGCCCAATTGCAGCTTGAGCAAGTAGCCGGCGAAGCTGATGTCACCTTCATTCAACGCCGATTGCCAACGCGGGCGACTACTAAGCCACGGCAATGCGTAAATAGCGAATGTCATCGCGTTCAATTGCACGAGACGAATCACCACCACACGGTCCATCGCGCCGCGAGCGGCAACCACTGCCAGCAGAAACGCGATCGTCACAGTCAGGTTGAGGAAAGCGCCGGCGTAGAAAGCGAACTCGGGCATTCGCTCGCGCAGCGCGTAGCCGATCATCACGAGTACCACCAACACGAGTGGCAAACCATACGACAACTCACTTCCGAGCGATGCGAAGAAACCGCTCGTCGGGTGTTGGATAGTTGAATAGAAGATTGCTCGAAGCGCGGGATAGATCGTCAGCACGATAAGCGGCAGAACAGTAAGAGCAATCAGTAGCGGTCGCGCTTGTTTCGCTAATGCTTCCGCGTCAAATTCGGCTGGCGCGAACGTGGCGATGCGTTTCCGATACCAGATCAGAAACGAGCCGGCGAGGAGAAACAGTGCGGCCAGCCAGCGCCACGCTGATGCGGTCGCGAGTTGATACTCGAATCGTCCGGCGAGCAGTGGAACCGCGGCGGAAAGGCCGACGAGCGCGCCGAGCAAATGCACGCGGCTGCGACGTTCCCAAAAATTGCCGAGCATCGTGATCGTCAGCAGACCAAGCACGATCCACGAACCGAGTGTGAGCGCTTCCTCGTGAGGAGAGCCGGCGACATCAAACCCCGCGTCGCTTCCCATTGCCGCCACCTCTCGCACGACGCCGGAAAACGATCCGTAAACAGCGAGGAGCAGGAACCCGCCGAGAAGCAACCAGGCGACGATGCGATCGACTGAGTATTTCGTGTCGAGCAGCCGCCACGCCGCGGCTAACCAGTTCTCGTCGTCATGCCCGGCCGACGCGCGTTTCACCAGCAGCCGCACGGCGAGCCATGCGAGACACAGCAGTGCGAGCACTGTTCCGTAGATCTGAAGCGCGGACGGATGGAGGAAAGCGTGTGGCAGATAGGAGTACCAGTCGTACTGCTGAAGCGCTGCTTTGACGGTCAAGACGAATGCGCAGGTCAGTGCGATTTGAAGCGCGCTGAAGATGATCCTGCGACGATTGATCCAGAGCAGAAGCAGGAGGATGCCGGCAATCCAGAAGACTCGCTGCGCCTGCATCCACGTGACTTCCCGCGCGTTCGCTTCAAACAGACTGACAACTCCGAGAACAAGAGAGATGAGGGCGCTGTAGTTGAGTGGCGTGGAAAGGACTTTGCTGTTGTAGCGCGAGCTGACGATAGCTGCCACAGCGCACAGCGTCGCATGTGCGAACAGAGCTGTTTGGCCGGGAAACGAGAACGACAGCGCGAAGTTATTCGCCAGCGAAAACAGCAGCAACGCTGATCCGATCCACGTGAATGGCGCCAAATTCCGCCGCCACGCCATCCAAAACGCGCCGAGTGAGTAGAGGCCGTAAACGATCCACAGACCGTCAGGCGGCGCTCCGAACGCGATCGTGAGCGCTAGACTCAACGCTCCGATGAAGCACGCAGCGACGAAGTAGTAGTAACTGTCGCGTTCCCTCTTGCGTGTCGACAACCATTCCGAAGCCCCAATGAAAACAGCGACCGCAGCGACGAGCGCCTGTCCACTGCTCACCGACAGACTCACCTTGAGCAACGACGTCACACGAAGATTCAGCCAACTGATGTTTCCGGCGAACACGTGGAACAGGACCACATACGCCAAAGCAAAACAGATGGCTGCGATCAGGTGCGCGACGGGCAGTTCGAGCGCGACGGCAAGCGCGGTGAAGATCGCGAAGTTCAACAACGCCGCCGGCACGATGCTCGATGGATTGGGCCATGCGAGAACCATTCCCGCGAGCACAATCATTACGCCAAGAATTCCGAGCGCCGTGCCTGTCGTTCGCGAAGCAACGAGTTGCGGGTTGTTGATCTTTCGCCACAAGAGCGTGCCCGTCGCGAGCATCGGCAAACCCCAGAGCGTGACGATCGGAGCGAGGTACATCATCGACAGACCCATCGATCCCGACCGGTAGAGCAACAAGCCAAACGGCAGCAGCGCGGCAAAGCTCATTGTGCCGAGGACAGTGAACACCGTCGTCGTTTCGCTTTCATCGATCTCGCGATCGTGAAGCACGACGCGCAGAGCGAGTGCGACTGTCACGACATAACACGCGACCGGAAACGCGGCGAGCAAAATCAAAGGCGCGGGTGGACTGTCGCTCGAAGCGAAGTGTCGTACGAGCAGTTGTCCGATCGACGATCCGAGCACGCCGGCTGACAAGATGTGTGCGCAACCGGGCGTGATGATCTGTCCGGCAAAATAGACCAGACAAAGAAAGATCGCGGGCGCCGCTAACTCGCTTCCGATCACGAGTGCGCCTGACGTGTTGCTCGCCGAAACCGCGGCAATCGCGAGAAAGTTCAAAGGCACGAGCAACGTGGCGATCGTCAGAATGCCTCGACTCGTAGTCGGAAGTTTCCAGCGATGTTCGGTGTAGAGTCCGATTCCGAAAAGAACCGCAGTGACCGTTGTGAAGATCAAAAACTTGAGAACAGGGATTTGAGATATCTGCGCCCACAAGCTCACGACGAGCGCAATCGAGCAACCGATAATCAACAGGCCGCCGATGATTTCGCCCCAGCGGATGTTGCTCTCTTCCATGAAGGCGTTGAGCACCTCGGAGAAAGATCTGCGCGGCGGGCGCGGTGTCGGCGTGAATTGCTCTTCGTGTGCGACGACGGGTTCGATTACGATTTCGTCTTCAGTGGCGACGAGCGAAGCAGCGACAACTGCGGGCGCGGGTTCTGGCGTGCTTACGACAGGTTCTTGTTCCGGTTTGGGTGGCGGAGCAAAGCCGGCGCGTGCCCCCCGGATCTGCTTCATTAACTTCTCGTACGTTTCGTCGTCGAGTCTGCCCTCAATGTAAAACTTCACGATCTGGCGTTCCGTGATATCCAGATCGCTAGCTCGGTCGACGCGCGGCTCGGGACGGTTAATCTCAGGAGACCCCAAAAGCGCGCGAATGATCGTCGCCGCCATCCACCATATAAAATGGCCGACAACGGTTATGAGCGCGAGCAGGAACAGTAGGAAAAGCAGGACTTCCATCAGCTTTACAGGATTACAGGATTGTCTAAGATGGACAACGCGATGAACCTCTTCGAAGCTATTTTCACACACGACGCCTCGTCGCCCGCAATCAAATTCGGCAAGCGCGAGCTCACGTACGGCCAGTTGCGTGTGGAAACTTTGAAGATGGCGCAGGTTATCGACTCTCTGCAGGCGCGCCGCGGCGACCGCGTTGCCCTCCTGCTACATGACTCACCGGAGTTCATTGAAGCGTTCATCGCCACGTGCTCGCTGGGCGCAATCGCCGTTCCCATTAACATGGCGCTCCGGCCGGATGAGCAGTGTTCGATACTTCACAACTCCGGGGCGACGATCGCCTTCATCGATGACGATTCATGCAACACACTGCTGACACATGCGCCGGAAAAGCTGCGGTCGCTGAAAAATGTTGTCGGTGTGCAGCGGCGCGAGGAGACGGTGGGAGACAGTGGCGATCGTTTTTACATCACCGACTCGCGACTGCGAAACCCGCCCGTAACGTTCAATCATTTAGCAGGCTTGCTGGACCAAACCGGTACCGGTTCTCCAGATTTTCCCAAGCCGGGTGCGGATGATCCCGCGTTCATACTCTACACTTCCGGCAGCACCGGCGAACCGAAAGGCGCGGTCCACTGCCCGTCCGACATCTTCTACACGAACGAAACGTTTTGTCGCGAGGTATTGCGCCTCACGCGCGAAGATCGTCTGTTTTCGTCATCGCGACTCCCGTTCGCTTACGGTCTCGGCAACACTTTCTCGTTTCCGCTTTTGAACGGAGCGACGACGATCTTGTGTCGCGAGAAACCCTCACCCGACGTGATCGCGAACATCTTCGCCGAGCATCGGCCAACGATCTTTTTCGGCGTCCCAGTGGTCTACAACCTTCTGCTCGAACATCACCGCAGCAAGCAGAAACTCGATTGCTCGAGCTTGCGCTTCTGTGTCTCGGCAGGCGAAGCGTTGCCGGCACAGCTCGGCGAAGAATGGGAAAGAGAGTTCGGGGTCCAGTTGCTCGATGGGATCGGCTCGACCGAGATGTTGCACATGTTCATGTCAAACCATGAAAACGATGTGCGTTACGGCAGCAGTGGCAAACTACTCAAGGGCTACGAAGCGCGGCTGCTGGACGAAAAAGGAGAACCGGCGCCGGCAGGCGCAGAAGGAAACTTGTGGATCAAGGGCGACAGTGCCGCGCGCGGCTACTGGCAGAACCCTGAAGCCACCGCGCGAACTTTCGTCGATGGTTGGGTGCGTACTGGAGATCTGTATCGTTGCGATGAAGACGGCTACTGGTTTCACATGGGACGCAGCGATGATTGTTTCAAATCGAGCGGGCAGTGGGTTTCTCCGGTTGAGGTTGAAGGCGTGTTGTTGCGACATCCGGGTGTGGCGCGCGCGGCCGTCGTTGAAGATTTTGACGCGGATCGACTTCCCTGCGCGTGTGCGTTTGTTGTGAAGCAGGATGTAGAATCCGAATCGCCGGCGTTTGAAGAAGAGTTGCGCGCGCTTGCGGGCGAGTCGCTGCCTCGGTTCAAGCAGCCGCGCAAGTATGTGTTTGTTACAGAGCTGCCCTACACGGCAACGGGAAAAATTCAGCGGTTCAAACTGAGGCAGCAGTTACGAGCGGCTCGAGGTTAGTTGGACAGGATTAGACGATTAATATGCAAAGTATCCAGGAAACGTACGCCCCGAATCTCGCCTGCTTCGGTTGTGGTCCAGCAAATCCGAAGGGACTGCACATCCGCAGTTTCGTAGACGGTGACGAAGTTGTCGCCGAGTGGCAACCGAGCAAGGAATACGAAGCGTTCGAGGGAATGTTGGGCGGTGGGATCATCGGCACTCTGCTCGATTGCCATTGCAACTGGTCGGCAGCCTGGCACCTGATGCAGAAGACCGGCGCTGACACGCCGCCGTGCACAGTCACGTCTGAATACGCAATCAAACTCTTGCGACCGACGCCGAGCGATCGGCCAGTGAAACTAGTCGCTCGTGTTGTCGAATCAACTGACAATCGCGCCGTTGTCGAAGGCGAGTTGATTGCGCACGACAAAGTTTGCGCTACTTGTCGCGGTACGTTCGTAGCAGTTAAGCCCGGTCATCCCGCATATCATCGCTGGTAATTAAACAATGATTCATCGTCCTCGTCGACTTCGCAAAAACGATGCGCTCCGCGCGATGGTGCGTGAGACCCGGCTCGCGCCCGACAACTTCGTGCTGCCACTGTTCGTTTGTCCCGGCACGGGCGTCCGTCGCGAGATCTCGTCAATGCCCGGCGTTTACAACCTTTCGATCGATGAGGTAACGAAGGAAGTCGCTGCGGCGTGTGATATCGGCGTTCGCAGCATCATTCTCTTTGGGCTGCCCGAGTCGAAAGATGCACTCGCGTCGGGTGCATACGCGGAAGACGGCATCGTTCAACGCGCGATCCGCGCAGTTCGGCAGTCATCCCCTGAAGTGATCATCATGGCCGATACCTGCTTGTGTGAATACACGTCGCACGGCCACTGCGGTGTCGTTCGCGGAAACGAGGTGCTCAACGATGAGTCGCTGGAGCTGCTGGCGCGCACCGCCTTGAGTCAGGCGGCGGCAGGCGCGGACGTTGTTGCGCCTTCGGCGATGATGGATGGACAGGTCGGCGCGATTCGCGAAATGCTCGACAATGAAGGGTTCGAGAATACGGCGATCATGGCTTATGCGGTGAAGTATGCGTCCGGGTTCTATGGTCCATTTCGCGAAGCGGCGCAGAGTGCGCCTGAGTTTGGCGACCGGCGTGCTTATCAAATGGACACGCCAAACGCGCGCGAGGCGATGCGCGAAGCTGAGCTCGACTACTCCGAAGGTGCCGACATCCTGATGGTCAAACCCGCGACGGTGTACCTCGATATCTTGCGAATGGTTCGCGATCGATTCGACGTTCCCCTCGCGGCGTATCACGTTTCAGGTGAGTACGCGCTGATCAAAGCGGCTGCGCAGAAGGGTTGGATCGACGAAGAGCGCGTGATGATGGAGACTCTCACGAGTATCAAACGCGCGGGCGCCGACATCATCTTGACGTACTACGCACGCGAAGCGATTCGAGCTCTCCGTTAGACAGGATTTTCATGATTTTCCTCCTGACTCTGTTTCTCATCACGTTCTTCCAAGTTCCAAACTGCGGTTGCGAAGACAAACCTCAAATCAACGTGCTCGCAGTCGTCAACGGTTTCAAGATCACGAAGAAAGATCTGAGTGTCGACACGCAAACTCAGGTCACGCTCGCTCAAGACGCCGTCATCGTCGCACGCAGCCAGGAACTCGGCCGTCAAATCAATAACCTCCTGCTAGAAGCCGAAGCAAAACGACGCGGGCTGACTCCCGCAAAACTTCTCGAACTCGAAGTCACCGCAAAGATAACGCCGCCCTCTGAAGCAGAAGCCCGCGAGGTCTATGAGCGCAACAAGAGCCGGACATCTCAGGACTTCAAGAGCGTGAAAAACGACATCATCGCGCGTTTGAGAAGTGAGCGGGAAACTCTGCGTGCCGCCGAGTTGGCAAACGCGTTGCGCGCCGGTGCTCAGATTAGTATCTCGAATGAGCCGGTTACGCCACCGGCAAACGAAGCTGAACTGTCGCGCGTCTTCGCGACCGTGAACGGCGTAAACATCACCTCACGCGATATCGAGCAGGCTTTGCGGCCGCTGATCCTTCGTGTCCAGCAGCAGGTGTACGCCCTTCGTAAGCAGGATCTCGATCTGAGAATCAATGATTACCTTTTGGAAGAAGAAGCAAAGCGATTGGGAACAACTCCGCAGGCCCTGATAGACCGGAACGTCAAGCTGAAAACTCCGATTGTCAGCGAAGAGCAGGCGCGGGCGTATTACAACGAGAACAAGAAGAGTTTGAAAGGGAACTTCGAGGATCTCAAGGTTCGGATCATGCAGTATCTGACCGGGCAGGAGGAGCGAAAGCTGTTCCTGGCCTACGCCGAGGAGTTGCGGAAGGGCGCCGCCGTCCAGATTTACCTGACGCCTCCAGACACCTGATTTACATGCTAATCCCGAATATCACGTGAATCATCTTAAACAACCCTGTAGACCAACCCCGCTTCTAAGGTCAAATGCTCCCCGGCTTTCAGCGAAATCGCTACAAAAAGCGCGTCTTTGCGGCGTCGAGCTTGTTGCTACTGCTCGCCACGCAGACGATTGCGCAATCAGGACGGCGCGCTCCCAAACCCGCTCAACCACCAATTCCGACGCCACAAGTCGATACGGAAGCGAGTACCAAACCCAGCGCGAGAGATTTGAGACAAAGCGTTTCGCTGCTGGTCGGTTCGGAGTTTTCGTCCAAACGACTTCTGAGCGAAGACGCTATCTTCAAGCACGTCCTGCAAAACCTCGGCGGTTTTAAGAATGTCACCGTTACGTCGCTCGGCGACATCAAGCGCGACGCTGCGGCTAAGCGAGCGAAACGAGAGACTGAGTCGATTGTCGTCTTGCTGCAATTTGACGTGGACGAGTTTCAGAGCGGCACGCTTATCCTGAATCCGACCGACCTCGACGTCCGCGTCGTCGTTTTTGAGCCACGCACCGGGCAGAAGAAGTTTGAGGGCAAGGTCTATTACAAAGCAGTCGGTGGGCCGATGTTGAAGCGAGACAACTGGCCAACCGGAACGCCGATTAGGATTACCACTGAAGCTGTCGGCATTGAAGCCGCCGAACAAGTGCGTGACTGGCTTGTTATTCAAGAAGTAAGAAAGGGCCGCAGATGAACGCTGATTTACCGCTGATCAGCGTTTATCTGCGTTCATCTGCGGCTGAATTCGTCTAACGCTTTACCGAGTCGTTCCAATCCCGCTTCCAGCACGTCCGTATCCCCGGCTATCCCAACCCGAAAATGATCAGGCATCTCGAAGAAGCGGCCAGGCACGACTGACGTCTCATATTTCTCGCGCAGCAAGCGGCACAGTTCGTCGGCAGTCCCGCGACGCACACGCGGAAACATCACCGTTCCAAACTCAGGTCTGATCACGTCGAGATCCGCACGCGTATCAAGAAACTCATTCAGCAACCGGCGATTGCGATCGAGCAGTTGTTTCGATCGTTCCGCAAGCTCGGGAAGCTGCTGCATGGCCACGACGCTTAGCCGCTCGCCTGCGTGCACTGGCGTTGCTGCAAAAAGATCGTTGAGCAACCACATCCGCCTCGCGAGTTCGGGTTCGGCAAAGATCCAGCCACAGCGCAGACCGCTGAGTCCGAATGCTTTGGTCAAACTGCTGGTCACGACAAACTCGTTACCGAGGTGAAAAGCCGTCCGAGGCGGTTCTTCAAACAACGTCTCGATGTAAACCTCGTCAACCAAAACGCGCGCGCCGAATCGTCGCGCGATCTCGCCGATCTGTTTCAACGTGGAGTCGTCGATTAAAACGCCGCTCGGATTATGCAGATTGGTCAGTGCAATCAAACGAGTGGAATGGCTGGCTAATCGCTCCAGTTCCTCCGGCAGAATTCGGAAACCGTTTTCGAACGTGCGGGAAAAACGCTTAACGTTCGCGCCGAGGTAACGAGCCGCGGCGAGCATCGGTTCGTACGCCGGATGCTCAAACAACACTTCGTCGCCCGGCTTGATGAGCGCCGCCATCGCAAGGTGATTGGCAAACGTGGTCCCCGCGGCAGTGACTATCGATTCGGCGGCGACTCGATACCTTTCGCCGATTAATCGGATCAGCGGTTGATAACCGTAGCCACCGTCCGTGATTTCGAGATCGTCGAGCGACACGCGCAGCTCGCGCAGTTTCAAATTGCCCAGGCCACTCGTCGCCAGGTTGTACTTCGCGACCGAGCTCGTCTTGGCCCAGTACATGTACGACGAACTCAACACTTCACGCGCCGCTGTCATTGCTATTCCTCCAACGCCAGAACAAATACGCCGGAACTCCTGCGATCATGATGGCGATTCCGATCAACGTGTTCCGCGGATAGCGGTAGACGGTGTTGATAACCACGAGCCAACAGACCGCGATGAACAAGATCGTAGTCAGCGGATGCCCCGGGACTCTCGTGATGCCGTCGACAGTTCCCCGCCTGCGAAAGACGAAGATACAGCACGCCGTCAATCCAAAAAAGATCACGTCGACGGAAACGACGTAGTTGAGAATGCGTTCGTATGTGCCGAGCAAGGCGATTACGATCGCGAACACACCCTGAAGAGCGATGGCGACGATCGGCGCGCGCGTTCGCGGGTGTACGGTGCCGACGCTTTTGAAGAACAAACCATCCTGGGCCATCGCGAAGTAAACGCGCGGCGCGGTGAGCATGCTTTGACTCAGAAAACCGGCGGTCGAGATCGCGATCCCCGTCGCAATTGCACGCGCGCCGAAGTCTCCAAGCGCGCTCCTCATGACGTCGGATGCAGGCGCGGCTGACGCGGCAAGTCCGGCGGTGCCCAGCACGCTGACGTAGACCACGTTCGCGGCGAGGTACAGCAAAACGACTCCCATGACTCCGAGGATCAAGCCGCGTGGTAAATTCTTTCGCGGCTCTTTGATTTCACCCGCGACGAATGTCGCTGTTTGCCAGCCGCCGTAACTAAAAATGACGGGCACCAGAGCCGCGCCGAACGCTGTGAGTAGATCGAGTGAAGGTGGTCTATCGAGGAGATCAGAAGGGGCCGCGCTCCGATGGGCGAATGAGAGTCCGCAGATGACGAGCGCGGCGATGGCTATGATCTTCAAGACCATCAGGATGCTTTGCACGGTGCTGCCGGCACGGACGCCGAGGCAGTTGATGACTGTGAGCGTAATGAGCACGATGGCTGCGAGATAAGGGTACGCGATTGGCAAGTGAGTTAACTCGACAAAGTAACGCGAGAACGTGACGGCGACGGCGGCCATGCCACCCGTTTGGACCACGAGCAGCAGCACCCAACCGTAAACGAACGCCACTCCGGGATGAAACGCTTCTCTGAGATACGCGTACTGTCCGCCGACATCAGGCCGCACGGCAGCCAGTTCTGCCCAGATGAACGCCGCGGCCAGTGCAAACAATCCTCCGAGCACCCACGCACCAAGAATTAAAAACGGAGTACGAACCTGGAGGGCCACGACGGACGGGTTCATAAAGATCCCGGAGCCGATAATCCCGCCCATGACGATCATGGTGGCATCGAATAATCCGAGTCGCCGTGCTAGTTTGTCTGTTTGGTCCATGGACAGGAGTTACAAGATTTTGCAGGATTCTACATGATTGCAGCCTGTAAATCCTGAGAAATCTTGTAATCCTGTCCAACGTTTTGACACATACACGCCTCTTCGATACCCTTGCGCACTTTGATATGTCTGCACGCGCCGAAGCTATTGTCACCGCCGGTTTGAGACCTGACCTCTTTGCCGGCAGTGGTCTCCTATCCAACAGCAGAACGCTTGTCTTCACCGCACTCATCGTATTGATGGTTGCGGGCTTTGGTTTCCGCGTCACAGGCTTGAGCGCCGAAGGGCTGAGCGAAGATGAGCTCAACAAACTCAGCGCCGTCGCCGACTATCGCGCTCATGGTTTGACCGGCGCGAACGGCGAACACCCGATGTTGATGAAGGCTTTTCAGGCCGCTTCGATCATCGTCGTCGAAAAGTGGAACGCCGCTTTTCCTGCTAGTGGCATTGCGCCCGAAACCGCGTTGAGACTGCCGGGCGTGATCGCCGGCACGCTGAGCACGCTGCTGATCTTCTTGATTGCTTCGGAACTTTTCGGCGCTGAAGTCGCTCTGATCAGCGCTGCGTTGTGGGCCTTCGATCCGAGTGGCATCGGCTTCAACCGGATCGCCAAAGAAGATTCGTTCCTGCTTTTCTTCTTCTTACTGGCGAATGTCTTTTGGCTGCGTGGACAGCGCGTCGCGGAAAGCACCAACAGGAATCCGAATAAGTACTACTGGGCCACTGCTGCGTCCTACGGAGCAATGGTCGCGTCGAAGTACGTGCCACACTTTTTCGCGATCAGCATGTGCTACTACTGGATGTTTCAGCGGCTTCCTGAAACGCGTTGGCGGCTTGGAAAGAAACGCATCCTCACTGTGTTCGCGATCATGGGTATTGTATTTCTGGTGTTGAGTCCGACGATTCTGCTGCCTGAAACCTGGCGCCAGATGGGCCTGTTCGCGGGCGGCAGGCGTGTGAGCCACGACGGGTATGAATTCATGAACAGGCTCTACACGCAGCGCTTTGACGATTGGCTTCGTGGCATCCCGGTTTACTTCTATTTGGTCTTTACGGCTGTCAAACTGCCCCTCTTGACTGTGCTCGGGTTCGTCGTTGGGCTGCCGCTGTTATTTCGACGCAAGCTCGGCGATGGGCGTTATTTCATTCTCTTCTGGTTGATGTTGTGGGTGGTGGCGTTCTGTTTTCCGGGCGGCAAATTCACGCGCTACTACACGACAGTGCTCCCGGCGGTCCTGATCACAAGCGCGCTCGGAATTCAATGTGCGGGCCGGTGGCTGGCCAGGCGTTTTGAATGGGCCACGAGTTTGAAACACTACATACCTGCATTACTGGCGGTTGTCGTCATCACTGCGTCTGTGATCGGCTCGATTCAGGCCGCGCCGCACTTTCGTCTATTCACGAACTCCGTCGGCGGTGGCACGGCGTGGGCGGGTTACTATTTTCCGCACGACGAGTTTTACGACGCGAGTATGCGCGACGTGATGAGGGAGATATCGAGTCGCGCTCGACCTGGGGCACGCGTGGCGAGTGAGAGTCCTTCACTTGCGTCTTATTATGCCGACCGTGACGGGCGTCCCGAGCTGATCGGCGTCTCACTTTCCGATCCGGAAGCACTCAAGCAACTCGGCACCGGCGACTTCATTGTGATCGCGCGCGGCCGTCGTTATTTCAGCAACGACGCCCTCACCTCTGTGCTTCGCGATCAGGCCACCCCCCTTTCCGAGCTCAAACTCGGCCCCGTCC
>JBKPPH010000297.1:0-18957 GCA_046733535.1 Acidobacteriota bacterium
TTGTTGACCTGATATTCCCGGTAACCGCCTTGCTGGGTCAGCATCTGAAGAATCGGCGAATATACAGGCTTTTCGTAAGTACCATAGACTGGGATCGAAACCGTAATGCCACGGATAGCGTCAGTGGCCACAATGTTTTGGTTCGGATTGTCGTCGGGGTTGAGGCTGAGAGAGTTATGATTTGTTAAAAGACCCGGCCACAGTTCGTTGCCGTTGGTGCTATCGACGAGGCGGCTGCCGGATATACCGGGAACAACGATGACCGGTTTCTCGCGTACGATGGGACCAAGTGATAGGTCCAGCCTGAAATTGAGGACAGACCACGGCCACGTCGTCAGCCGGATGTAAAAATCAAGAGGTGTGGCGTAGGGGTTAGTGAACGTTTTGGAAAATGTCACAATCCCGTAGTCGGAGTTATTGAGCCAGACAGTGCTGGGCGTCATGTCTTGAAGGCTTTGGTCGTAAATCTCGATGGTGAAACCGCCGCCCACGTTGGGCTTGCCTTCCGAGTAGCCTCCAACATACAGAGCCTGGTTGCCTTGCAAATGCACTTTAAAGAATTGGCCCTGGTCTTCCGGGCGTAGGCTGCCGTAATAAGTCGCAGGAAGACTATCGACCATAAGGCTGTTGCCGAAGGTGTTACCGCCGAGGTTGTATCCCGGACGCGGCTTCTTGACGATCGTGACCTGGTACTTCGGATATTGCGGCGAGCCGGAGCCGAAACCGACCTGCGACCACGCTTTGATTTCAAGCGTGACGGGCAAGCCTTCCGGTCCTACCGACCCGCGCCATGGAAACGGCTCGGTCTGCTGAGACGGGAACAAATTCCCGCCATTAAAAAAGCCCCAGAACATCTGTGAGGAAAGTGTTTGACCGCTGCCATTGTAGTAAGTGAACGTCAAGTTTGTGCCGAGGTTGCCATCGCTGCCAAGGTTGTGACTCTCGTAAACCTCCACCGTCTCGCAAGGTTTGAGACTGATCGAAGATGTCCATGTTTGATTCGGGTACTGCACTTCCAGTTCCATGTTAGTGGAACTGCCCTGCTGCGGGCACGGTTGACCGTTCCCCTGAGCGAACGACTCGGTTTGTTGACCAAGGAAAAGACAAAAGCCGAAAAAGAAAAACAGGATCCGTGCCGCTGGTTTCATGTCACTGCTCCTTTTTAAGTTGGGACATCTGTGATCTTCATAGATCGGTGAGTGGCGAATAGACTTATAGGTGCGCTCGAGAAGAGCGTGAGTCGCCATTGCGCAGATCTATATTTACTTAGCTGGGAACTAACGCTTAGGTTCTTGCGAAATCAACTGCGACGATTCTGAGTCGCAACAGTTCTTCTTTCGTTAGAGGTTTAGCAACCGAAGCGAGGAGTCAATTTGCCCGTTTGAAGAAATTTGAGAACTCTCAAATCTCACTGAAGGCACCCTGGTGTTAGAAGCGATTCACTTAGCGAGTGAACGTGTAGTCGGGGAGAATGATTGTCAGATGACCGTGCTACTCGAAGTGGGCGGAGTTTACGAGCACGGAACGAGTCTGTCAATATTTTTTTCGAGTGAGTTCTTGACTGTTGATGATCACACATAACGGATTTTCGGAACAGACTTCGTTCGCTGATCTTTAAGCGGAGATGACTTCGCTGAGGACCGGTGCTTCCGGTTGTGGAATGAGAGCGGCGATCTCTTCGACGATGTGACGAGTGGCGTTCGGGACAGCGAGACCAACAGTCGCAGCACGCATGCGTGAGTAATGGACCTGGTCTTCCATCATGCGCCGCACAACCGGCACTACATCGATCGAACGCTTCAACATCACGCCCGCGCCGCGCTGCGCGATGAGGTCTGCGGTTCCGGCTTCCTGTGGCATGGGCTCGGTTATCAGGTCGGCGATGATTGGAACACGACAAGCAAACGCTTCGAAGGTTGTGAGTCCGCCGAGTTTCGAGATCATGACATTCGCGGCGCTCATCAGTTTCTCGATCTCGTCTGAGTAACCGATAACTTTGATCGGAAACGGCGCGTCGAGTGCGATCGATTCGGCAGCGACGCGCAAGTCTTCATTCTTGCCGGCGAGAAAGATCGCCTGCACATCCAACTCGCCACGCACCAGCTCGCGAAAGATCTGCGGGATGTTGCCGCCGCCGATCCAACCGGCGTTCACAAACACCGTAAACTTTTCCGGATCCAAACCGAGTGCGCGCCGCGCCGCTTGCGCCGCTTCCTCACCCGGATAAGCAAACTTCGGATGCACCGGCAAACCTGAGATCTTGATCCGTTCCGGCGACACTCCGTAATCGATCAACTGGCGTCGCGCGTCTTCGCTCGCAACCAAATAAAGGCTAACCGCGTCGCAAGCCCAACCCTTCCAAAAACCGTAACAAGGATCGGTCACTACGGACACGAGCGGAATACGATTCGCGAGATTCAACTCCTGCAACACACGCGCAAAGATATGCTGCGTAAGCGGGTGAACACTCACGACCACGTGCGGACACCAGCGCTCGAACAGGTCGACAACGTAACCGACACATCGCTTGTAAAAAAACGCGCTCTTCTCCGGTCGAACACGGTTCATGCACCAGTAAAAATATTTCATCCAGTGCTGCCGGTTGCGCAGTATCCAGTTGTACAGACGCACGAGCTTCGCGCTGAGGTGATGCGATTCCTCGACGGCACGCACGACCCTGACCGCGTACGATTCGCCTTCGAAAAACTTCTGCACGCCGGCGACGATCGCAGCCGCAGCGGAACGATGTCCGCCACCGGTGTCAGAAGAAATAATAAGAATCTTCGGGATACGTTGCTGCTGCGCCATCGCTGTTTCTTTTGTGCCTTCTTTGCCTTTTTTCTGGCCTAATTTAGATCGGCAACCGGCAATCCGGCGTGCTCCGCTTTCTCCACGGCTTTGCGCGCCTTCTTCATCTCTCGTTCCAGTTTCTTGATCTGGATCAAGTGTCCCGGGTTGAACGCCAGTGACGGGTAATAACTGTTTGACTCGTGCGTGCAGAAACAGCCGTCACTCGCCTTCTTGCGACGCGCCTGCATCGCGGGCGACAGCCACAGCTTCTGAAAATTCCAATCGAAGTCACGCAAGTTTCCGACCGGCTCGAGGTTCTCGCAGGACGAGACCGTGCCCTCGTCGTAAATCACGCCGCCGGCTGTGCCCGCGTAGCATTTCATCTGCGCAGTCTGTGTCTCCTGTGTCTTCGCAATCAGGCCGTGCATGTAGATATCGATCGCGGCCTTGAAGAAACCCGCGCTGCCGCCGTAGTTGTTCTTGATTGCGGCGTGACGCGAATCGTCGTCGATCATCTGGGCCAACTTCGCGTAGCGCGAGTGATCGATGTCCAGTTCTTTTGGATCGGCTGACGGCGGACGGATGTAGTTGAAATTCACCTTGTCGGGTTTCAAGTCGTACTTCAGAAAGTCGTACCACTCGAAGATGGAGTCCTGGTTGGAATTCATGAAGCACGTACACGTCTGCACGTCGAGGCGCGGATACTCTTTCTTGATCGACTGTAGCTGGCGGGCGGTGTCGATGGCGATGTCCCACGAGCCGGGTTTTTGACGAATCTTCTCGTGTTCCTGTTTTGGCCCATCGATGCCGAGCGCGACCGTGACGTTGAGGTTTGGACACTCCTGCAAAATTCGCGTGACGTCCGGAAAGATTCGCTTCTGAATCTGCCCGTTCGACATGATGTAGATCGACTCGAGCTTGTTGTTCTGGTAGAAGGCGCGCGCGATCTCGGGAAGGTCCTTGCGCGTGAACGGCTCGCCGCCGGCGAGGATCAGCACGCCGAGATTTCCGCCGAGTGTTTCGGAGATACGCTCGATCTCGTGCGTTTTCATCTGGAGCTTCTTCCGCGGGCGATCGTCGAGTTCGTCAGTGAAGAAGCAGTGCGTGCAACGCATGTCGCAAACTGACGTGACGAGAATATTCAGCAACACGGGCGAGAACGGCTGGCCAATCGCCAGTTTCGCGTAACGCTTCAACAATTCTTTAGTCGTAAAATCCATTTAAACCTCAACAGCTTAGATAAGCTATTTGAAGACGCGTTGTCAATTTTAGTTTCCTGAGAATATTTCACACCGGAGCGGGAACAACCACGGATGAGCACGGAAGAATCCGCGGATTTCATCCGTTAAATCCGTGGTTAATTTATTGCGGAGTTACACGATTCTGAATGCCCAGAGCGCGCATGCGGCGATAAAGGTGGCTGCGATCGACCCCCATCAACTCCGCGGCGCGAGAGACGTTGCCGTCAGCCTCTTCGAGCTTTCGTTGAATAAACTCGCGGTGATAGGCCTCGGTGGCCTCTTTAAAGGAGGGGAAGCGGAAGGACGCCGCCGGTGGTTCTTCTTTGCCGTGAGGCGGCAGATCAGTGGCCGAGACGCGCGTGCCGGGATGCATGATCACCACCCGCTCGACTGTGTTTCTCAGTTCACGCACATTGCCCGGCCACGAATACGACTGCATCTCTTCAACAGCTTCGGGCAGAAACTGCTTCGGCTTTTTGCCGTACGACTGGGAGAAATGCTGGTTGAAGTAATCAACCAACAGCGGCACGTCTTCCAAACGCTCGCGCAGCGGCGGCAACTCAAAAGGAATCACGTTCAGTCGATAGAAAAGATCGGCGCGGAAGTTTCCCTGCTCGATCTCGACGTCCAAACGTTTGTTGGTCGCGGCAATCACACGCACATCGACCGTGATCGAGTTTCCGCTTCCCACCGGCTCAAAGCGTTGTTCTTCCAACACGCGCAGAACTTTCGCCTGCACCTTCGGACTCATGTCGCCGACTTCGTCGAGAAAGATCGTCGCGCCGTCCGCCAGTTCAAACTTGCCTTTCTTCGCGGCAGTCGCACCGGTAAATGCGCCTTTCACGTGGCCAAAGAGTTCTGATTCGATCAACTCCTCCGGAATCGCGGCGGAATTTACTTCGATAAACGGCGCGGCAGCGCGCCGCGATTCGGCATGAATCGCATGTGCGACTAACTCTTTTCCGGTGCCCGACTCGCCGTAAATCAGGACGCGCCCGTCTGTCGGCGCGACAACTGAGATCTGCTTTCGCAAAGCGCGCATCGCGACCGATTCGCCCACCATCACGTATTCACGCGAGAGGGCCGCGGCCATGTCAGCATTGATCAGCTCGAGTCGCTGCTGGCGCAACGCATTGCGGACGGTGAGCACTGTCTTCTCGATTGACAACGGCTTCTCGATGAAGTCGAACGCGCCCAGTTTCGTCGCGCGAACAGCAGTCTCGATGTTGCCGTGACCGGAGATGATCACGACAGCGGCATCCGATCCCGCCGCGCGCAACTGTTTCAACGTCTCGAGTCCATCGATCCCAGGCAGCCAAACGTCGAGCAAAATACAGCCGTAAGCGCGCTTGCCCAGCGCTTTGAGACACTCCTCGCCCGTCCCGACAGCGTCGGCGACGAAGCCTTCGTCTTCCATCACCGCGCGCAGCGTTTCGCGAATGCCGCGTTCGTCGTCAACTATGAGAATCGAGTCCATCTGCGGTTAACCGTTTGCGGGCAAATCAATCACGAACCTCGCTCCGCGCGGATGATTTTTCTCGGCGCGGATGTGGCCGCCGTGTTCCAGTATTATTCGTTGCACGATCGCGAGTCCGAGACCGGTGCCGCTGTCGCGCCGTGAGAAGTACGGCTCGAACAGTCGTCTGAAATCTCCGGGCTCGATTCCCTGCCCGGTGTCGGCCACTTCGGCTCGCAGCAAACTTCTTTCAGCATCATGACTCGTAATGATTGCGATCCGCTTTTCATCGTTCACATGAACAAGCGCCTCGAGCGCGTTGTCGATCAGGTTCACGAACACGCGTTTCATCTGTTCGACGTCGAGCATCGCTGTTGGTAGATCGTTACCCAGTTGCACCGCCAGCGAAACGCCGTCGAGACGTTCTTTATACAGCCCGACCGCCTGCGTCACGACGTCGTTGAGATTTGCGAGTTCGAGGCGCGTGGCGGGCAGCCGTGCAAAACGTGAGAACTCGTCAACCATCGCTTTCAAACCCGCGACTTCGCGACTGATCGTTTCAGTGCATTCCGCGATGACCGCCGCGACGCGTGTTTCATCCGATCCATTGCTGCCGCCGTTTGCCGAGGCGCGTCCGTAGCTCTTCGCGATGCGTTCGGCTGAAAGCTGAATCGGCGTCAAAGGGTTTTTGATCTCGTGGGCCATGCGCCGCGCAACTTCGCTCCATGCCGCCGCTCGTTGCGCCGCGAGCAACTCGGAAAGATCTTCGATAACTAAAACGACGCCTCTGCGCGGGCCGTGCGAATCGCGCAAGGCTGTCGCTGTCAGCGCCACCGGCAATGGTCCACCGCCGCTTTCGAGTTGAGTCTGTTCGGTCGCCTGGCCCGTGCGACGCGCACGCCGCAGCAATCGATCCACCACCAGCCGGTCGTCGCTGCCCATCAGGCTGCTGAGTTTCGGATTGTCTTCAGCTTTACCCGCCAACGCCAGCATCCGCGCCGCTGCTGCATTCAATGTCGTCACGCAATCGTTCTCATCGATTGAAACGACGCCGGTCGACAACGACTGAAGCACTGTCTCGATGTAGTTACGTCGTTCGCGCAGCGCGAGATTCTTGTCTCGCAACTCGGCCGCGCCCGCTTCGATACGACTGCGGTTCTCTTCGAGCTGTGCCGTCATCTGGTTGAACGACTCCGCGAGGAGGGCCAATTCGTCGTCGGCAATCGTCGTGACGCGATGCGCGAGATTACCGCGCGCGATCTCGTTGGAAGCCTCGGCGAGAGCTTTGATCGGCGTGGCAATCCCACGCGCTAGATAGATCGCGACCCAACTCGAAACAAACAGCAGAATCAACGTCATCAACCCGAGCGTTGACAACGCCAGCAGCCGCACACGTTTCTGTTGCTTTACAAGCTCCTGGTAATCGCGTTCCGAACTCGAAACCAAATCCGCGAGGTCGTTCGACGCCCGCTTTCGCGGTGCGATGACAAGCATCTCCGACGCATTCAAAGGAACGGCGAGCACGTCAAACTCTTTCCCGTCGGCGAGAGAGGTACCGGTTGGCCCACGAGCTTTGCGCGCCTCGCGGAACAGCTTTTCGAGTTGCTCCGAATCCGCGGCAGACAAAGGCGCGCGACTCTGCTGCACAACCGCTCCATCGCTTCCGACGATCTCAACACCGACCAACTGGCCCGAAGCCACGATATGTCCAATCGCCGCACGTCGCTCTTCCGGAGTTTCGCGGCTGAGGAACATCACGAGGATCGAGGCAGTGTCAGCGAGGGTTTGGGTCTGGCTCATTAACGTCAGTCGTTTTACTTCCGTCGCCTGCTGCACGATCTCATCCGGAACTTTGTTGAACCACTTCTCGAGTGAGCGATTGATGAAGAGGTAAGAAAATGCCGCCATCGCGGTGATTGGGAGAAAACTGATGGAGATGAAATAAATGAGCAGTCGTGTCTTTACCTTCGACCCGAGTTGCCGTTCCTTTCGTTCGCGCCGCAACTTGAGCAGGTTGCGCACGAAGATGAACAGGAAGACGACGAACGCGACGAAGTTGAGTGTCGATAAGGCGTAGAGGACGACTGCGTCCGCGGGCGTGTCGGGCCGGACGACGGTCCAAAGCCACAGTTGCTGCGACACAATGATCGCGAGCAACAGCACCACCGTGACACCCAAAACCCACAGCAAAACACGGCGCCGGCGGTGAACTCGGTTTTGGCGATTGTCGGTCATCAATCAGGCTGATCCTGTAAATGCATTTGACAAGATTTACAAGATTGCCGGACAGTTTAACACCCAATGACGATTTATAAGATCTTCATCAACGACGTGGGCCGGCTGCGCAGCGGATGGCGGTTGCTGCTTTACGTCTTTGCTTTCATCGCAGCGTCGATGTTCATAACGATGGCCTTGCGAGGTGTTTACGCCGTCGTCGTGGGCACCGTACCGCGAATACCTCACTCGGACTTTGTTTTTGACATGATTTACCGGGTTGGCTTGTCGGTTGCGGCGCTCGGCAGCGGATATTTTTGCGTCCGATTGTTTGAAGCACTGCCCTGGCGATCGCTCGGCCTGACGCTTCACGCAGGGTGGTTACGAGACCTCATCATCGGCTTCGCCGTCGGCGTCGCCGCGCTGGTCGTGGCCGTGGCAATTGCGATGGGGGGAGGCGGACTCAAGTTTTCGTTCAGCGACGCGGGAACAACATCCATTGGTAAGTCGATGCTTGCCTCAACCGTGTTGCTGTTCGTAGCGGCACTGGCCGAGGAGGCAGCCTTCAGAGGTTACCCCCTGCAAACATTGTCGCGCGCGAAGTTGGCTTTGCTGGGCGTATTGTTAACGTCCGTGCCGTTTGCTCTCGTTCATTTATTAAATCCGAATGTAGTACCGGGGGCGACGCTTATAAACACTGCGCTCGCCGGCGTGTGGCTTGCTGCTGCTTACCTGCGCACGCGGAGTTTGTGGCTGCCTTTAGGAGCGCACTGGTCGTGGAACTGGGCGATGGGTTGGCTCTTTGGAATTCCGGTGAGCGGCGGGAAGGTCGCCTCTAATCCTCTCCTCAAAGCAACTGATGCGGGTCCGTCATGGCTGACGGGCGGCAGTTACGGGCTCGAAGGCGGCGTGGCTTGTACGATTGCGCTGGCTCTGTTCACGTTATTTATCTGGCGGACTTCCTGGCTTTCGGCGACGCCGGAACTTTTGAAACTGACGTCGGAAGAAAACCCGGCCGTGCCTTCGCCAACAGTCAATTTCACAGGATTACATGATTATCAGGATTAACAAGTAATTCTCGTAAATCCTGTTAACAGTCTCCACCCCTCTCCCGTCTTAATCGGCGTTAGTCGAATCGCAATGTCCGCCACTCTCGACATGCTTCTGATGAACCCCCAGGTAGACGCCGCCGAGCATACGCAAGCGACGGCGGTCGAAGCGGTGCTCGTCAGGACTGTGTTGGAAGGCGATCGGAACGGTTTCGAACAACTTTACGGACTTTATGCGCCGCTCGTGCATGGCATTCTGCTGGCGCGTGTCCCGCGAGCTGAAGTCGACGACCTCGTCCAGGACATCTTCCTGCACGCGTTCAAAAAGCTTCACACGTTGCGCGACGGATCCGCGTTTGGCCCCTGGATAGCGATGATCGCTCGCAACCGTGCGGTCGATTTTCACCGGCGCTCGAAAAAAACCGTCGAGCTTAACGACGAGATCGGCGGCAGCAACACGCAGGACTCGAAGGCTAAAGAGATTCTCGAACTGATTCGAAATCTTCCGGAAGCTTATCGCGAAACGTTGGTGCTGCGATTGGTCGAGGGAATGACCGGGCCTGAAATCGCCGTCCGTACCGGACTGACGGCCGCATCGGTACGAGTCAACCTGCATCGAGGCATGAAGCTCCTGCGCGAGCGACTCGGATTTATGGAGACGTTATGAAAGAAGATTACCTATGGGACAAGAGCGGCCAGCCCGATCCGCAGATTCAGGAGCTCGAGGAGATTCTCGGGACGCTGCGTTATCAAGCCAAGCCCCTCGTGATTCCACGCGCTCTCGCGCCGTCTCGACGCCGGAATTACTTTCCGTTGCTGGCCATAGCCGCGACCGTGCTCGTGGCGCTACTCGCGGCAGGCGTTTGGATCCAGATACGCACTGGGAAAGAGTCTCAGCCACAACAAGCGAAGCAAGTTCCGGCGAGAGTTGAGGAAGTTCCACCGCGTGTCGTGAAGGATTCAACGCCCAAGCCGGCCGTGAAAGAACGCTCGATCGTCGCAGTTAACAAACCGCGTCATAGCACTTCGGCCCTGAAACAGCGCGAGCGTGAAGAAGCACTCGTCGCGAAAGAACAGTTGATGGTGGCGTTGCGGGTGACCACTGAGAAGTTGATCCTCGCACACCGAAAGACAAGTACGACGCCCGCAAACCAGATCAAAAATCAACATCGTATCGGATGAATGGAGCAGTCTTATGAAGTCACTCTTCCAAATCAATATCAAAACGCCATTGCTGGTCGTCTTGCTGATCGCCGCCGCTGCACTCGTGGCGCGAGCTCAGGATTCAAGACTCCAAATGAGCAGTCTCGATCATCTCGCTGCAAAGGCGAGCCAGACCGTCGACGTCAACATCGACGAGCGGCTGATGCGCATGGCGATCAAACTTTTGTCAGATAAAGACGCCGATGAGAAAGAGGTCAAGCAGCTCGTCAGCAATCTCAAGGGAATCTACGTCAAGAGCTTTGAGTTTGATGCCGACAACCAGTACACGGCCGCCGACATCGATGCGATCCGCACACAACTGCGCGGGCCTGGCTGGTCGCGACTGGTCAACGTCACCAGCCGGAAAGAAGGAAACGTCGAAGTCTACCTGCTGCTGAATGGCGAGACGATTGGCGGTCTTGCAGTACTGCACACCGACGATCGAGAGCTTACGGTCGTGAACCTTGTCGGTCCGGTGGATCTCGACAAGCTCGCCAAACTCGAAGGCCAGTTTGGCGTCCCAGAGCTGGGAATCGAAAACAAACCAAAGGCGAAGAACGACGAGAAGTGAGGATCTCGATGAAAAAGATCTTCTGCGCAATCGTGTTGGTAGCTCTGGCGTCGGCGACTGTGGTGCACGCGAAAGACGACGACTTCAATTCAGTCGTGAAGATGATTGAACAGTTCTACCGCGTGAAGCACCAGGGAATTCCGTTTCTCGCGAAGGCGGGGATGAAGGTCGGGACCACCGCCATGCGGATTAAAGGTGGTCAGGCGAAACGGATTGCCGAAGCAGGCAGTATCAAGCTGGCAGTCTTTGAAGACCAGGACTTCGACGGCGACGTGATCAAGTTTCGCACCTCGCTGAATGGTGCACTGACTGAAACGTGGATTCCACTGATCCAAACGCTCTCCGCCAGGAGTGAAGAACAGACTTACATCTTTCTCAGAAGCGCCGGTGAGAAATTCAACGTCCTCGTGATCACCATCGCCGACCGCGATGCCACCGTGATCCAGGTAACGCTCTCCCCGAAGAACCTCGCGGTCTTATTGCGGGACCCTGAAGGCACCGGTAAAGCGATTACCGAAGAAGCGACGATTAACGATCAGGAGTAGGTTATGCGTAGATACGTATTGCTGCTTGTCATCCTTGCCCCACTGACGTGTTTCTCAGTCAACGCTCAGGAAGTTGAAGACACGATCAAGATCAAAACGCGCGTCGTGTTTCTCGATGCGCTCGTGAAAGACAAGAAGACGAACCTTCCGATTTCAAATCTGGCTCCTGAAAACTTTCAGGTCCTCGACGAGGGTAAGCCGCGCAACATTACCTACTTCACGCGCGAAGGCCAGGCGCGCAAACCACTCGCGCTCATTCTGATTCTTGATCTGCGCGAAGACGGCGCCGGTCGTTTCCTCAAGCGACCGCAGATACTCAAAGCGATGGAAGACGAACTCGCAAAACTGCCTGCGGGTGATGAAGTCGCGATCATGGCGATGGACGTTGCGGAAGATGAGCAGCGAGTTTGGCTCACCGAATTTACGAGCGATCGCGCGCAGCTCGCCGCCGCGCTCGCGCGTGTGCCCGCGTTGTGTGGGCCTGGCAGTCAACCGCAGCAAGCAGCGTCACAGAAGACGGACGACAGCGGCGGCAAGCCCGATGACATCGTGCACACTGAGGTTATCAAGGGTAAAAACGGCGGTACCGTGACCCGCGAAACGCGGCGCGACGGAACTGTATTAGTGAAGCGAACGAATAAGGACGGCACTGTGACGGTAGATCTCGGCGATGTCTACGACATGGTGGCGGCAGTGCGCGAAGCGACGCAAAAAGCGGAAGAGTTGAGACCAAACTCGCAGACTTCGATCGTGTGGGTGTCGGACGGAATCGCGCCGATCTTTTACGAAGAACGTGATGCAACCGAACAGATCCTGATCCGCAGCAACGTCATCTTCAACTCGCTCACTGTCGAGCTGCGGACGTTGTTCAAGTTTCTCCTGCCTGTGGGCAAGCCGGTCGCGGGTTGGCTCGGCATGAGTCTTTACGGCAGCGCCAAGTACCTTGCACAACAATCGGGTGGTGAAGCGGTGAAGGTTGGACGCGTCAAAGACTACGGTACGGGCCTCTCGAAGATCATCGGCAATCTGACGGCGCGTTACAGCCTCGGTTTCCAGCTCGCGGAAAGTGAAACTGACGATGGCCGCATGCACAATCTCGAAGTGCGCGTAAAAGCAAAGGACGACAAAGGCAAGAACCGCAAGCTCCAGGTGAGTTCGCGGCAGGGCTACTACATGTCCTCAACGGTGCCGAAGGAAGCCGCAGCTAAAACGCAGTAAGTAAATCATGTCAATCCTGTAACGATCACCGGTTCGCCTCGTTTCGCGCCGAGTGTCAATGCGGCGGAGCCGCCGTTTAGGGCGATCTCGAGGAAGCCGGCGCTGCCCCAAATGGCGAAGAGTTGGGAGCTGGGGTCTTCGCCGAAAAACTTCCGGAAGTTGTGGATGGGTTTTTCCCTGATGAAGAGGGTTGCGTGATCGTCCGGCAAAAGGTCGCGGGTGATGTTGGTGATGCAGTTGCCGAAACGATCGATGTGAATGATGCGGCCTTCGACGTTGCCGTCGTTTTGGACCACGGCCGTTAGCGGATTGTCGAGTCGAATTGCGTCGGTGATCTCAGGGCCAAACGCTTTCGGCTTCACGCCTTTTGAAAGCGCCGCGGCGACAGGAGCAAAGATGTCGCGCCCGTGAAAGGTCGTGCTCGTCGGCTGTCGAAAGTATTTCTCGGCGGTGACGTGGAATACTTGATGCGCCGGCTCTCGATCGTACATGTAAGTAAAAATCCCGTTGTCTGGTCCAACAAAAAACTGCTCCCCGGCGCTGACGATAATCGCCCGGCGCGTCGATCCAACTCCCGGGTCGATCACCGCGACATGGATCGTGCGAGGCGGAAACGTCGCGTAAGAAGCCAGCAGCGTGAACGCCGCCGCTTCGAGATCCTGCGGCGGGATCTCATGCGTGATATCGGCGATTACTGCGGCTGGATTGACTGACAGAATGGCGCCCTTGACCGCGCCGACAAAATAATCAGCGGTACCAAAGTCGGTGAGCAAAGTAATAACGGGGAGAAGGTTGCCCGCTCTCCCCGTCTTCTTGACCGTGTTGCGTCTGGTTGTCACAACGCGCTTGTATCAGTTGAGGTACGAATCTTCAAATGCTGGCCGCGTTCGAGCCGGATGTCTTTACCGCGTTGCGTCATGACTCCAGCCGTGCCCGCGCCGCCGCCGATGATCGCTCCGATCGCAGCGCCTTTGCCGCCGCCGGCGATTGCACCGATGATCGCACCGACACCTGACGCAGCTCCAACTTTCGCGGCATCGTCTTTGGTCGAGTCGCGTCCTCTGACTCCACCTTCCGAATCGATGTCCGTGTTTTCCGCGCCCATCGGAGTTATTTCGATGAGTTCCGCGTGCAGAGTCGCAGTGCGATTGTCAGTCGAACGGATTTGATCGAATGCTAATTGCAGTTCGGCCACGCCTTTGACTTTTCCCGGCCGCTTAACCTGCGAGATGCGTCCCTCGACAATATAACCTGCATACTCAGCCGGCTCGATAACACGCGCTTGCAATCGATCGCCACGCTGGCTGGCATCAGTCGAGAGCGGCGTCAAGAGTTCGAGCGCGAGGATCGTGTTGCGCGGAATCGCGAGTGATCCACTCGGCGCAACCGTGGTGTCAGGAGCGTTCTGAACATCAGAATCATTTCGAGTACTGACATTCGCATCGGCCGGCGCGGGGCCAGCATTGCCTCTTCGATGCAGGCCGGCCGGAAGATTTGAATTGAACGGTTGGCGTTCGAAGCCCGCCGCGTAGCCGGTTTCGAATCCCTGCTGGTAACCGTCTCGATAATCCTCTACCGGTCCCCACGCTTCGTTGTAAGAGCGGTCGGCGTGTTGATAGTCCTCTTTGCTTTTATAATCGCGCGCCGCTCCATCGGAAACGTCCTTGAAGCCCGCGTTGTAGCCGTCTGAATAACCCGTGCGATAACCGCGCTCGAGGGCGGTCGTTTGTCCCTGTGCGGCGGCAGGAACGAGGGCGAGCAGACCACTGACGCAGACGCTCAACAAAACCACGAAAGGAAGTTTAAGAAAATTCATATTGTGTCCTTCCAAATTACGACCTTGGGAAAGGCGTAGTGTCTTGGGAGAGCCCAACCTCAGCAACGTTCGAATGCTATCACCTTTTGTGCAGTTTGTGCCTCTTTATGGCAAACTGCCCTTTCAGATGCCGCTTTTCGCGCAAGAGGTTGGCGGCAGCGGAGTTGATTTTCATGCCTGCACGCCGAGTTTACCTGGACAATAGCGCCACCACGCCCGTCGATCCCCGGGTCGCGGCGGGGATGGCCCGTGCGGTGGTCGAGACTTTCGGAAACGCGTCGAGCGTTCACGGTTTCGGCCAGCAGGCACGCGCGGCGATCGATCGAGCGCGGCGTGAAGTGGCGTCGTTGATCGGCGCGAAGCAGAACGAGGTCGTCTTCACTTCGGGTGGCACTGAAGCCAACAACCTCGCAATCCGCGGTCTGTGCGAGGCCGCGATCGCGCACGGTCGTCACGTGGTCACTTCGGCGATTGAGCATCCGTCAGTTGCGGGTGTTTGTGTTGAACTGGAAAAAAGAGGTTGGGAAGTAACGCGGCTGCCTGTTTACAAAAACGGCATCGTGCGACTCGAAGATCTTGCTGCGGCGCTGCGGCCTGACACCGTGCTGATCACGGTCATGCTTGCCAACAACGAAATCGGCACGATTCAACCGGTAAGCGAAATCGGCTCGTTCGTGCGGGAGAAACGAGCAGCGGGCCAACGACATCTTTGGTTGCACACCGATGCCGTGCAGGCCGCGGGACGACTGCCGCTGAATGTCGACGAGCTGGGCTGCGATCTGCTTACGATGTCGGCGCACAAGCTGTACGCGCCGAAAGGCACGGGCGCGCTTTACGTGCGTCGCGGTGTACGGCTGCACGGGCAGAATGTTGGCGGACACCAGGAACGCGAGCGCCGCGCCGGCACGGAAAACGTGCCCGGGATCGTGGCGTTTGGTGAGGCCGCCAAACTGGCGCGCGAGGAATTCGCGGAACGAGCGACGCGTGACCGTGCTTTGCGCGACCGCTTCGAAGCTGAAGTGCGAAGTCGCATCACGGACGTCGTGATGAATGGCGATCGCGAGCGCCGGCTGGGCCACGTGTCGAACATTTCGTTTCGTTTCATCGAAGGCGAAGGACTGCTGATCAATCTCGATCTGGAAGGAGTCGCGGTGTCAACCGGATCGGCTTGTTCATCGGGAACCCTCGAACCGTCGCCGGTGATTCGAGCGCTCGGAGTTGACGATGAACTCGCGCGCGGTTCGATTCGCTTCAGTTTTGGGAAGGACAATACTGACGAGGATGTCGACTACGCGGTGGAAGTTTTGACGCGAGCAGTCGAGAGATTGCGCGCGCTTTCTCCATTGACTCTGGCCAGCCGTTAATTACCTTGCCTTACTCGGCCCAGTTCAAAGATCATCTCGCACATCCTCGCAACGCAGGCGAACTCCCGAACGCCAACGCAGTCGCAGACGAGAAGAACCCGGTTTGCGGCGATCGCCTGCGACTCGCGTTACTCGTCAAAAACGATCGAATCGAAACAGCGCGATTCCTTGCCTACGGCTGCCCGCCGACACTCGTGTGCGGATCGGTGTTGACTGAGTTGATTACGGGGAAGACAACGAGCGAGGCGAAGCAGTTGACGCGTGCGGACCTGTTGAATGCGATTGGCGGACTGCCCTCGAGAAAACATCACGCAGCCGCACTGGCGATAGAGACTTTGAACGCAGCTTTACAGGATTGAGCGCGCGGAGATTCAGCGTTGCGGCGTGCCGACCACTCGCGGACGCACCGGCGGCGCCGGTTCGATCGTCCGCCGTTGATGATACTGCGGCCCGCAGTACTTCTTCGGCTCGGTGCCTAAAACAAAAGTCTTCGTCCGAATCACCGGACAAGTCTCAACCGCAATCAAGCCAGTCGTTGGATCGATATCCAGCGTGATCGTTCCTTCGAGAGTGCTGTCAGGTAACTGCGCGCCTCTGCGAGGCGAAGGTGACGGCGACGGAATCGGCACTGGCGCCTGGTCGATGGGAATGTCGGTATGAGGTGACGGCAATGGTTGTTCCTCCGGCGTCGGTTCGTCAGTGACCGTATCCGAAGCATGGCTTGGACCAGTGCCGTTGATGAAATACTCAGCGCGCTTCACCTCGTCGCCCGGCGCTGTCGGCGCGCCTGTCTTTGGATTGATGTCGATCTCTTCAATCCCCGGAGGCGCGTCCCAGTCACCTTCCCATTCCGGATGTTCCGCAAGCGCCACCTGCATGAAGTCGGCCCAAATCGGCAACGCTGAATTCGCCCCGGTCAACCCCAGTTGCGAACCATCGTCGAAACCGACCCACACTGCGCAAACAAGGTTGGGAGTGTAACCGGCAAACCATCCGTCACGAGACGTTCCCGTCTTCCCCGCGAGCGTTTCTTTCAAACCGCGCGCGCGCACCTTCGCAGCGGTGCCGCGATTCACCACGTCTTTCATAAACGACGTCATCACGAAGGCGACGTCGGGACGAAGCACTTCACTCTTCTGCGCCGTTGGAGCAGCAATCGTGACGCCGTCGCCGGTGGTTATGCGATTAATCGCGATCGGTGTGACTCGTGTTCCAAGGTTCGCAAACGCAGTGTAAGCCGAAGCAATTTGCAGCGGTGTTGCTTCACTCGTTCCGAGCGCCATCGCCGGATACGATCGTGACGGCTTTGGTAAGCCCGCTTTTGCGGCCAGGTTCATCACGCGCCCGATCGTCACTTCCATCGCGACTTCAACCGTGACGACGTTCAAACTATGAACGAGCGCGTCGCGCAGCGTCACTGGTTCATGACTGTAAGTCTCGCCAAAGTTGCCGGGCGAGTATTCCTGGTTATCAAACGTGAACGTCTTTGGCTCGTCCATGTACGTCGTCGCGGGTGTGATCACACGCGGTACCGGATCGTACGCAGTATTCAACGCGGTCGCGTAGACGAACGGCTTGAAAACCGAACCTGGTTGCCGGTAAGCGTCAGTAACGCGGTTCAACTGGCTCTTCGCATAATCACGGCCACCAACCATCGCCACGATCTCGCCCGTCTTCGAATTCATCGCCACGAGTGCTGCCTGCAATGTACCCGGCTCAAAACGCTTCGACTGGATCTTATCGAGCGCCGCCATCTGCTTGGTCAACGCGGCATACGCGGCGCGCTGAAGGTCCATGTCGATCGTTGTGTAAATTCGAAGGTGTTCGGGTGCGCCGGCGATCATGTCGCCGAGTTGGTTTTGGACGTAGTCGGCGAAGTATGGTGCGTCTGAAACGTCGATCCGGCCCTTCGCTGGAACTACCTGAAGCGGTGTCTCCTTGGCTGTCGTCGCTTCAGCCTGCGTGATTGCTCCAGCTTCAGCCATCGAGTCCAACACCTGATTGCGGCGCGCTGTCGCTGTATCGATTTTTGTGTACGGGTTGTAGCGATTGGGGCTGCGAATCAGTCCGGCCAGAAACGCCGATTCTGCGAGCGTGAGATTCGTTACGTCCTTATTGAAATACGCGCTGGACGCTTCGCCGAAACCATTGATCGAAAACCCTGCCTGCTGGCCCATGTAAACCTGATTACAGTACAGCTCAAAGATTTTTTCTTTACGAAGGCGGGTTTCGAGGATGATCGACATGTACGCTTCAGAGACCTTGCGTTGCCACGTCTGTTCCGGCGAGAGCAAAAGGTTTTTGACGAGTTGCTGCGTGATGCTCGAACCACCCTGGCGCGCAAGCGGCGAGTTGGGATCGGTATCGTAACGCCTGATAAAAGCGCGGATGATGCCGCGAATGTTGACGCCGTAATGCTCGAAGAAGGAACGATCTTCCGTGACTGTGATCGCTTTAACGAGGTGCGGCGGCAGATCGCTAAAGCCGATCACTTTTCGTTTGGCGCGTTCGCTGCCGGTAACTGAGCTGATCAATTCCGGCTCGAGCCAAACACGCTGGACCGCACCGCGACCGTCAAGATCCGTGAGTGAACTGATCGCCTTTCCTGAACTATTGAACTGTATCCGCACGTTTAGAAACTGCCTCGCGCCGTCGACACTCGAAGCCGCACTCGGTTCGACGTCGACAGCCGTTCCGTTCACCGCATAACGACCGCGAGACGTATCTGCCTGTTGGCCCTTCTCTACATAGCCTGCTCGCTTCAGAAAAGCCAACACGTCTGCTTGTGAGATCGATTCGTTAACGCGCAGTTGTTTCGGAGCAGCGTAGATGCCGGCGGTGCGAGTAAAGACTTCGCCGGCGAGCAGGTTGTCGATGCGTCCGGAAAAGACGGTCCAGTAGTAGATCAGGATGCCGAGCACGATTGCGCCAACGAACACGACCGGGATGATTATCGGCGCACTGAACAACCGGCGTCGCCAACGCCGCACGAAGCCCGGGCCAGACTCCACGTACGAAACGACCCGCGGATTGCGGGGATCACGATTTGTTTTGCCGGGGTATTGATTCTCTGGTGGATAACGTACTGGCATAGATCAATTTCGACAGGATTATGTAATCATCTACTACGTAACATTCTCCGTGCGGTTCTGTCGACGTTTTGTTTGACAGTAGTGGCCACATTCGCTAACGTGGCTGGCCTCCCGCTGAGGCCTTGAGTGACTTTGATGCCACTCTCTCTGTATGAGTCTAGCACCTCGTCTGAGTTTCCTTCTCCCCAGTCGTGCTCGAATGCGCCTGATCTTCATGGCTGTTGCGGGCGCAATCATACTCGGCACTGTCGTGTTTCACCTGCTCGAAGGCTGGTCTATACTTGACAGTCTTTACGTCACGGCCCAAACGCTTACCACAGTGGGTTTCGGCGATCTGGCGCCCAGCACGCGTTGGGGTCGCGCCTTCGCCACAGTGTTCATGCTGATGGGAGTAGGCG
>JBKPPH010000298.1:0-17816 GCA_046733535.1 Acidobacteriota bacterium
GAAGTCTACAATTACAACGCTGAGTCGTTTTTTCAGATCAATCCTTCGCTGCTCGGGCAGTTGATCGACTTTGCCTTGCGCGATGCGGCTGGCGAGACGGTGTTGGATCTGTATTGCGGGGTTGGCTTGTTCACGCTGCCGTTGGCACGGGGTTTTCAAAAAGTGATTGGCGTTGAAGCCAATCCGGCTGCTGCGCGTTTTGCGCGTCGAAACCTGCAACAAGCAGGATTGACAAATGCGCGCGTGATCACGGCGAACGTCACGGACTGGTTCCGGAGTTCGAAACCTGGTCCAGTTGACTTCGTCTTGCTCGACCCACCGCGAGCGGGTGCTGAGTCGGCGGTGATCAAAGGCATTCTGGATCTTCATCCGGCGCAGATCTCTTACGTCTCCTGCGATCCAGCAACGCTCGCGCGCGATCTTCGAAAGCTTGCCGGCGGCGGATATATCGTTGATTCGATCGCGGCGTTCGATCTCTTCCCACAAACTCATCACGTGGAGACAGTCGTCCGCTTGTCTTGTCAATATTGAAAAATCCTGTAATCTTGCCGGGCATTACTCACGGCAATGAATCCTCACAGAAGTCTTTTCAGTCAGCACCCGCTCGCCCAATTGGCCGTTGCCTTCGCGCTCGGTATCTGTGCCGCGACTTATCTTCCTGCAAAACTCTGGTCCTCGTTGGTTGCGTGCGCGGTCTGTTCCGTCGTTTCGTTGATCTTTGTATTCAAGACGCGAGTGGCGCTCGCGGGACTCGCTTTGTTAACCGCGCTGTTCTTCGCTGGCCAAACACTTGCGCTGTTGGAAGCACGCACCAGGCCGCAGACGAATTTTATTGAAGGCGAGTCGCTGACACTCACAGGCGTGCTCGATGGCCCACCTGAGTTCGCGCGCGACAAACTGTATTTGTCACTGGCAGTGGAGCAAGGTCCGGTGAAACGAGTGTGGTTGTTAGCGCCAATGCGCGACACTGCCGGCGAGCAGGAATACCTCAGCCTTCAACTTCGTTACGGCACGCGCATTCGCGTCACCACGACTCTCGATCGAACGGGCAACTACCGCAACCCCGGCGTCTCGACACTCTCTGAATACCTCGATCGCAGAGATTACGACGCCACGGGGCTCATCAAAAGCCCGACTTCCCTCACACGCCTCGACGATACCCGCGTCTTCCCGCCTTTGGCCTGGCTCTACGATTGGCGCCAGCGCCTGCAACACGAAATCGATTCGCGATTCACTCCCGAAACAGCCGGCGTCCTGGACGCGTCTCTACTCGGCAATCGCTACAACTTATCGCGCGATGCTGCTGAACGCTTTCGCGAAGGCGGCACTTTCCACGTTCTCGTAATCAGCGGCCTGCACATCAGCTTCATCGGCGGCATCGTGTTTCTCATCGTGCGCCGTTTGACGAAACGCAGACTCGTCCAATTCGCACTGCCTGCAATTGTGATCTGGTCATACTCGTTCGCCGTCGGCGCCGAAGCGTCGGTGATACGCGCTGCTTTGATGTTCACTTTCGCAGGCCTCGCGCCGGTTCTGTTCCGCCAGGCGACATCGTTGAACGCGCTCGGAGCGACAGCACTCGTCCTGTTGATACACAGCCCGAAACAGATCTTCGATCCATCTTTTCAACTCACGTTCCTGTCTGTTCTGGCAATCGTCGTCTTTGCATGGCCACTGCTGCTCAGACTCTCAGCGATCGGCGCATGGTATCCGGCACGATCGTGTCCCTATCCACCCGCATGTTCACGCGCGCTCAAAACTCTTTGCGAGATCCTATTCTGGCGCGAGCAGCATTGGCGGCAGGAACTCGCACGCTCGCCGCATCGGTACCGGCTGTTCAAGACGCGCCTGGCGCTGCCGTTCGAGCGTTTTCAAGTGCAGCGCTGTTTGCGCTACGTCTTCGGCGCAGTGGTGGTATCGGCGAGCGTTCAAATCGTGCTCTTGCCGCAGATGATTTTTTATTTTCACCGGCTGTCGCTGGCCTCCCTGTTATTGAACATCGTCGTCAGCATCCTGCTTGCAGCTTTGGTAGCGATAGCGATGCTGGCGTTGTCGCTATCCCCCGTTAGCGCCGTCGCCTCAGCCCCATTATTCAAGCTCGCAGAGGCAGTGAACTGGTTGATGGTCCACAGCGTCGATCCGTTTGCAAACTTCGGTTTCGCTACTCTGCGACTGCCGGACTATTCGGGTCGGGCTGCGCTCGTGTACGCGGTCTACTACTTCCCTTTGCTGCTGCTCGCGCTCGCACTTTCGCATTGGCGCCCACTTGCTTCGCCTGCCGGCACGCCATCGAAACTGCACCGCTTCGTTTTGCCGTTATCAGTTGGCCAACTGCTGCTTCTCGGCGTGGTGCTTTTCCATCCGTTCAGTAGCGATCGTGCTGGCGGAAAACTGCGCGTCGATTTTCTCGATGTCGGACAAGGCGACGCGGCCCTCGTCACTATGCCCGACGGAACGACGCTGCTCGTCGATGGCGGTGGAAACACCACCGATGCAACCCGGCGGATTGGTGAAACAGTCGTCTCAGAATACCTGTGGTGGCGCGGCCTGAGCGAAGTTGATTACGTGCTTGCCACGCACGCCGACGCCGATCACATCGACGGGTTGAATGACGTCGTCAAAAACTTTTCCGTCAGGAGTGCCCTCGTCGCACGAACGCCGGCTGACGATCCAGAGTTCGCAAAGTTCGCGAACACGCTGCGCCAAACTAAAACTCACCTGGAAACAATTCAGGAGGGCGACACGATTCGTTTTGGTGAAGTTGAAGTAAGCGTGTTATGGCCGCCTGCGGGTGGGGATACGTCGACCAACGACGATTCCGTCGTGCTGCGAATTCAGTTTGGTGAGAATTCGATCTTGATGACGGGCGATATCGAAAAGGCCGCCGAGCGATCTCTGCTCGCGTCGCAACAACAACTTAAAGCAGACGTCGTCAAAGTGCCGCATCACGGCAGTAGGACGTCTTCGACAGATCCGTTCGTCCTTGCGACGAAACCGGCGTTCGCGATCGTCTCAGTAGGGCGCCACTCAACGTTTGGTCATCCGCACAAAGAAGTTGTCGAACGCTGGCAAGCGAACGGCGCAACACTACTCACCACCGGCAACTGCGGCACGATCACCGTAGTCACAGACGGAAAAAACCTGAGCCTTGAAAAATTTAAGTAGGGAAATCGTTGGGCGTGTAGAGGTCGACCTGAGCGCTGCCAACCTTGTAAGTTTTCAACACGCCGAGCGGCGGCGCATACACATGGACGGTGATGAGGTCCTGACCACTGACGTCGGGATTACCAAGTTGATGAATATCCGGTACCTCGGCGCCCGTGACCGTACCGGTCGGACATTCGCGACCGGTGTCGTAACACAGGCCACGCTCACTGTCGTACGCGAACATCGTTTCCCACATGAGCCCCTGATGCACCCGAACTACGCCGTGCGATCCGTTGTGATCGTGAATCGGCGTCTTTTGGCCGGGGCGCCAACAGATCACGAGCATCTCGACCGCGGCATTTCGAAAAACTCGATGTCGCCAGTAATTACCTTCTTTGAAGCCGATGTAAGGCTGTAGATCGAGATCGGAGATTTCAACGTTTGCCAGCCACGAGTTCAATCGTTCGAGCGTGGGAGGCGCAGTCTGGCTGTTGAGTCGTTCGACGAGCTCAGCGAACGTTATGGCATCGAGTGGTTTGGGCGAGATTGGGCTTTCAGTGTTTATTTGTGTCGACAAAGGCTTGGACTCCGAGGCAAGTCTTATATTCGCTCAGATGGTTGAGAGTCAAGGCTATCCACGGCTGACCGACATTATTTTAGCAGCACCCTTAAATCGCGGACATTTGTTCCAGTAGGGCCGGTGACGATCAGATCGTCGAGTTGAGCGAAGAAACTATACGAGTCGCTTCGCGCAAGAAAGCCGGCGGGGTCGAGGCCGAGATTTCGAGCACGCATGACGGTCGTTTCGTCAGCGATCGCTCCCGCTGCGGGACTGTTGCCGTCGATACCGTCCGTGCCCGCGCTCAGCACGACGACGTGTTCACTCGCTTTATCGAGACGTATTGCGCAACGCAACACCGTTTCGAGATTTCTGCCGCCGCGTCCGTCACCTCGAACAGGGCATGAAAACTCGCCGCCTGAAATCACGGCGACGTTTTTGTCGAACTGAGAGAGCGTCGCGAGCAGAAGATCGCATCCCTCTTCGATCGGCTGCTCGCAGATATGCTCCGGCGTCACGCAATCGAAACCGAGTTCTCGCGCCTTCTGACACGCCGCTGCAACCGCGGTCCCGTTGTCCAGGATCACTTGATAAGAACCGTTAATTTCAGTCGATACGTCTTTCGCTCGCTTTATCGCGTTCATGATCGACTGCGGCAACACGCTCTCGAGGTGATATCGATCGACGACATCCATCGCGTTCGGCGCATCAGGTGGCGGCGCCAGCGTTGGATCTGATGCGACGCTCGCTTCATCGCCGGGATTCGTGTCGGAAACGATCAACGTAAAGATTTGTGCGTGAGGCGCGCGCCGCGCGAGCGCTCCGCCTTTCACGGCTGAGAAAGCGCGCCGGACTGCATTCACTTCAGCGATGCGTGCGCCACATGCGACGAGGATTTCGTTTGCGCGTTGCAGATCTGCGAGCGAGATTTCCGGGGCGATGGGCCACTCCATGATCGCCGAGCCGCCGCCGGAGATCAGGAAAATCACCATAGCTTGTTCATCGTTCGCGCGATCTAAAAGTGCAAAGGCTGCGTGCGCGGCTGAGAGGCTTGCTTCATTAGGAAGTGGGTGTCCGCCGGTAAAGCTTTGCCACCGCTGCGAGTCGAATGGCTTTGGTGCGCTGATCACGCCCGCGGTCAGCTTCGCGCCCAACGCTTCCTCGAGCCCGGCCGCCATCGATGTCGCGGCCTTCCCGATCGCAATCGCGTAGATACGAGGAGCGTCCAGGCGCTCCATCTCGAGTGCGTTTTTGACTGCTTGGCGAGGGTCTACTGATGAGAGCGCGTGAGCGAAAATCGCGAGGGCAGTTTCTACAGGCTTTACAAGATTAGGCATGATTACATGTTAATCCTGAGAAATCTTGTAAATCCTGTCTACTGATCTTCAGTGACACCCATCTCGTCCCACTCGGCCACCATCTCGTACGCACGACCGAGCACGGGGCGAGGACGCGAGCCGTCTGCCTGGCCGATCAACCCTTCACGCTCCATCATGTCGAGGATCGCGGCGGCGCGGCCGTAGCCGATGCGCAAGCGACGTTGCAGCACTGAAGTCGAAGCGCGCTTCATCTCAACACAGATGCGCAGCGCTTCTTCGAATAGTTCATCGTGATCGCCACTGGAGGACTCGAGCCCGAGCGCCTCTTCATCGGATTGCGTGATGCTCTCGTCGTAGGCTGGCGGACCTTGGGCTTTGATGTGCGCGACAATCCGGCCGATCTCAGTCTCGTCAATGTACGCGCCGTGAACACGAATCAGGCGCGACGTGCCCGGCGGCAGGAACAGCATGTCGCCGCGGCCGAGAAGTTGCTCGGCGCCGTTCGTATCGATGATGGTTCGTGAGTCGATTTTTGATGATACGCGGAAAGAAATTCGCGAAGGGAAGTTTGCCTTGATCAATCCCGTGATGACGTCGACCGACGGACGCTGTGTTGCGAGCACGAGGTGAATGCCGACGGCGCGCGCCATCTGCGCCAGTCGCGTGATCGACTCTTCAACTTCGCGACCGGAAGTCATCATCAGATCCGCGAGCTCGTCGATGATGATGACGATGTACGGCAACGGCTTCCACGGGTCGCCTTTCTCGTCGTACTCCTTGATGAGATTGCGCCGCATGATCTCGGTGTTGAAGCCGTCGATGTTGCGCACGCCCCAGCCGGCGAGGTCGCGATACCTGCGCTCCATCTCCGCGACCGCCCACTTCAACGAACGCGACGCGAGCTTCGGATCGACGATGATCGGCGCGGCGAGATGCGGAATGTCTTCGTAAAGGCCCAGCTCGAGGCGCTTCGGATCGATCAGGATGAACTTAACCTCGTCGGGACGCGCCCGATAAAGAATCGAAACGATGAGGGCATTCACGCCAACCGACTTGCCGGCGCCAGTCGTTCCGGCGATCAGCAGGTGCGGCATCTTCGCCAGATCTGCAACGTAGTTCAGTCCATCGATCGTTTTGCCGAGCGCGATCGTCAGTTTCGATCCCGACTCGCGGAACGGACGCGACTCGATCACTTCTCGCAGGAAGATCGTTTCGCGACGCGGGTTTGGTACTTCAATACCGACGTGCGGCTTGCCCGGCATGCGGTCGATGCGAATCGACTCCGCTTTCAGCGCCAGACAAAGATCATCAACCAGCGAGACGACGCGTGAGTACTTAACGCCCGGATCTGGTTTGAATTCGTAAGTCGTAACGACCGGTCCGGGGCAGATGTGTTTGATCTGGCCCGTGACATTAAACTCTTTGCACTTCTCGGCGAGACGTGTGGCGAGGCCAAGGAGTTCAGTGTCAGCCTGCTCGGAATGCGGCGGCGCTTCGTTCAGAAACTCAAGCGGCGGCAGGCTGTAGTCGCTGTAGTTAATGCGCCGTGCAGCGTCGAACGGCAGCTTGCCCGTCGCTGGCGCTTCAGTTTTGACACGCACCACCGAAGCGTCTTTGACCATCTCTTCGAGATCATCCTCATCAGCAACCCCGACATCAGGACCAGGAAATATCGAACGCTTACCCGATCGGCCGGTGACGATTGTTGCCGGTGGCGTTGCAACCGAGACACCCGCGCCCGCAGCGCTCGCGCTCGCCGCGATGGCAGTAGTGGCCTGCGGTTCCGGTTTTGTTTCGACGCGAATGACCGGTGGCGTCTCCGGCGCCTTCATGAAATCGGCGACGCGCTCAGCGGGAGTTAAATTCAACGTCTGCTTCAGAGCGTTTCGCGCAGCTTCGCGTTCGGTTTTGATCGCCGCCTTTGCTTCTTTGCGGAGTTTGGCCCGCTCGATCCGTTGTAGCCGCCACGCCCTGAATCTTTCAGGCAGCTTGCCGAGGAAAGCGAAACGAGAACCGACGGCGTTCACGATGATTTCGTAGAGTCGGACGAACGAGAAATTCGTCGCCAGCAGCAAACCCGTCGCTGCGATGGCCACGAGCAGCACCGTCGCTCCAACGTTGCTGAGCCCGCTTGCGAGGCCCTGCGCGACAACTGCGCCCAGCAGCCCACCCGGTTGCACACTCGCATCAAACAACGGGCGCATCTGTGAGATCGACAGCAGCGCTGACGCCGCAACTACGAGCACAACCAAACCAACGATGCGAATCCACGGACTATGAATGGCGTTTGTTTTGAAGCGTCGCCATGCGGCCGCAAACAACAAGAGCGGCAGCAGGTAAGCAGCGAGACCAATGAACTGAAAAGCAGTCGCCGCTACATTCGCGCCGATCGAACCGGCCCAATTCTGCGTCTCGCTTTGACCGGCCGAGTTCCACGACGGATCGTTCGGGTAGAACGCGGCGGAGATGAGGCAGAGCGCGAGCAGCAGTCCGAGCGCGATAAAAAGGATCGCAAGTATCTCGTTGCTGCGGCCGGCGCGCGGAAGGATGATGCGCGGCTTCTCTTCGATGTGTGTAGTTGTCGCCATTGATACTCCCAACTCAACGTGAAAGACCTATGCGGCCTTGCGTGCAAGCAAGAAGGCTTTGATGAAGTCGTCGATGTCTCCGCCGAGCACTGCGTCGACGTTACCTCGTTCCAGCTTCGTGCGAGTGTCTTTTACCAACTGATAAGGGGCCAGCACGTAACTTCTGATCTGCGACCCGAATGAAATGTCGGCCTTGTTGGCTTCGAGTTCGGCTGTCTCGGCGCGCCGCCGTTCCAGCTCGAGTTCATAAAGACGCGAGCGCAGCACCTGCATGGCGACTGCTCGATTCTGATGTTGTGAACGTTGGTTTTGACAGGATACGACGATCCCGGTAGGTATGTGGGTAATGCGAACTGCTGAATCGGTAGTGTTGATGTGTTGGCCGCCCGCGCCGGTAGCGCGATAGGTATCGACACGCAAATCTTTGTCGTTGATCTCGACTTCGATGTCCTCGTCAATCTCCGGATAAACGAACAATGAAGCAAATGACGTATGCCGCCTCGCCGCCTGATCAAAAGGAGAGATACGAACGAGCCGGTGCACTCCGGCTTCGGCAGCGAGGAGCCCGTAGGCGTACTCGCCTTCAACTCTGAACGTTACGCTCTTCAGCCCAGCTTCCTCGCCTGGTTGATACTCGAGCACTTCAGCTTTGAATTCGCGCTGCTCGGCCCACTTGAGATACATGCGCAACAGCATCTCGGCCCAGTCCTGCGATTCGGTGCCGCCCGCGCCCGGATGAATCGTGCAAATAGCGTTGCGGCGATCGTTGTCGCCGGCGAGTAGCATTTCGGTCTCAGCCTGGCTCAAGTCGTGTTCCAGGCGTTCGAGCAACGAATGGAGTTCTTTGATCGACGTTTCATCTTCCTCGGCAAACTCAAACAGCACTTCCGCGTCGGCGACCTGCGATTCAAAGTGTTCCTGACGTTCGATCTTCTTTTCCAGGCGACTGCGATCTTGCAGCGACTTCTGCGCGGCCTCCTGATCGTTCCAGAAGTCAGGTGCGGACGCCTGCGCCTCGATCTTGTTCAACTCCTCGCGCCGTGCCGGGACATCAAAGAAACCTCCCGAGCTGTTCAACCCGCGCGCGCAGGTTGTCAAACGAAGCTCTTAGTTCTTGGGTTGATAAGGTGTCCATTTTGAAAGTCGTGTAAATCCTGTCAAACAAAAAATGAATGTGATCGCCGTGCAAAGATAAACAAACACGTCGCCGTATCGCGTGTAAAAAGTCTTGCCTGCCGTCGACTGGCCCACGCTCCAGGTTCGAACGTCTGCCTGAAATCCTCCGGTCTGCTGCTGAATCACGCCGTCAGCTCTGATAAAGGCCGACAAGCCTGTGTTCGTAACTCGCAGCACCGGCCGGCCGTTCTCAACTGCGCGAAAGATCGCGTTCGCCAGATGTTGTCGCATCACTGCCGTTGGTCCGAGGTAACCGTCGTTCGAGATATTGATCAGCACGTCAGCGCCTTCGTTCGCCATCGCTCGAGCGATCCACGGATACGCCGACTCGATGCAGATGAAAACGCCAGCGCGATGATTTCCGACCGGCATCAACGTGTAGTTGGTCCCGGGCGTGAAGTCACCGACGATCCCGGTTATCAAAGAAGCTCCCGGTAACCATTGTGGGAGCGGGACATATTCGCCAAACGGCATCAGGCGAATCTTATCATATTGCGAGATCAGGCGGCCCTCTTCATTTACGAGCAGTGCTGAATTGTATGAACCATCCGCCGGCGCAGACTCTTGCGAGTTGAAGAGTAGCGAGGTGTGGTTGCGGGTAGTGAAGTCAGCGACTAACTCCTGAAATGCTTTGGTCGAACCATAGCTGAAGTTCATCGGCGACTCGGGCCAGATCACGAGTCGCGGCAACTGGTCGTTTGGAAGCGACTGCAATCCGTTGGTGCTCAGCAAGAGATGTCGTTCGAGGAGTTCGTTTGTTTCCACCGGCGTTTTGACCATCGTCATCGGCACGTTTGGTTGGACGGCCACGACGTTTAAATCCGGAGCGAGGTTGTTCGTCGGGGTTCGCGGCGAGCCGGCGATCACACCGATGACGACGGCGACGATTGCCAACGCGATCGCGAATGCCGTGCGGGTCCTCTTGATGAAAACAAAGACGAGCGCGGCATTGATCGCGACGATTAGAAAGCTGACAGCGTAGACTCCGCCCCACGCCGCAGGTCGAATCAACGCCGGGTGATAAGCCTGCGAGTATCCGAGGGCATTCCAGAGTTGGCCCGTGACGCTCAAGCGAATGAACTCGAGCGCGGTCCAGAAGATGGGCGCGAGCAGTATCGCGATGTGTCCCCATTTCCTCATCGCCAGAGCCGACAGTAAAGTGAACAGCCCGGGAAAGAGCCCGACGACTAGGGCGCCGGGAATCAATAATAGATAAGCGAGGGGAGTGGGCAGCCCGCCGTAATGAATCATCGAATAGGTGAGCCAGTAACACGACGCGTAGAAGAAGACCGTGCCGGTGGCCCAACCGAGGATGAAGGCGCTGCGTGGCGCAGGCCGGCGCGCGATTGCCACGAGAAGCGGAACGAGCGCGATCCACGCGAGGAAGTAAAGGTCGAAATCGGGAAACGAGAATATGAGGAGCAGTGTGCTGGCGGCCGCCGCAGCCCACTCAGAACGAAAAACTACTTGCCGCATCGCGGAGGAGTTTACCAAAGCATTCGCTGATTACGGAGACGGCTTAGATGAGAATTATCCATCTGTGTAAATCTGTGGTTAAAAATATTTCGGGCAGGAGGAAAGTGGGGTCAATGTGAGTGGTCAAATCGCTGACTTTTGACGCAAAAAGACAGAAAGCGTCACTGTCAGAGTGACAAATTTCGTCTCTCAAACAAAATGTGGTGAACTCGAATATTCGGCTTTTAAAAGCGGGAGAACCCAGTCATCACTGACTGGGTCCACGTTTCGGGGGGAAGCACTGAAGGAACGCTCGGAAGGTAGCTGGCGCAGCGGCAGGCGGCGCTCAGAGGGATGTTGGCGGCGGGGGCACGGTCAACGTTTTTCGTGTATTCCGTGTCGTGCCGCGATCCCTTGAGCACACCGTGTGCCAAAACATTGCCGATTGCCGATTGCCAGTTGCCAATTTGTTCCGATAACCCGTATGTGTGAGGCACTCAGCTAATCGGCAATCGGCAATCGGCAATTGGAAATGGTTTCAGTTTCCCATCGTTACCTGACGCTGTAGCGCGATTGCTTCCTGGTTGTTTGGATCGATAGCCATGGCGCTGGCTGCGTACTTGCGCGCCTCGCCTCTGTCGCCACGTTCAAGAAAAATGCGTCCCAGCAAAATGTGCGCGTCGATCAGTTTCGAATCCCAGAAGATCGCCGTCTTCAACGCTGCTATCGCGGCCTCCTGATCGCTGCGGCGAAGGTTGATCCGTCCGCTCAGCAGGTACGCTTCTGCGTTTGTCGGTTCGATCATCACTACGCGATGCAGTTCCGGTAGTGCTTCTTCATCGCGTCCGGCCTGGTAGAGGTCGCGAGCTTTGATTAGCAGATCCTGCGTCGCCGAGCTCGGCGATCCGGCGTCGGCAGTCATGCGCTTCTCGCGATCGAGACCGAAGACTTCCTCCCGGTTCAGCACGTCGCGCATACGCAAGGTGACACCGCTCGTCGTTTGCGACTTTTGCCACTCGGTTTCCCACTTCGCATAAGCCGTCCGCAGGTAGCGGCGCGCCATGTCGTCCGCGGCCGTTGCTGCTTCAGTCTTCCCGAGTTTCGCCAGCGATTTGGCAAACAGGAAATACGCTTGCCCGTCTTGCTGATCCGAAGTGATCACCGGACGGAAGTGTTCGGCAGCTTCGGCATACTTGCCCGCCAGAAACAACGCGTAACCGTAATTGAAGTGGACCATCTGGTCGGTCGGTGCTGACTCCGAAGCACGAGCCAGAAAGTCCGTGCCCTGGGCCAACAATCGTGTGCGCTCGGCGTCGTTCTTGTTCTCTCTCGCCGCCTGCACCGCGACCGCTCCGGCGTTGTTGTAAACACCGATCAGCGGCAGATCACTGGAGAGGGGAACGACCGTCGCTAACGCGCGCCCGTAATCGCCGAGTTTTGTATAGCCGAGACTCGCGTAGAAAGCGGCCTCTGCGTAGTGCGGCTCTTTCTTTTGCAGTTTCGAGAAATACTCCGTGGCCTCTTTCCAATTGCCGAGACTCATGTAACCGCGACCGAGCTCGAACGCGGCTTGCGGATACACGGCGCCACCCAACGAATCGGCGTAAAAACGGAGTGCGTTCTTTAAGTAATTCGCGCGCAGCTCGTCGCGCAGCGGCAACTGGACTGCTTTAACGTAAGCTTCAAACGCCTTCTGCGGAATCTTCGTCGCTTCCTGGACAATCTGATTTTGTGAATAAGGCAGCGCCTTGTCGCGTTGGTAGAGAATCTGATAAGCGAGGCGTCCGTGAATGTCCTGGAGTGTTGTAAGCGGGCCGCCGTAATCGAACTGTCGCGTGGCCCAGCCGCCGTCCATCACTTCACCGAGAGTGCGGCCTTCGTTCACTTTGATCACGCGCGACGTGACCTGCACGTAAGCGTCGGCTGAGGTCTTGTCATTGCCGGTGGCGGCGGGCGGCATTACCGAATAACTCCCGACCACGATCATCGTCGCCTTCGCCTGGCGGGCAAGTTTGATAGCTGTGGCGCGAGACGGAATCACGGTCTCGGGCAAGCGCAGGCGCTGGTACGCGAGCTCGCGCTCATCGCTGGTGACCACAATCAAACCGGGTTTACTGAGTAGTTCGGCGAGGGCGTCGGCGAAGCTTTCTCCAACCCAATTGTATTCCGCGCGGTTCGAAGTATTTTCGAACGGTAGCACCATCACCACGTCCGCGCTGGGGTTCTGCGCCTGGGCGGGTGAAATCGGCGCGATGGCGATGATTGTTAATAAAAGTGCGAAGATTAATTTCAAGCTTACAAACCTCATGAGTCGAGTCTAAACCACTAAGACACGCGGAGACAAAGGCAAAGTTGCTTAAAGAATTTCGTGGTCATGAGAAGAGGACCCATCCATTTAACCGCGGATGACACGGATAAAAAAACCGGATCTTAAATCGGTGTTATCCGTGGTAAGGATTTAGCCGTCCGTGCGCGAAGTCTAGCATCATCTAATGACGGCGAGCTACATCGAGTAGGCGACGGTGACGTCTTCGTCGCCGAGCGGGTCGAGGTGGAGATAGGAGTCGGAGTCGTGCTTGGAATCCTGCGCGAGGAGATGTGGTACGTGGTCGTTGTCGACCGGTCGGGAGAATAGATAACCCTGACCATACTCACAGCCCAGCATCTTCAGTTGCTGATACTGCTCGTCGGTCTCGATGCCTTCGGCGATGACTTCCATGCCGAGGTTGCGCGCGAGTGTCGAGATCGTGCGCACGATGGCGTTGTCGTTGTCAGTCGTCAAACGCATCACGAAGGAACGATCGATCTTCAGGTAGTTGAGCGGAAAACGGTGCAGGTAACTGAGTGAAGAATAGCCGGTGCCGAAGTCGTCAATGCTCAGTTGCACGCCCAGCAGACGCAGTTGCTTGAACATCAGCGCAGCAGCTTCTGCATTCTCCATCACGACGCTTTCCGTGATCTCGAGCTTCAAGCAGTGCGGATTGAGCTTGCTGGTTTCGAGTGCCTCTTTGATCCGTTCCAGCAGGTCCGGTTGCGCAACCTGCCGAGCGGAAAGATTCACGCTCAGACTCAACGAGCGATGACCAGGCGAATCGATCTGCCATTGACGCACGTGTGCGCACGCCTCATTCAACACCCACTGGCCAATCGGAACGATCAAACCGGTCTCTTCAGCCACGGGAACAAAGTCGACTGGTGAAACGAGCCCTCGTCGCGGATGGTTCCATCGCACCAAAGCTTCGAAGCCGTGCAGCCGTCCGGTTTGCAATGAAACGATCGGCTGATAGTAAACACAGAATTCGTTCTTTTCGATCGCCTGTCGCAAGTCGCTTTCGAGTTGCAGCCGCGAGACGGCACGCGCGTGCATCCCATGGTCGAAGACTTCGTAACGCGCCTTACCATTTTCTTTGGCGCGATACATCGCGGTGTCCGCATCGCGCAGAATGTCCTCCGGCCGATCGTAACCACTCGAACTGAGTGCGATACCAATGCTGGCCGTACCGAAGGCGGAGTTTTTGTCCAGCACGAACGGCTGCGTCAACTCGTCGTGGATTCTTTGCGCGACTCGCACGGCATCGGTCGGATCGGTCATGCCACTCAAAAGAATCGCAAACTCGTCGCCACCGAAACGCGCGAGAGTATCAATCGGGCGCAGTGTTCGTTCCAGACGCTCGGCAAATGCGACCAACAACAGGTCTCCGTATGTGTGGCCCAGGCTGTCGTTGATGTTCTTGAAACGATCGAGATCGAGGAAGAGAACGGCGAACAGGTGATCGTTCCGTCGCTTTGAACTTTCGATCTCGGCTTTGAGCAACTCGGTAAACATCGCCCGGTTAGGCAAGCCTGTCAGTGGATCGTGAAAGGCAGCGTGACGAAAGTGTTCCTTGGTTTCCTCCAACACGCGGCTGATCCGTTCCTGTTCGGCAATGTAATTGTTCAGTTCCTGAACGTGTCGTTCAGCTTGTTCCGCGCGTTCGTGTTCGAGCTCGGCGCGCGCGCGTTCTGCTTCCTCGGCGTGTCGTGCTGAATCCTTTACTTCGCGCATGTAACGGTCGTAGCTGAAGTAAACGATGATGATGATCGGAATCGCGACGAGGAAAGCCCAGAACCGCGTGGTGCCCAGACTGCTGACGATAAATCCCGCCCCTGCCGCACCCGCGAAATAGCTGATTGATATCCAGAGGAAGTTGCGGCTCCACATTCGCCAGAGCGACTCATTGGCTTTGAGCGCGCTGGCAGTAGCGCCGAGCCCCGTGTGGACGAGGTATTGGACCAGTCCCATCAGACACAGAGCGATGCTCGCGGTTGAGGAGTCGCCATTCAACAGGCCGATATTGCGGCCGAACGCGAGCTTCAATACGGTGGACGTGACAAACACGGCACAGGCGAGGGCCGCGCTCCCGAAAGCCACCGTTCTCACTTTGCGACTGATTCGCAGTGCCGAGCAGATGCCCGTCAGCGCGCCGATAATGATCGCCGCTTCACCGCCGTAAAGCAGCAACGCGATGAATATGAAAGTGTCGTCGACTGTGATGTTGACGTTGATGCGTGGGATGCGAACCGCAACGCGCGAACCGATTACTGTGGTGACGAGCGTCAGTAGCAGGAAGTATCCGTCGACGAGCCCGATGGGAAAGTTGTACGCGGCGTAGAGAACGCTGAGTGTGCCCAGCGCCACGACGGACCACATGTAAGCGCTGGTTGATTGTTGTGGACTTTTCATGACCGCACGTTTTATCGACAGCCTACGCAGATCGAACGATTTCAGTTACTTCATTCCCAGCCCGTTGTCGCCAAGGGAGCAGTCGCCGATTACAAAGCCATCGCCAATCACGAAGCCGTCGCCAATTACAAATCCGTCGCCGATCACGAAGCCGTCGCCGATCACGAACCCATCGCCGAGTAGCAGCGCGTTTGAGAACAAGACCGAACCACCGAACAAGCCGGAACCGTCGCTTGTTGTTAAATAATTTCCGAGCGTGACAGTCTTGACCCACATGTTGTAGTTCAGACTCTGATTGGTGAGTCCTTCGTACACGCCGTCGCCTAACAAATAACCCTGGCCGTAGCTGACCTGGTACTTATTGATCAGATCCTTGCCGGTGATCGTCGCGCGTTTGAGCACAAGTCCCTGGTTCCATGGGAAAGCGAATCCTGAAACTGTGGTTTGCGGGGCAGGAGCAGACTGGGTGAGCAGCGGGGAACCAAATGCGGGTGTCAACAGACCCAACAAATCGCCGCGGACGATTTTCGCGATGCTCACGGCGCCGGCGACGTTGAGTTGACCAGCTCCCTGCTCGAACGTGTTGAAGCCGGCCAGCGGTTGGGCCGTATACATTAATAGCATCTTCACCATGTTTGGAGTCAAGCTCGAGTTTGCTTCCAACAGGAGAGCCGCGGCGCCCGCAACCATTGGCGCAGACATCGACGTGCCGCTCAGGTACATGAGCTTCATGTTCGTGGTGGAGTACTTATACGTTTCGAGTTCGGGATATTTCTTTATCAGGGCGTTGCTTACTGCTTCAGCCGCGATGATCTTGTTGCCCGGAGCAACGAGATCCGGTTTGATGAGATTGTCATAGTGTGTCAGGCCGTAGGAATCGACGCGGAAACTGCGAGTTGGACCACGTGAGCTGTAGCTGGTGACGGTGTCTTCGTTACGGGGATCCGTACCGAAGCTGTTGCTGGCGCCGACCGTGATCGCTGAAGGTTCGTTACCCGGACAGTGAATTGCGCCATAAATCTTCCGGCCATCCGCATCTTTCCCGTTGTTTCCGGCTGCGGCCACGACGACGACGCCCGCATCGACGAGCTTGCGAACTGCATTGCAGATCGGATCGTCTTCGTACGAACTGATCGCCGGCGTTCCCAAACTCATGTTAACTACGCGCACGTTGTACGTGTTCTTGTTGGCGATCAGCCAGTCGAGGGCGGCAAGCACTCCTGAAACTTTGCCGATGCCTTGTGAGTTCAGTACACGTAGATTAACGACGTTCGCGCCGGGCGCGATCCCTTCGTAAGCGCCGCTGGTGGCTGCGCCGTCACCGGCTGCGATTGCGGCGACGTGTGTTCCATGGCCCCACGGATCGTCAGTTCTGTTCTCGCCCGTGAAGTCTTTGCTGAACTTGATCTTGCCGGCGGTCGCGAACGATTTGTGTTTGCTGTCGATGCCGGAGTCGAGTACGGCAATGGTGACTCCTGATCCGTCGAGAATGTTGTTCAGGCCGAGCAGGCTTTTCTGAGCGCGGACCTGTTGCGTTCCGGTAGTGTTCGTGATGTGACCTGAACTGCGAACAGGCGCGTCGAGGGAGATGTACGCAACGTTCGGATCTGAAGCGAGCACTTCGACGTCATTAACTTGCAGATCGACGATGCTGATGTTCAGGTTTGAAAGCACGCCTACGACTAGGCCGCCCACTGTATTGAGTAAACCACCAAGCAAACTCGGCGACGATGAAGGTGTCGATTGCACGATGACTGTCACACGTGCGTCGCCGTTGCCGGACAGAATGAGTTGTCGCAGATCGGGAGAGATCTTCGTCGTCGACAAATTGGCGGCTCGAGTTTTGGTCTGGGGTGATATCAACAGCGCTGAGTAGAGAGACAGCAGCACAGCGGCGGTCACAAGGCGTTTAAGAACTCGGGGGCGAGACATTCAGTTTCTCCAAACAATCGAAGCCGTCATCAAGCAGGGCAGAAGAGACAGCCAGGGGGATTCAAAAGATCACTGCTCGCAAAAGATGCGAGCGCGCTCCTAGTGCTACCTCCGTGCCAGATGGGGCATTTTGGTGTTTGTGTCGAAAGTGTTAACGAAAGCGGGAAGGTTGGACCGAGCGGTCCAGCGCGCTCGAAGCAAAATGACGCCGCTGCGTCAGGTTGAGAGTTTCAGTTTGATTGAATGTAGTTGGGCCACAAAGAGGCACAAAAGGCACAAATTGAGCCAAGCTCTTTGTGCCTTACGTGCTTTGGTTTGGTTGAAAGAAGATTACTTGAAGAAGTTGCCGGCCATGCGTTGGAGGTCGTCCATGGCGCTGCCGTCTTTGTTCTGATCGAGCATTGAGTTGAGCATGCTCATGACGCCTGGCGATGTCGCGGCGGCTTGTTGTTCCTGACTGTTGAGCATGTTCGAGAGACCAGAAGGATCGAGTCCATTCTGCTGTTGCGCCTGGCCCACGGCGCCCATCACCACAGGCGCGAGTGTCTCGAGCAGCCTGCCGGCCGAGCCCTGGTCCATTCCCGTTGCCTGCGCCAGGTTGTTTTCAATCGCGGGTCGTTGACCGCCAAAGACGTGACTCAAAATCCCTGAACCATTTGCACTCTGCGGGTTTCCTAAATACCCCATCAAGTTATCGAGGATACTGCCGTCGTGATCGTTATTGATTGCCTGATGAAGACTCTCCGCACCTTGAGGCGCCGAGGCGTTCCGTGCCAACGCAGTTAGCAGCAACGGCACCGCCACCTGCACGGCATTGTTCGCGGTCGATTCACTGACGCCGAGCCGCTGTGCAATTGTACGGCTCGCGCCTCCCGCCAACTGTTGCATGATGGTCTGTGTGATCGCGTTCATGATTT
>JBKPPH010000299.1:0-12565 GCA_046733535.1 Acidobacteriota bacterium
AACCTTGCCGGTTCGTTGAACGACAAACCAATGACGGACGCGATCGACGACTTTGCGAGAGAAGCAGAACGTTTGGAGAGGAACCGGCAGGATGCGATTCGCGGTTCTGATCGTGCGAAGCTCAAAAAGATTAATGACGCGCTGGTCCAGGCGGAGCGGCAGTTCATCGACGCGAGAGGTTTGCGTGGCCGTGCGTGGTACAAGCACCAGATCTACGCACCGGGTTTCTACACCGGATATGCAGCGCAGCCGCTGACTGACTTCCGGCAGGCGCTTGACGATCGCAATGCGGTGAACGCGAAGGAGGGATTGGAGAGGATCGTTGAGGCGATCAAGCGCGCCACGAAAACGTTAAAAGCCGCAGATTAACGCAGATTAACGCAGATTGAATGCAGATGATGCAGATCCGATCTGCGTTCATCTGCGTTCATCTGCGGCTTACTTATTCTTTTTCGCTTTTTTCTCGGCTTCGGGTGGGAGTTTGTTTGCGGCTTCGAGGATTGATTTTGCGTCCTCGTTCAGCATCTCGAAGCTCGCGATCTCGGCATCGCTCTTCGCCTCGCTGCTCAGCGGTTTCAACTGCCCCATAATCGTATTTACCGCCTGCGCGAGTTTCCGCAGTGCTTTCGGAATCAGCGGATTGCGTTCGTCTCGGGCACTGACGTCGTCGATGTTGGTGATCGCCTCGTCAAGAATACGCGCGATGTCGGTCACGAGCTCGGCACGCGATCCCGTCGGTAGCTCACCCCAACGTTCCGAGTCCTTCTTCAACTGCTTCGCGTTACCCGCAGCCGCACCGTTGATGACCATCAAGCGGCGTTCGGCGGCTTTGATGAAGACCTCGATGCGCTTGTCGAGCACCTGAGCTTCCTTCACCAGATCGACTTCCTGTGGCGTGAGATGATCTCGCGATTGCGCCGAAGCATGTGAAATGAAGGTGGAGAGAAGCAGCAGTCCGAGCAGGAGGGTTCGGGTGATCATGGTTGATTATTGTTCTCTTTCGGTTTCTCGTCGTTCTTGTCCTTCTTCGGTTCGCGCACGACTGTGTGGCCATAGAACGAATTGAGCGCTTCAGTGCGACCGTCGCGTGCGAAGTCTTCCACTTGTTTGATCCAGACAGCAAACTCCAGCGGCGTGGTGCGGCGCATCGACGTCAAACGTGGACCATGAGCACGAAGCGCCAGCTCGAGACGTTTATAGAGATCGCGTGTCTTGTTGCTATCCCGTTTGAAATTGCTCAAAAACTCTAGCGCGTTCTCGATCAAGGCGTGATACATACCGACTTCGGCTGAAGCCGCCTCATAGTTTTCGCGTGCCGTGTGATCTTCGGCACGCCCGAGGTGGGCGGTGGCGTAGTCGATCGTGATGCGAAGTCGCCTTCCTGAGTCGTTCGTCCGCTCGATTTCGTCACGCTCTTCCTTGACGATCATCTTGAAAGGCGGCGGCGCGGTGAGCGGTGTTGGTTGCGGCTGTGGATCCTGCGCGCAGACTGACGGCAGATACACAAACGCGAAGAGCAGCAGATGTGCCAGGAATATGATGCTGCGCTGTGTCATGCCGCGAGTGTTCAGGGCTTTTTCTTCGCGCCCTCTCCTAACTTGATTTGCCGCTGAAGTGTCGGCAGTCGCAGTTTGATTTTCTCGATCTCGAGCTGATTGGTTTTTGCATCGGCTACGGCAAGAAACTTCTCATACGACGCGAGTGCTTCCGGGTATTCTCCAAGATAATCATACGAGGTGGCAATGAAATAATGAGCTATCACGGCTTCCGGTTTCGCCGTTAAGATCCATTGATACTCCGGAATAGCTTCCTGATAGCGCTTGGCTTCGTACAACGCCGTCGCGAGGTTCGCGTGCGCCGTGTAATTTTCAGGATCGGCCTTGACGACCTGTTGCAGCACGAACGCTGCCTGCGCAAAACGGCGCGCCTGGACCAGCGCCGCGCCGTATCCGAGCGCGTACTCGGGAGCGTCGGGCTGAATCTCTGATGCCTTTTTATAGAATTCCAGAGAGCGAGCGGGATCGTCAGTACGGTACGACGCACCCAGACGACCGAGCAACATGGCGTTGCGCGGGTTTTTCTCGAGTAGCTTTTCGAGGGCCTTGCGGGCGGTAGCGGCGTCGGTGCTGTTTGCTGCTTCGATCTCCTCCGGTGTTCCAATTACTCCAGCGGCGCCGTTGCCGGTTGTTGTTTGAACTTCAAGTCCCGCAGCTTTTGCTATCGCGAGTGCCTCGTCTGCTTTACCCGCTTGTTGCAGCACGTAAGCCAGTCGCGACGCTACGACTTTATCCGCCGGCTTCACCTTGGCCGCGGTCTTTAAATCCGTAATCGCGGCTTCGAAGTTTTTGTCGTCAGTGAAAAGATCCGCGCGCTCTAAAAGTGCCGCAAGGTTCTCGGGTTGATCCGCGAGCACGCGATCGAGAGCTGCTTTCGCGGCAACCTTGTCGCCATTGGCTTTCTCAGCGGCGGCGAGAACAATCCATGCAGACGCGGGCGCCTCCGGGATTGCGGTGGCTCGTTTCGCGAGATCGAACGCGGACTTTGCGTCGCTCGCGCGAAGTCGTAACTCGGCGAGCAGGCGGAGTGCGACACCGTCTTTATTATCGACGGCGAGTGCTTGGACAAAGAATTGCTCCGCGTCTTTGTCTCGATCCTGTCGCATCAGGAGTGCGCCGAGCGCGGAGTAGGGAAGTGACCAGTTTTTCTTGTAAGAGATCGCGAGGCGAAATGCCGCTTCCGCTTCGGGCAGTCGTCCGAGCGACGCGAGTGCATTGCCGCGTTGAAATTCAGCTTCCGGAAACTCGGGCTTAACTTTTAACGCCTGTTCGTAGAACCCGATCGCCTTTTCTAGCTCGCCGCGCGCGTGGGCGCTTTGTCCGCGTTCGAACAATCGGACGGGATCGGTAGCGTTGTCACCAAACGGGTCATCAGTTTGCGCCGCCGCGCCTGCACACAGGCAGACGACGGTTATCGCCGGCAGCAGCAGTCTCTTCCAAATTGAGGTGTTCAGTTCAGACATGAAGAACGATCTGGGGAGGTCAGAATGTTAACATGGATGCCGTGGATAATCAGTCTGATCAGTCGCTGAGATGCTGGTTGCGTTGCTGTTGATGCATGAGCTACCATGCGATTTACCGAATGAACGCAATCGCCAAGGAAGAAAGGCTCCGGCAGATCTTTCGCGAGCTTGAGTCTGTAATCGTCGCTTACTCAGGCGGTGTTGACAGTAGCTATGTCGCTTACGTTGCGAACGCCGAACTCGGACCACGCGCAGTTTGCATCACCGGCGAATCTGCGAGCCTGCCTGCTTATCAACGCGCCGAGATCGATCGCGTTGTCGAGCGGTTTGGCTTCCAACACGAAATAATTCAAACAGCGGAACTGGAGAACCCCGGTTATCGCGCGAACAACGCCGACCGCTGCTTCTTCTGCAAAGACGAGTTGTACACCAAACTCGAATCAGTCGCGCGCACTCGCGGCATTCAATACATAGTTGACGGTTCCACAGTCGACGATCTCGACGACTATCGCCCTGGACGCCGCGCAGCAACTCAGCATGCAGTGCGTAGTCCGCTGATCGAAGTCGGTATGAGCAAGAGCGAAGTCCGCGAGTTGAGTCGCATAGCAACGCTGCCAACGTGGGACCAGCCGGCGAGTCCGTGTCTCTCCTCGCGTATCGCGTACGGCACAACCGTCACGATCGAAAGACTGAACAAGATCGATCGCGGTGAAGAGATCTTGAGAGAGTTTGGCTTTCGTGAGTTCAGGGTGCGCCATCACGACCAACTGGTCCGGCTCGAGATTGCGCCTGCTGAAATGGAACGTGTGCTGCGGAAAGAGTTGATCGAAGAACTGGCGAAGCGCTTTCGTGAGTTGGGATTCAAATACGTGACCCTCGATCTTCAGGGCTTTCGCAGCGGCTCGATGAATGAGGTTTTAGAAGGTCCGGTCACGATGAATAAGATGGAGAGCCAGAATGCCTAGCATGTATAGCACCATATACGTCGACGATATTCGCGAGATCAAAGAAGAGAACCCGTTTGAGTCGATGATGTCGCGATTCGATCGCGCCGCGCAGTTACTCGATCTGGATCCGGATCTTTACGCGGTCCTGCGAAATCCCAACCGCGAGTTGAAAGTCTACATTCCCACCAGAATGGACTCCGGGCGTATTCAGGTCTTCGAGGGCTTTCGCGTCCAGCACAACTTCGCGCGTGGGCCAGCCAAGGGCGGGATCCGCTATGCGCCTGACGTCAATCTCGACGAGGTGCGCGCGCTCGCAGCGTGGATGACGTGGAAGTGCGCGGTCGTGAATGTTCCTTTTGGCGGAGCCAAGGGGGGGATCATTTGCGATCCCCAACAGATGTCAGTCGGCGAGCTGGAACGCATGACGCGACGTTATGCCGCCGAGCTGCTCGACTTCATCGGACCTGAAAAGGACGTACCTGCGCCGGACATGAATACGAACGAGCAGACGATGGCGTGGATCATGGACACTTACTCGATGCACGCGCGCCACACCGTCACGGCGGTGGTGACCGGCAAGCCGATCGACCTCGGCGGTTCATCGGGGCGGCGCGAAGCCACCGGACGCGGCATCCTGTTTGTGATCAATGAAGCCATCAAGCGATTCAAGATGACGCCCGCCGAGACGCGTGTGGTGGTGCAAGGCTCAGGAAACGTCGGCGGCATCGGCGCGCGTCTGTTGTATGAGGCGGGTTATACCGTTGTAGCGATATCGGACATCCACGGAGGTATTTACAACCCGGCCGGCATCAACATTCCGGACGCACTGACTTACCTGGGGACCACGCGGTCCTTCGAGGGTTACGAGGGAGTGGATTTCGTGAGCAACCAGGAACTGCTGGAGCTTGACTGCGACGTGCTGGTGCCAGCCGCGACTGAGAACCAGATTAACTCGCAAAATGCGGACAAGATTAAGTGCAAGGTACTCGCGGAAGGCGCTAATGGGCCAACGACGGCGGCCGCGGACGAGGTGCTGCACAACAAGGGCATTTTTGTTATTCCGGATATTTTAGCGAACGCGGGCGGCGTTACAGTCTCGTATTTTGAGTGGGTCCAGGATCGGATGGGCTATTTCTGGCGCGAGGATGTCGTCAACGAAAGACTGCAGGACAAGATGGTCGCCAGCTTCAACGATCTGTGTCGTTATGCCGACGCTCACTCGGTCGATACGAGGACCGCGGCGTACATGTTGGCGATAGACCGTGTGGCCTATGACACGCGCATGAGAGGCATCTACGCGTGACCGAAAAAACATAAACAGAAAGCCGCTAAATAGTGAAAAAGGCTTGATTTCCATTTTAAGGTAGAGTATGGTCTGGCATGATTTACGTCTCGGACCAGCGTTAAGAATTCTCAATATTATGCGACGGTTTGAGGGACGAAATCTTGACAATGTAAGGTTCATTTCCTATAAGAAATGAACTCAGTTCTAGCCACTCGGGAATAGTAATTTGGTGGATATAGGGTACTCATTGTAAGGCCGAAGTACTCTGTTTACACCGCGGTCCGAGGGACGCCGCTGGACCTTGCTGGTCCAACGGTTCAGCCGAATTGACAACTGTAGTTGGGGCCTCCGCGGAACAAGGTGGTGCTACTTGTTCGCTTACGGCGGCACTATTACGAATTCTTTATTACTCATTTCGCAGGAGGAATGCGATGAGACTCGCACATAGGGCGCTTATAGCTGCGCTCGTTTCGTTGGTGCTGTGTGCCGCAGTATCAGCACAGACTGTGAGGTCGGACAAAGATCCGCGCAACCAGTCTCCAGCAGTCGGTACCGGTGGTCCCGAGGGTGGTCCAACCGGGCTTTTTACTATTTACGATGGTTCAACGCTGCGTCGCGGGGAGTTCACGTTCAGTATTGCATACAGCAACTACGATCGTGATCCGGGCAACGCTGACATCGTGGACGTTCCGCTGAGCTTCAACGTCGGCGTAAACGATCACCTCGAGCTGTTCTTCAAGGTAAATGGCTATCGAGGGATCAAAGTCAATAACCCGCAGAATCTTTCCGGTTTCTATCTTCCTAATTCGCAGCTGTTCTGTGGCGCAACATTATGCAGCGGACCAGCCATCGTGTTGTCTCCGTCTGGGCCAAACGTAGGAACGCTTGCGAATACAGCGGTATTTCGTCCGTTGAACAATCAGCCGTTCGTTCAGTTCCCGTTTGTTGGTGGTTCGGCGGGAACGTTTGGCTTGGGACCGGGTCCCGGCAATCTCGGGATTTTGGGGATCTTTGGTTTCCCGGGCTTCAACGCACAACTCGGACCCGGCGTCGTGCAGCCCAACAGCGGCACCTTTGGCACCGCGGACAACTTCCCGGGCATCGGCTCAACGGTTGGCGGCATTCTGCCAGGCATCGTGCTGGCAACCACAACGCTTCCGCAAACCGCATTGACGAGACCGATTACCGTGCCGCTTACGTTTACGATTGCACCGACATACCTGCCGGATGCTCCGTTCGTAAACCGCCTGTACGGCGAAAGCAGCTTCAACAACTTCGTGGTGGGCGCGAAGATTCGCTTTACCGGTCCGAATAACCCACTCGGCGTTGGTATCATCCCATTTTATCGCTGGTATCCGGATAAGGCTGATGATTTCTCCGGCTTCAATCAGATGCAGCGTGGCGCGGCCCCCGGTGGCGATATCGGCGACTTCGGATTGATTGGTTTCGTGGACGGTCGCCTTAGTAAACACGTGAACTTGTCGGCTAACGGTGGCTATATCCTGAACAGCAATCCGAAAGGTCTGGGCGGTGATTTCGTGTTGTTGGATCGTCCCGATGAACTGCTTACGGGTATCGGGTTCGACTTTCCGCTCAACGAACACTTCCAACCGATCGTCGAGGTCAGATCTACCACCTACCTTGGTGGCCGCACGCCGAATGCCTTCAACAACAATCCAGTTGAGGCCCTCGGCGGTATCAAGATCTATCCGCGTCGCTGGTTCGGATTTGGTCTCGCTTATCGCCGGCACCTGAACCAGCAGGACATGGATCACTTTGATCCTGTTGATGCCACGATCGGTATTCAGCAAGTTACGAATGTAAACGTGCCGGGACAAGGAGTGCTCGTCGTTCCAGGAACTTCAAGACCCGTCACTTCGCAAGGCTTCCCGCTTGGGTTTATCTTCTCGGACGAACCGAACGGCTTTATCGGTCAATTCTGGGTTGGACATCGCAACGCGAGAACGCCGCCAGTACCACCGAACACAGCGCCAACAGTTCGCGCGGTCACACCGTCAATGACTTCCGTGTTGCGTCCGTGCCCGCCGCCGACAAGCTCGACGTCCTGCACGCCGACCGGCAGTGAAGTTACTCTCGTTGCCGATGCCACAGACCCGGATAGCGATCAGTTGCTCTATACCTGGTCAGTGACAGCGGGCAGGCTCAGCGGCGAAGGCCGGCAAGTAACCTGGGACCTGACTGGTGTACCGAATGGCAGTTATACAGCCACCGTCGAAGTCAACGATGGTAATCAACACACCGCGACAGGTACTGCGACTGTGACAGTAGCCGATTGTACGGGTTGTGTGGCGCCGCCGCCGCCGTGCCCGAGCGTCTCGGTGAGCTGCCCGAGTGATATCGAGGCAAACCAGCCGATCACGTTTACGGCAAGCGTCACGGGTGGTGCTGAGGGTGCGACATTCACCTATAACTGGTCAGTCTCCGCAGGCACGATCTCGAGCGGCCAGGGAACGTCGACCATCACTGTTGATACAACGGGTGTAAGCCAGAGCGTGACCGCCACTGTCAGCATTGGCGGCGCGGATCCGAGCTGCACCGGTACCACGGCTTCGTGCACTACGAGTCTACGGCCAGCTCCGCAGCCGGCGCGTAAGTTTGACGAGTATGGCAACATCCGCTTCAACGATGAGAAAGCCAGACTCGACAACTACGCTATCCAGCTCCAGAACGAGCCGGGATCGACAGGCACGATCATCGTCTACGGTAGCTGTGCTGGTGAAGCACAACAGCGAGGCGACCGCGCTAAAGACTATCTCGTCAATACGCGTGGTATCGAAGCTGGACGCATCACCGTCGTCGATGGTGGTTGCCGTGCAGACCTGACAGTTCAACTTTGGGTGGTGCCGCAAGGCGCGGCCGCACCGCAAGTTGATACCACCAACGCCATCTCACCGTGTCCGGAGTGCAGAAAAGGTCCACGCCGGCGCGGCAGGCGAGATGACGAATAGTCCATAGCACTTAACCCTTATCCAACCGGGCGATGCTTCTCGAGAGCATCGCCCGATTGCTTTTGGCCGCAGAAGTTTGACTGGAAAAATTTGAAAATCCTGTAATCCTGTCGAAAGACTGCGGCATCCTAGCCTCGCGCCCCAGCTTTTAGATACAAAGTAACGAAACTGTAATAAACTAGGGGTCACGGTGAGCCATTGCTCCTGACGTTTGCGACCCTGGACGAACTAACGATGAAAAGAATTGCTGCGCTACTCCCCCTTTTATTTGCTCTCTTCTGTGTCTCGATGGCTGCGGTCGCGCTGGCCGCAGGAGATAACGCCGATCCTGCACTGTATTCGAACGACTGGCGCACTACCGGCCCTCCGGGAGGAGATGTCCGTGGTTTGGTTGTCGATCCTTCCAATCCGGACCGGTTCTACTTCGGAACTCTCGACGGCCAGATTTACACGTCCGTCGATGCCGGCAAGCACTGGCAACTCCTGTACAACTTCGGCAAGCCCCGGCTCTTCGTCGATAACATCATCGTCGATCCGCGCAACCCGCGTGTCTTGTATGTTGGCGGGCATCGACACAACCAGCCTGGCGGGTTCTTCAAGTCGACTGACGGCGGTGTAACCTGGCGTGAGAGCGCGCAGTTGAAAGACCAGGCCATTCACTCGCTCGCGCAATCCGAGTCGAACCCCGACACGTTGATTGCCGGCACTTTCACCACCATCTTTCGTTCCGAAGACGCTGGTGAGACATGGAAACAACTTCCGACCGCGGACGTCACCGGTCTCAATCACGTTGAATCTCTGGCGATTGACCCGCGTACAGCGAACACCATCTACGCAGGCACTTTCTATTTGCCTTACAAATCGGTAGACGGTGGCCAAACATGGAAATCGATTAAAAACGGAATCATCGACGACTCGGATATCTTCGCCATCGACATCGATCCACGCGATCCAAACCACGTCATCGCTTCTGCATGCAGCGGTATCTACGAAAGTAAGACCGGCGGCGAAAGCTGGCGGAAAGTCCAGGGTATTCCTTCGCAGTCACGAAGAACTCGCGCCATACTCCAGCATCCGTCCGTTCCGGGCATCGTCTTCGCCGGCACTACCGAAGGCTTCTGGCGTTCGGACAAAGGCGGCGATCCTGAGTCGTGGATGGTGACCACTTCGCGTCAACTCGAAATCAACTCGATCGCAGTTCATCCGTCGCGTCCCGACATGGTTTACATCGGCACCAACAACTACGGTGTGATGGTTTCGAACGACGGCGGAAAAACGTTCACGCCGACCAACGGCGGATTCAGCGGTCGATTCGCGAATGCGATCGTGGCCGATCGCGAAATGCCGAATCGTGTTTACGCGTCCACAATTAACACCGCGACCGGCGGCGGTTTCCTGTTCGTCAGTAACGACAACGGTGAGAGTTGGCGTCCATCGATGCGCAGCATGCCTTCACGACTGATCACGTATTCGATCCTGCAGGACGTGAGTGATGCGAACGTGATCTATCTCGGCACGAACCTTGGAGTCTATCGTTCCGTCGATCGTGGAACTTCGTGGGCTCCCGTGTGGGCCGGAGAGAAAAAGAAAACGCCCGTGAAGAAAACAGCGAAGCGCGCGGCTCCGCAACGCCGATCAGGACCGGCAGTGTCACAGGATTCAATTCTTCGCGCACAGGAAGCACTTAACGCCGCTGGTTATCACCTCGGCGAGCCTGACGGCAAAGCTGGTCCAGGCACGACCGCTGCTTTGAAGAAGTTTCAGGGCGATCGCCATCTGCCCGTGACCGGTAAGCTCGATGCGATTACGCTCGCGGCGCTCGGAATCAGAAAAGACAGTGGCCCAACGTCGACCGACAGCGGTGGTCTGATCCTCGTCGACGCAGTCAACGCCCTGGTCCATACCGTCGATGTTGAAACTCAGCAACCGGCCATCCTCGCGGCCACCAATACGGGCCTGTATCGCAGTCTCGATCCGGCGAAGGGTTGGCAGAGGCTTTCGTATGGCTCGTTCGACCCGCGCACCACGTGCATCTCAACGAATCTGAAAAACCCGGAAACTATCTGGGTAGGAACGCCGAGCTCCGGAGTGCTTGTTTCGCGTGATGCCGGCATGACGTGGCGGCAGATTGAAGGTATCTCGCACGAGGTGCCGGTCAACACTATCGTGCAGGATCCGCAGCGGCCCGATTATGTTTACGTTGGGACCAAGCAGGCGCTCTACATGTCGCACGACGGTGGTGCAACGTGGCGAGTTCGCGGCGGCAATCTTCCCTTCGGCGACTTCACGAGTATTCTGATCAACCCGCGCAACGGCGACGAGGTCTTCGCCGGCAATGCGTATCAGATTAGTGAAATCGGCGGCGGCGTTTATCGCAGCACGAATGCGGGGCTGTCGTGGGCGCGCATCGATCCGAAAGAAAGACGTTTACCAAGCCAGCGAATCTGGGCGCTCGCGTTTGATGCAAACGATCAGAACGTGCTGTTTGTAGGTTCGCACTCGGCGGGTGTGTACGTCGTTCCACGTTCCAACGACACGCTTTCATCCGCGCAACAGCAGCGTTAAGAAAAGTTTCCCGCAAAGACGCAAAGGCCACGCAAGCCGCAAAGAAGGATTAAGTTCTTCTTTGCGGCTTTGCACACCTTGCGCGTTCGCGCGAAAGTTCTTCGTGCGACGGAACTTGCGCGCGTATCGCCTTGACATGCAGTTATACTGGCGTGTACTCTGCCGCCCTACCCGGTAAAAAGGCGGCGGGTGTTTGTCGGACCAAGCGGGGTAACTACGGCAGGGCGGTAATCGAATCAAATTAGCTCGACATTTCAAATCCAAACGGCTCGAATCCTCGCCAGCCTTCAACTCCCGACAACGCCCAGGTCAATCCAGCTAACGGCCGCTGTACACTGTCTGACAGTCAGCGAAACCTGCGCTGATTGTTCGGCTGAGTGAGGGCGCGATAAGATCTGATACGCGCTCAGAGTTACCGGGGTCTACAGGAGTATGCATGTCTAGTGAACAACCCAAGCTGAATAACAGCGCGGACAACAACTCAACCTCCGGCGAGTCAAACACTGCGCCGCAACAAAACGCAATGGCTTCTCAACCTGCACCAGCACCACGCAACAACGAACCCGACGAGGCCGACGAATCACGCGCGGGCGGCGACGTCGACTTCGGACAACTCCTCGATCAGTTCGAACAGGAACAAGCGACCCTTGAAGAAGGCGAAGTCGTTAAAGGCATCGTCGTGGGCTTGAGCGAACGCGGCGTCGTGATCGACTTCGGTTACAAGTCGGAAGGCATCGTTAACCCGGCCGAGTTTACGGAGAACGGCCAACTCACGGTCAAAGCCGGCGATGAAGTCGAAGTGCTCGTCAAGAGCATGGAAACTGCCGACGGTCTTCCGGTCCTTTCGCGCGCCGATGCGGTGCGCATGAAAGCATGGGACGATCTCGAGAAGGCGTACCGCGACGGCTCCAACGTGAAGGGCCGTGTTATCGATCGCATCAAGGGCGGCCTGCGTGTTGACATCGACGGCATCGCCGCGTTTCTACCGGGCTCGCAAGTCGACGTTCGCCCGGTGCGAAACCTCGATAGCCTGCGCAATCAAATAATCGAAGCCAAGGTGATCAAGCTCAACCGCAAGCGATCCAATGTCGTGTTGTCGCGCAAAGCTGTTATCGAGCAGGAGAACACCGGACGAAAAGATCAAACCCTCCAGCAGATCGAAGAAGACATCGTCGTCGAAGGCCAGATCAAGAACCTGACTGACTACGGCGCATTCGTCGACCTCGGCGGAGTCGATGGCTTGTTGCATGTGACGGACATGTCGTGGGGCCGTCTACAAAATCCGAACGAGTTGTTCCGCGTCGGCGACAACATCCAGGTCAAGGTCCTCAAATTCGATCGTGAGCGCGAGCGCGTGTCTCTCGGTTACAAACAACTGCTTCCCGATCCATGGTCCAGCGTCGAAGAACGTTTTCCGGTGGGCACGCGGGTCAATGGCCGCGTGGCCAGCGTTGCCGATTACGGCGCCTTCGTTGAGCTCGAAAACGGCGTCGAAGGGCTCGTTCACGTTTCGGAGATGAGCTGGTCGAAGCGCGTCAAGCACCCGAGCAAAGTGGTCAATCCCGGCGACCTCGTCGAGGTTGAAGTTCTGAGTGTCGATCCGCGGGCGCGTCGCATCAGTCTCGGCATGAAGCAGGTACAGGAGAACCCGTGGCAAACGTTGCATGAGCGTTACCAGGTTGGCACGCGTGTTCACGGCCGTGTCAGAAACCTGACCGACTTCGGCGCGTTCATCGAGATTGAGGACGGCGTTGACGGGCTTGTTCACGTTTCAGATATT
>JBKPPH010000300.1:0-9468 GCA_046733535.1 Acidobacteriota bacterium
ATCGCCGCCACCACCAGCAGTTCGTCAGGCGGTTCAACCGGTGTCATCGAAACTCCACGGTTAAGTAAACGACGTTCATTGGTATAGAGACATGTTACGAGGGAAAAGTTAGGCGGGTTGAGAATAAATGTGAGAGTGAGATGAAATTTGCGGTTCGAGCCGGCTCACGCGTTGTGAGAGGGCGGGCACAGACGCGCCCACCCCCGGAGCGGAACCTATGAGGCTGGCCGAAGTTCCCAAACGCCGACGTCGTCAATCTCGCCCGCGGGGCCAAGATGTTTGAACCGTACAAAAGAGTAATTGAGCAGAGTCTCTATGCTCACGAACTGCGTTGGATCAACCGGATCGCGTGGAAACGGTCCGCTGATACAAAACTGGGTTGTGGTAAGGCTCGGCGGCAGTCCGTCCGCGGGGTTACCGCTCGCGAAAGTTCTGCCGGTCAACAAGGCGAAATCCAGCGTTAGGGTTGGAAATTCGGGAATTTGACTGACCTCGTTCTCCAATTCAAAGCCCGCGCCGACCGGACTGACCAGAGCGAATCCATTCAGATCGCCGGGAAGATCGAAACCAATCGCCGTGATTCTGGCAGCATACGGAGATGTGTTCTGTACCTTGAAACAAGCGAGGGCGAGATCGCCGCCCAGTGGTACAGGGCGATCTACCCTTGAAGTTGGACTCGACAGGCGAGCGGTTGCGAGTGTCGGATTGTTTACGCCGACGATGACATGAGCTAGTGCGACAGCGCTTGAGCACAGCGCTACGGTGATTATCGCCATTACTCTTCGAAGATGCTTAGACATTCTTTTTCTCCTTCTGCGTGATCGTTAGTCGGGGGATGAGTTTGATTGCCTGACTCATGGCGCCTTCCACGTTGTTTCCGTATTGGCCTTCCACTACAATGAGCGCCCCTTTTCAATGCTGAGTCGCATCCCGGAGAGTGATTCAACCTCGGAGAAAAAGCTTTACAATCATCTGAAATGTAGCCTTACAAAGTTCTGACCAACTGCTGAGCCCATGAATTCGAACAGGGTTTACAACTTCGGACCCTTCAGTCTCGACACAGCTCGACGTCTTCTGCTCAACGACGGCGCTCCGGTGCAACTTCGCGAAAAGGTGTTTGAGACGCTGGTAATACTTTTGGAGGCTGACGGTGGAGTAGTAGGTAAAGACGAATTCATGGAGAAGGTGTGGCCGGACGCGTTTGTGGAGGAGAATAGTCTTACCCGAAATATTTCAGAGTTGAGGAAGGCGCTGAGTTCCGGGGCCGAAGATTCGCGCTACATAGAAACCGTACCGAAGCGCGGCTACCGTTTCGCTACGCGGGTGGACGTAGTCGACGCACGTGGTTTGCACTCACAGACCGAGACCGAAGCTGACGAATCGCGATCGAAGTTGTCCGCCGAACCGCAGCGTTTCGGCGCAAGACGAACCGCGTTTCTGGTATCAACGATCGTGTTGTTTGTCGCTTTGGCGGGCTTTTTCATTTACAGGCGCGCCGCACGAGGCGTTGAAAACGGCCCCACAGGATCTTCGACAGGCTCAATCGCAGTCTTGCCTTTCAGGTCGATCGACAGTGGCGAACGGGATTATCTCGGTCTGGGAATGGCAGACGCCCTCATAACAAAGCTCAGTAACCTCGAGCACATCAGCGTCAGACCCACCAGCGCCATTCGACGCTATGCGCAAACAAAACCCGACGCTCTCGTGGCCGGCCGAGAGCTGGGAGTTGACTCCGTTTTGGAAGGCAATATGCAGATTGCCGGTGACCGCATCCGCGTGACAGTGCAGTTGATGAACGTAACGTCTGGCAGTCCTTCCTGGGCAGGAACGTTCGAAGAAAAGTTTACGGACGTATTCACGCTGCAAGACTCCATCGCGGAAAAAGTGAGCGCTGCTGTCAAAGGGCAGATTACCGCCGCGGAGCGTGCAAGAATTTATCGCCGCTACACAAACAATCTCGCCGCCTATCAACTTTACGCGCGCGGGCGTTCGCATCTGCCGCCGTACAACAAAGATGAGGCGCTCGCTGCCGTCGCCGACTTCGAAGGGGCGCTGGTGCTGGATCCGAATAACGCGTTGGCTCACGCAGGCCTGGCCATGGCGAGCGCAACGATGCGTTCCCGTTTCGCAGAATCGTCGGAAGTTCGAAGTTGGGAAGAGCGTGCTAAACAGGAAGCAAAGCGAGCGGTTGAGCTTGACGGAAATTTGGCTGAAGCGCATGAAGCCTTGGGAGCAGTTTATCGCTACACGGATTTCGACTGGGAGCACACGATTGATGAGAGTCGCCGGGCGCTCGAATTGAATCCGAATCTGGAGTTGCCTCACCACTATCTCGCAGCCGCTTTTTATCACGTCGGTTTGTTGGAGCAGGCGGATATCGAAGCTCGTGCCGGACTGCAAGCGAATCCCCTCGACCGTTTTGAGTCGTTGAGAATGCGCGGCATGACCGCGTTGTTTGCCGGTAAGTTTGGTGATGCCGTTGCTTTGCTCGAGGAGGCTAAACAGGCAAAGGAAACTACCGTGACGGATTGGCATCTCGCACAAGCTTACTACTATCACCAGGAACGCGATCGGAGTGAACAGATACTCGAGAAGTTGCGCGCGAGTAACAGCGCGGAAGAACACGTTCGCGCGCAAGCATCACTCGCCAGCTTTCTCGCTGCACGCGGTGAGCGGAAGCGTGCCGATCAGTTGTTGAAAGAAATTGCCGATAGCCCGTACATGGATCACCACGCCGCGTACAGCATTGGCGCGGCGTACGCGCAGCTAGGCCAGCATGAGCAAGCAGTGAAATGGCTGACGAGAGCGGTGGAGACTGGCCTGCCGTGCTATCCATGGTTTGAGAAAGATCCGCTGCTCGACTCGGTGCGGGCGTCTCCTGACTTCCAGCGCCTGATGGGAAATCTGAAGAAATACTGGGAGTCCTTAAACACACGGTACGCGTCCGCTGCGTAATTTCCGCTCCAGCCCCACGCCGAATCGATTAAAAATCGCGAGGATTGTAGAAATCTGGAGCGATCAACCGCGTGGCTGCGGTATGATGATCGTGAGTTTCCTTCCTGGAAACCGCCCACTCTCACGTCACAGTTGAAGAAAGGTGAAAGCTCAATGGGAGCGAATGGAGACGTAGATTATTACGAGGTCCTTCAGGTCAGTGAGAGCGCTGAACCAGAAACTGTCAATCGAGTCTATCGATTGCTGGCGCAGCGTTATCACCCTGACAACCAGGAGTCGGGCAATGAAGCTCGTTTTCGCGAGATAACGGAGGCTTACCACATCCTCTCCAATCCGGAAAAACGGGCACAGTATGACGCCACGTATCAACAGCGACGGAAGGATCGGTGGCGGCTCGTATCAGCGGGGCCGCAGTCAGAGAATGATTTCGAAATGGAGCAGGTAGCGCGTCTCACAGTGCTTGAAGCTTTATACACGAAGCGCCGTGTTGAGCCGCAAAACCCGGGCATCTATTTGTTGGAGCTCGAGAAGATGCTCGGCCGTCCGCGGGAGCATCTGGAGTTTACCATTTGGTTCCTTAATCAGAAGAAGCTGATCAATACGGACGATGCGCGCATGTATTTGACGGCCGATGGCGCGGAATATCTTGAAGAGACCTACCGGAGTAATCTCCAGCAGCGGAAACGATTGCAGTCGTCGAACGATTAGCCGCAGATGAACGCAGATCATCTGCGTTCATCCGCGTTCATCTGCGGAGAAGAAACTACTCATACCTCAGCGCAACAAGTGGATCCACTTTTGTCGCGCGGCGGGCGGGCACCAGGCTTGCCATCAACGCCACCACGAACAACACGACGGGCACTGCGACAAACGTCAGCAGATCGGTCGGCGTCACTCCAAACAACAGACTAGCCATCACGCGCGTCGCCGCGTAAGCACCCGCGAGTCCCAGCACTGCTCCAACGAACACCAAAGACATCGCCGATCTGAGCACCAGTTTCAGCACGTCGGCCATCTGCGCTCCGAGCGCCATGCGGATGCCGATCTCCTGCGTTCGTTGCGCAACTGCGTAAGACGTAACACCGTAAATTCCCATCGCCGCGAGTAGTAATGCAGCAACACCAAACACGCCGAAGATCACAAGGCTAAACCGCTGTCGATCGAGCGATGAAGAAAAGATCTCGTCCAGCGTGCGAAACTTTACTGGGAGTTGTGGATCGAGACTTCTTACAACTTCGCGCATCGCCGGTATGACGTCGGTCTGGCCTCGCGCCACGACGGTGAAACTCGACGAGGGCAAGCGTTGCAGAGCATTGCCGTAAACAGTCGGTGCCGGCGACTGATCAAGTCCATCGCCGTGCACGTCGCCCACTACTCCAACGACGTGCAACAGGTGCAGGTCGCCGTCCATGTTTCCAAACTGAATCGTCTTGCCGAGCGGATCTTCGTTGGGCCAATACTTCTGCACGAGCGACTGGCTGACAACCGCCGCGTGCGGTGAGTTAGGACCATCGCTCGCATCGAACATACGCCCACGTAGCACCGGAATACTAAGCGCCGCGAAATAACCGGAGCTGGCGATGCGGTAATCCGCATGTCCCTTCAGCGCCGGATTGTTGTTGATCAAAAAGTTACCGTCGGGTCCATCTCCCGAGAGTGGTAAGTAACTGATAACACCGCTCGCGGTCATGCCGGGCACTGAAGCCAAACGCTCGAGCAGTTGATTCTGGAAACGTCGCTGTTGTTCTTCTTCGGCAGTCAGTTCGACGTTCTCATCAGGCGCGATGCCCTGCTCCATCAAACGTGTGTACGACTGCATGAACTGCTTGTAACGCTTCTCATCCATGCGCGAGCTCGGCAGAGATAGCGCCATCGCGACTGCGCCTTCGGTGCGGAAGCCGGGATCGATTTGCAAGAGTTGATAAAAACTTCTCGCCAATAATCCGGCACCGATCATCAGGACCAATGTCAGCGCCATTTGCGCGACGACGAGAAAGCTTCGTAGATGGCGTCCTGCAAAGCCGCGCGCGCCGGTTCCTGTCTCGCGCAGAGTTCGTTCCAGATCCTTCACCGAGAAACGAAGCAACGGAACAAACCCGAGCACCGTGGCGATCACGAAACAGAGTGCGAGCGTGAACGCGATCGTTCGTGCGTCCACACCAATCTCAGTGATACGCGGCAGGCTTTGTTGATTCAGACCGAGCAGCAGTTTCACTCCCCAAAACGACATCACGATACCGAGTGCGCCGGCCGCGAGCACGAGCAGCAAATTCTCGGTGATGAACTGTCGGGCGAGGCGGAAACGTGTTGCGCCGAGGGCGGTGCGCACGGCGAAATCGCGCTGGCGGGTTGTTGCCTGGGCCAACAGGAGATTTGCGACGTTGACACACGCCACCAGTAACAGGAATCCGACCGCCACCAGAATCATGAGCAGCGGGCTGCGCACGTTGCCGACCATGTATTCCTGCTGCGGGACGAGCGTGAAATCCACGGCGTCCATGTCTTTCCCGTTTTCCTGTTTGAGCTGTTTGCCGATCGCACTCACTTCAGCGCGCGCCTGTTCTTCGGAGACGTTTGGACGCATGCGTGCGATGACACTCCAGTTGTGGGCCGAGCGCGAAATCTCCGCGGGAAACATTTCGCGCGGCACCCAGATCTCGGCGCTCTGCGGAAAGCCGAGACCTTGAGGCATCACACCAACAACCTCGACACTCTTGTCGCCTAACCGCAACGTCGTTCCCGACAAGACGGATTTTGCACCTAACAGCCGTTGCCAGAAGCCATAGCTAACGACGGCGACGGGCGCACCGCCGGCGCGACTTTCATCCGCAGAAAACGTACGCCCGAGCATCGGCGTAACGCCAACTACGTTGAAGAAGTCGGCCGACACCGAATAGGCGAGCGCGCGAACGGGCTCGCTGCCGCCGTTCACCGTTGTAAGCGAGCCACTATATTGAGCCACGCCTTCGAACGCATGGGTGCGCGCTCGCAGGTCCTGAAAGTTCGGCTCAGCAAACGCCATCCGCCCACCCCGCGCACTCACCTCACGAAGCTGCACGATCTGTTCGGCGTTTGGGTACGGCAGCGGCCGCAAGAGCACGCCATCAACCACGCTAAAGATCGCAGTCGACGCTCCAATTCCAAGCGCAAGCGTCAAAATTGCAATGGACGTAAACCCCGGGCGTTTGAGAAGACTGCGAACGCCAACGCGAACGTCTTTCAACATGCTGTCCATAACGGCTCCTTGGCGAGTTTCAACAGAATGGAAGGTCTCCGGATCTTAACACCGCAGTCGACGAATTTGTGACGCTGTTGTAAGTATTTTCGAATATGCGCGATCAGTGTAATCTGCGTGAGTAGGATAAGGATGTAGCCCAACGCCTCATCGTACTCCTTGCAACTTCTTGCGCTGGATTCGCGCCGAACTACTTATCAAGGACTACTTTGGGAGTAGATCTAGACGGCCGTGGAGAAATCCAGTTAGCATGTCAGCGGCTCTACTAAGCTCCCACGCACACACCATTCGATGCGACGCGCTTATTACTCCGCCGCCATTACCGACTTTATCTCCGCAACTCCAACCGAAATAGTGGGTACTTTGCTCACCAACAGCGGGGGCTCAGCAACCGAGCACAGCCAACGCGATGCATGGCTTGAACAGATCAGAATACTCCAGGATTGTGTGATTAATCGGGAAGGTAAGATTTACTTTGAATACTCGATACCACGTATGGGAAGCCGCATCGACGTGGTTCTTCTCTTGGAATCAGCATTGTTTGTTCTGGAATTTAAGGTCGGAGCCAGCGAGTTTACATCGTATGCTCTTAACCAGGTTTATGACTACGCTCTCGACTTAAAGAACTTCCACTCGACTAGTCGCGATTTACTCATCGCCCCGATCCTGGTCGCAACAAACGCTATCGTCACAACGCCCATAATCGCTACAACAATACATAGCGATCGTGTGCTTTTGCCGGTCCGTTCAAATGACCAGCAGCTAAGCTTGATAATCGATGAAGTACTTTCTTTTGCGACAACAAACGACGGGTCCAGCAGCAGGGAGTGGATAACAAACTGGGATCAGGGCCGATATTCTCCCACGCCGACAATCATTGAAGCGGCCGTGGCTCTCTACAGCAATCACTCAGTTGTTGACATTTCTCGTAGCGATGCCGCTGCTGTGAACCTGACGGAAACTTCAGCAGCAATTGCTGAAATCATAGAAGGTGCAAAGGCGAATCGATTCAAAGCCATCTGCTTTGTAACGGGGGTTCCGGGTGCAGGAAAGACGCTAGTGGGTCTGAACATTGCGACTCAGCGACGAGACGAATCGGATGAGCTATATAGTGTATTCCTTTCGGGTAATGAGCCCCTCGTTAACATTTTACGCGAAGCTTTGACACGCGATCGTGTTCGTCGGGATCGAGAAAAAGGCTTAAAGACATCGAAGGGCGAAGCGATGCGTGCGGTCAAGAAGTTCATCCAAAATGTTCACCACTTCCGCGATGACTGCATAATTGATCAGACGCCGCCGTTTGAACATGTCGTTATGTTCGATGAAGCTCAGCGCGCCTGGGACCTTCAGGAGACTGCTAGCTTTATGAAGCGTCGAAAGAGAATTCCTAACTTCAGCGAATCTGAACCTGAGTTTCTTATGTCGTGTCTAAACAGACATACAGATTGGGCAGTTGTGGTGTGCCTGGTCGGAGGTGGCCAAGAAATCAACAGAGGTGAAGCAGGCATCACAGAATGGATCAATGCGGTGAATCGACGGTTTTCAGACTGGAAGGTGTACATCTCATCTCGACTCGCTGACAGTGAGTATGCTGCCGGCCACGCGCTCGAAGAGATTCAACAGCAATCAAATGTTATCCAGAAAGACGAACTACACCTCGGCGTCTCAATGCGATCATTTCGAGCAGAAAACGTTTCGCTCCTCATCAAGCAACTGCTTGACCTCGAAATGCATGCAGCGCAAGAAACTCTCGCCAGTGTTTCAGAGCACTATCCCATTTTGCTTACACGGGATCTCATAAAAGCAAAACAGTGGCTAAAAGAGCGCGCCCGAGGCAGCGAACGCTACGGAATAGTGGTTTCGTCGCAAGCTGAGCGATTGAAGCCACACGCAATCGATGTGAAGTCGCCCATGGACCCTGTTCATTGGTTTCTTGACGAACCAAACGACGTCCGGTCGTCTTTCTACTTAGAAGATGTAGCGACTGAATTCGACGTTCAAGGGTTGGAACTAGATTGGACCTGTGTCACCTGGGACGCCGACTTTAGGTACTCTTCAAACGGCTGGGAACATCGGTCTTTTTGTGGCGATCGTTGGAATAAAATCAACAAACAGCAGCGACAAGTTTATCAAAAGAATGCATATCGAGTTCTACTGACCCGAGCTCGTCAAGGCATGGTCATTGTAGTGCCTCACGGTGATGCGACCGATCCCACTCGAAGAGAGGAGTTTTATGATCCAACCTATGAGTACTTAAAACGGATAGGTTTCCAAACCCTTTAGAATCCACACACCTGCTTCGAACCATATCCACTAAAAATGCGCTAAACCGAAAGTTTAAAACGGTATAATTGCTGTGCATATTCCGAATACACGAACACCTACTTTTCTGGAGCTGGATCATGGATATTGTTCCATCGAGATCGTGCGATAATTTGCGAGAGAGATCAGGAAGACATCTTGGGAGGATGCGCTTGGCTGGTTTAGAATTCGATGGGGAGACACAGATGGTCACAGCAAAAGAGCAAATTACCGACCTCGTCCAGCAACAACCAGACGACAGCTCATACGATGAAATCGTCCGAGAACTTGCGTTTCACATGATGATAAAGCGCGGCCTGCAAGACTCAGATGAAGGACGAATAATCTCAAACGAAGAAATGCAAGGTCGGATTAATACGTGGCTGAAATAAACTGGACCCGTGAAGCTCAGGTCTGGCTGAGAGATATTTACAACTATATCGCGATTGATAACAGCGATGCCGCGCAACGCACGGTAATGGGAATTTTCCGCAAGACCCAACTGCTCGCGGAACACCCTCGATTAGGGCATCGCTATGAGGCCGAGAAGTCTAGGGAAATTCGGATCCTATCTATGGCCACTATCGTATCGCCTACCTCATTAAGTCGGACACGAGCATCGATATACTCGGAGTATTTCACAGTGCTCTGAACATTGAGCGATATCTTTTGTAAGATTCTCAGCATAGGCACTCACTGAGCAGTCCGTTCGGTTACCAACTCAGTTCGCACCTGTTTTCAGCTTCATCACGAAAAATTTTACGGTGACAGGCGAAAATCGTGGCGGTATAGTGCGGTACCCCTCTAAAATGAAGCGGGCCGACTTGTGCTAACGACACAAAGACGGCCCTTGACCATCAACCTTCCATAGAAAGGATGACAATCATGGCCACTCATGGTAGCGCAAGCGTGCGCAAACAAACACCTCACGTAACCAATCCAACCAGGATTAACACCATACTTAATGCTCTGAAACG
>JBKPPH010000301.1:0-4424 GCA_046733535.1 Acidobacteriota bacterium
CCGACTCCGACGCCACCCTCGCATGAATTCGGAGGCACCGTGCAAATCCGTCGCGACGATGGACATTCTGCCGCCCAGAACATGTAACCCAACATCCCGCTCGTCGTGCCAGCGCCATTCGGCGCCACTGTCTGCACATAAGCTCCGGTTGAGTTAGTTAACGACGTGCTGAAGCTCGTGCACTCAGGCGCGGGCCTCGAGCCGGTAACGATGTACAGTGCACCCGTAAATTTCGCCGGCGCGAGGGGCAAGATCGGCGGATCAAACTGCGGCTTACCGTCGATATGCTCCTGCCAATTACTTTGCGCATCTGCCGCACTATTGAATTGCTTACTGGTTACCATCGCGTTCGCGTAATCCAACACGGGCGCGGTCGTGTTGAGCCAATCAGCAGTCGCCTTGCGCGCCAAAGGAATCAGCCAGCGATCGCCCGCAGCGAGGTCGATAGTTAATCGCGCTGCGGGATTGGTTCCTGACGCATCGTATGGATGGACGGAACGGTAAGCATTGATGAACGCCTGCAGACCGGTCAGATTCGGGTTCATGTTTTCTTCGTAATCGATCTCAATGCCCACGCCCATACGTTGTGCCACCTCGGCTGCGTTCAATCCAAGCTGCGCAGGGTTAGTTGCGAGCGCCTGGTTCCACGCGTCGACATAAGTGATCCCGCCGATAGATAACTGTACGCGGACGCCGCGGCTTTTGAAGTAGTCAACCACTGCCTGGTTCATTCCGATGGGAACGCCTAGTGATGTGGAAGCGTCGGTTGTTTTGTTCAGCAGTCGCATGGGCTCAACAAAACTCAAAACCACGAGGTTCACGGACGGCGTGCCATCACCTCGATCTATTAGCCAGCGATTACGGGTGTTGAAATCGGTCATGTTACGAACGCTGGCCCAGGAACAGAAGTCACTGCCACAATGCCACGCTCCGTAAACCGAGATGTTGGTAACAGCGGCAACCGTCTTCGGTTTTGTAGAAAACCCGCCGAAGAGTGCAGCCAAGATAAGAAGACCCAGCGCGAACACTTTTCTTAGCATCGTAGTTCCTCCGTCGAAATTGAGACCCATGAACATGTGGGGCGTAAACTCACATTACGACTGGGCTGTTGAGGGAATCAGGGAGGTTGCTTAAGAATTGCGTGTCGTCTAAAAGCTGAGTGCAGGCTAGTGCCGAATCTTAGGGCATATCACGTGAATGATCAAAGTTTTTCAGAGGTGGATCCGCGTGGTACGCCTGACTTCGGACCTTGATTGTCGGAGTGTTCGAGCCGAGAGCTCTAAGGTGGGCCAGCAACGGTTCAGTTTCGCTTGCGTTGCGATGCAGAGCTCCTTATGGTTGTGACGCCTTTCCTTGGCAGTACGGAGAAGGTCTCCATAGACTTTGCTATTTCATCCACGCTTGCCTGGCCCTCACTTATGAAGATAAATACAATGGCAAAGCCGTTTGTAACGTGCGCAAAGTATGCTTCAACCACCTGCTTCCCATTGGCTTCGACAGCGTAATCTTCACGGAAGAACTGTGCACCGCCGTACCGGTATGCCACAGGCTCCTTCGACAAGGCCTGGGCGCCGGCTTTCAGCATGAGTGCCCGAACGTTGAGCAAGTACTCCTTCCCACTAACGATTCCGGGAGCGTGCGCTACTCTTTCCGCCATTACGAGGACGGCGGGATTGAAGGTAATGCCAGGCGTTCCTAATGCCTGACGGAAGACGGTAAGGAGGTGGTAAGTGTTTTTCTGCGCAACCTCCATCGACGCTCGGGATAACGCACCGGACTCTTCCATCTTTTCGCTACCGAGCTCTCGGATACGTTCGTTTGTTGCTTCGCCATGAACAACCCAGTCTTGCGGGTACTTGAAACTGAAACCAAAACCACGGTTGGTGTACACGCCGTCGTGGGTGGCGCCGAGATCGACTGGGGATTGGCCGTTTGCGTAGACGCAAAGCAGCAGAATGATTGGAATTGCGAGAGGAAGACGCTTCATAGGCAGATAGTAGGGGATTGGCGTAATCGCGGCAACAACAATCTAAGCCTGCGTCCCGACCAGGCCCTTGCCTTGCCCCTAAGACGAAAGCGCGGGACAGCTTGAACCCTGGCCCACCACGCTGTATAGTCCGCAGCAGAAACCCCTAAAAACTGGACTGACGTCATTCTGAGGTTGCTCAGTTATGAGTCTTCCCAAACTACTGATCTCGGTAGTCCTTACTATCCTCATCTTCCCGATGGTGCTACAGGCACAAGAACGCTTGTGTGACCCAGCTTTTGAGGATTGCCGCACTCCCTTATGGAACCTCATCGATGCCGAAACTGTCGGCATCGACGTCGCCTTCTGGTTCATGCAGGACTCTTCTTACGCCACCAAGCTCGTGAATAAGTTCAAAGCCGGTGTTCCCGTTCGCGTGATAGTAGACCCTCGTGCAAATCCAACCTACGCCGGCAATGAGGCAGTGTTGGACCAGTTGAAAGCAGCAGGTATTCCAATGCGGTACAAGCTCAGCGATGGAATAGTGCATTGGAAGATGATGTTGTTTGCCGGTCAGAATAAGTTGGAGTTTAGCGGCGCAAACTATTCTGGCAATTTCTTCGTTCCGGACGCGCCAAACGTCAACTACATGGATGAAGCAATTTACTTTACGAATGATTTGTCACTCATCCAAAGTTTTAAAACGAAGTATGACGACGTCTGGACCAACACTGTCCAATATGCGAACTACGCAAACATCACTGGACCACTCACGCGCAAGTACCCGACGTTCGCGATTAACCCCGAGCTCAACTTCCCACCGTCGGTAGACAGCAGTCAGGATTTCATGGCGCGCACGCAACAGAACCTGAATCTTGAAACTAAAAAGATCGATATCATCATGTATCGAATCACAAATCAGGGATATTCAGACGCCGCGATTGCGGCGGTGAAACGAGGAATTCCGATACGTCTTATTCACGAACCAGACGAATATCGAAACCTCGAGCGCCAGTGGGACAGTTGGAATGTGGATCGGATGTATATGGCAGGCGTTCAGATTAAGATGCGGAAGCATCTTGGGCTCAACCATCAGAAGTCTGTTCTTCTTTACGGCCGTGGGTTAACGATATTTGGGTCTTCCAATTGGACCGGCCCGTCATCAAACTCCCAGTTGGAACACAACTATTTCACTACCAAGCCATGGTTTTTCCAGTGGTTCGTCGATCAGTTTGAGCGCAAATGGAATTCGACCACCGAGAACGAACCTTTCGTGCCGCTGCCGCCAGGTCAGCCTGCAAATCTCTTTCCGGTTAACGCATCAATCGCTCAACCGACGACCATAACTCTTCAGTGGGAAGGAGGACCGTGGGCTCACAACTACGATATTTATTTTGGTACTTCTTCCAATCCGCCGCTCTTGGTAGCAAACGCGAGCACGACTCAAAGTGGGGCGCAGGCAGGCCAGCCGTTGTTGCAAACCGGCTCGCCTGACGATGGTGTTAACGAAACTTACAAACTCGAAATCACGCTGCAACCCGGGACGACTTATTTTTGGCGCATCGTCAGTAAGACTATGGCAAACCAGACGGCGAACGGGCAGGTCTGGAGTTTTACGACCGCGGGTACTCAAACACCGCCCGCCGCTCCAACCGGACTGACCGCCACGGCAAGCGCGGCTACAAGGATCGATCTCGCATGGACCGACGTGGCGAACGAAACGAGTTACCGGGTGGAACGAAGTGCAAATGGATTTACTGGCTGGTCTGAAATCGCGAGCCCGACTCAGAATCAACAAACCTATTCTGATACGCAGGTTAGTTCGCAACAAACTTGCTTCTACAGAATCAGAGCCGCGAACAGCGGCGGATTTTCAGCTTACAGCAATACTGCGAGTGCTACGACGCCGGCAATCGCGCCCGTCCTTCTTAACGACGGCCCGCGCGCCATGGTGTTGCACTCACCGTTATTCACTCGAGAACCTTTCGCGCTGACGTCGCCGTTGCTGAACCCGATCGTGGATCAACGCACGCGAGTCATGCTATTCGCTCAAAATGTCGATCCAAACATAGTCACTACCTGGCTTGTCACAGCCGTTAGTACCCAGGGAGTGTCATATCAATTACCGATCGAGTACGTTGGTCCATTTCCGGGATTGGAATTCACCACAATTGTAATCGTGAAGTTGCCGCAGGATTCGGCTCTGCATGGAGATCTCTCGGTTAACTTAACCGTGGGAGGTGTTCGAAGCAATACCGTCGTATTCGCAATTCAATGAGCGCGAGGTTTGGGCCCGCGGCCGGATCATTTTAGGCCAGACAAAAACGGGCGGCTCAGAGTTGGGCCGCCCGTAAGTGTTTGATTCTGTTTGGCTGGGAGGCAGGGACTCGAACCCCGATAGCCAGATCCAGAGTCTGGAGTCCTACCATTGGACGACCTCCCAGCAAGGGACTCTGAA
>JBKPPH010000302.1:0-31918 GCA_046733535.1 Acidobacteriota bacterium
AGAGTTTGAAAGACGTGCAGGAGCTGGCAGAGTATGAGTCGAGTTTTCGCGACTATCTCGAAGGGCTGGAATCCGTGCGCGCAGTGCTCGAAGATCTCTCGTTCTCGCTACGTGATTTCGCTGACCGGCTGGAGTTCTCGCCTGAGCGACTCGGGCAGATCGAGGATCGACTCGCGGAGATTTCGCGGCTCAAGCGCAAGTACGGCGGATCGATCGCGGCAGCACTCGATCACCTCGCGCGTTCAGAAGATCGTTTGCGACAAATCGAAACGTCTGATGAGCGTGAGCGGGAGTTGAGCGGAGAGCTAACGGCTGCACACGAGCGTTATCTCGATCGCGCTCGCAAGTTGCACAGAGAACGCGTGAAGGCGGCGAAGAAGTTTGAGCAGGCGGTGGAAAAAGGGATCGCGGAGGTGGCATTAAACGATGCGCGGTTCCAGGTGCAGGTGTCGGACAATGTAGAGTCAGCCGGACAGAAAGGCATCGATCACACGGAGTTTTATTTTTCGGCGAACGTAGGCGAGGATGTTAAGCCGCTCGCGCGCGTCGCATCGGGCGGCGAAGCATCGCGGCTGATGCTCGTGCTCAAGACTGTGGCGAACGGATCGCAGTTTCCGCGCACCATCGTGTTCGACGAGATTGACACGGGAATCGGCGGGCGCGTCAGCGAAGCAGTCGGCATCAAGCTCAAAAGACTCGCGCAAACGAATCAGGTTTTGTGCGTCACGCACCAGCCGCAAATCGCGCGCTTCGCCGATAGCCACCTCGTCGTTCAGAAAGAAGCTGCGAAAGGACGCACTCAAGTGAGCGTCGGACGACTCGACAACGCCGGGCGCGTCGAAGAGCTCGCGCGCATGTTAACGGGCGCCGAGATCACGGACAGCGCCCGTCGCCACGCCAGAGAATTATTGAGGAACTAACCACGGATTTTACGGATTTTTTTCCGATCTGTTTTAATCGGTCTTTATCATCCGTGTGATCTGTGGTTTGTAATACGATGAGCACTGAACCAAATAAGATTATTTACTCAATGGTCGGCGTCAGTAAGTTTTACGACAAGAAGCCGGTCCTTAAAGACATCTATCTCTCCTACTTCTACGGCGCGAAGATCGGCGTCATCGGGTTGAACGGCTCCGGCAAGTCTTCGCTGCTCCGCATCCTCGCGGGTGTTGACAAAGAGTTCAACGGTGAGACTGTCATCTCGCCGGGTTTCACCGTCGGCTATCTCGAACAGGAACCGCTCATCGACGACTCTCGAACAGTCCGCGAAGTCGTCGAAGAAGCCGTTCAGGAAACCGTAAACCTGCTGAAAGAGTTTGACGAGATCAACGCGAAGTTTGGCGAAGAGATGTCAGACGACGAAATGTCGGCGCTCCTAGCACGGCAGGGCGAAGTGCAGGAAAAGCTCGACGCGCAGGACGCCTGGGACCTCGACTCACGTCTCGAAATGGCGATGGACGCACTCCGATGTCCACCGCCCGATACGCCGGTGAAAGTCTTGTCCGGCGGTGAGCGACGACGAGTCGCGTTGTGCCGTTTGCTGCTGCAAAAGCCTGACATCCTGCTGCTCGACGAACCTACGAATCATCTCGACGCGGAGTCGGTTGCGTGGCTCGAGCACCACTTGCAGGGTTATGCCGGAACGATCATCGCCGTCACTCACGATCGTTACTTTCTCGACAACGTCGCCGGTTGGATTCTCGAACTGGATCGCGGCCAGGGTATTCCCTGGAAAGGAAACTACACCTCCTGGCTCGAACAGAAACAGGAACGCCTGCGACGTGAAGAGAAGTCTGAAACTGAACGACAGAAAACTCTGCAACGCGAGCTCGAGTGGATTCGCATGTCGCCGAAGGCGCGGCACGCAAAAGGCAAAGCGAGGATCAACTCGTACGAAGATCTCCTGCGGCAGGAAGCCGAGAAGCGTCGTGAAGATCTCGAGATTCATATTCCGCCTGGTCCACGACTCGGCAACGTCGTTATCGAAGCCGACAAAGTCAAAAAGGGCTACGGCGATAAGCTGCTCGTCGACGACATGACTTTCGCCCTCCCGCCCGGCGGCATCGTGGGCGTCATTGGTCCAAACGGCGCGGGCAAGACGACGCTGTTCCGAATGATCACTGAACAGGAACAGCCCGACGCCGGCACGATTCGCAAAGGCGAAACGGTGATGCTGGCTTACGTCGATCAGAGCCGTACGCTAGATCCGCAGAAGACAATCTGGGAAGAGATTAGCGGCGGTGAAGATGTGTTGAAACTCGGGGCCCGCGAGGTGAACTCACGCGCTTACGTCGCGCGGTTCAATTTTTCCGGATCGGATCAGCAGAAGAAGGTGGGGATGTTGTCGGGCGGCGAACGCAATCGCGTTCATCTCGCAAAGATGTTGAAGGAAGGCGCGAACGTGTTGCTGCTGGACGAGCCGACGAACGATCTCGACGTCAATACGCTGCGCGCGTTGGAAGAAGCGCTGGAAAATTTTGCGGGCTGCGCGGTCGTGATCTCGCACGATCGCTGGTTTCTCGATCGTATCGCCACGCACATCCTGGCGTTCGAGGGCGATAGCAAAGTGTTCTGGTTCGAAGGTAATTATTCGGATTACGAGGTTGATAAAAAAGAACGCCTTGGTCCAGCCGCCGAAACACCGCACCGGATCAAATACCGGCAACTAACACGGTGACGGAATTACAGGTCACAGGATTACACGATTTTTTCATGATGAGGAAGATATTTTGTAATCCTGTACACAGATGACTTCTCCCACAAACATTCTCGCCAAACAGAACCGGGGTCTGCTGCTGGATATCGTTGTCTTTATCCTCAATCTGTTCCTGATGCAGCGGCTGACGAGCTACTTCATCGAGCTGTTCCGCTTCGCTGATTCGGGTGAACCGCTCGCGCAGTTTGCGCTCTTGCTGGCGTGCATCGGCATGTGGGTCTTGCCGGCCGCGGGAGCCGTCATGAAGCGCTGGCACTTTCACCGCCGGCTCAAAGCGGAAGGAAAAAGCGTCAATTCCGATTCAATTCTCGCCGGCTGCGTGTTCAATCCAATCTTCTATTTCTGCCTGAACCTTGTACTCGTGTCAGCAATTCTCGCCGGCATGGGCCAGTTCTTATTCGGGAAGAGGTCCGCGAACAACGGCGCGGTATTCGTGCCGCTCGTCGTTGCGGGTTTGATCTGCACTGTCGTGCAAACGTTTCTGATCTATCGATACTTCTCCGCTCCAAAGAAGCCGCCGCGCAGTAAGTTTCTGCGACATCCGGAGAGCGAGACGCTCGGCGACATTTGCATCTTCCTAAACATGATTCTCTTCCAGGTTGCGTGGAACCTGCTGACGTTCGCGGAGCTCGGCAGGCCCTCCGGCGTGTCCGAATTTCTCGGGCGCCTTTTCTTTTTGTGCTTTATCGCGTTGCTGATTTACTTTCCGCCACGCATGTTCTACCTCGCCGAAGACATCAATCGCGGTCGCACGTGGTTGACGATGCTTATGGCGAACTCACCGGTGATCGTGCGAGTGCTGATCGGAAATGTTTGACAGGATTTACAAGATAACAGTCTACTATGTGCAACCTTGCCTCAAAAGTCGGACGTCAGGCCTTGACCGGGTCGCTACCGCTCCCTGTACTGACTGTCTCCAAGAATGATCTTGGAGTTTTGAGCCAAAGCCACTATGTGCAACAAAGAAGCACAGAAAGCACAAACTGAAATGAAAAATACCCTGCTTGTCTTTTCTATTCTGCTGCTCGTGGTTTCGTCCGTTGTAGCGCAGGAAGATGCGGCACCGATCAAAAATTTTCTGCGTGTGAATAAAGACTTCTGCACCGGTGGTCAGCCACGTCTCGAGCATCTCGAAAAACTGAAAGCCGAAGGCGTCAAAGCGATCATCAACCTGCGCCAACCCAGCGAGCATCGTGCCGCCGAAGAAGAAGCGAAGGCGAAAGAGTTGGGCCTGCGCTACTTCAACATTCCCTTTGTCTTCGCGAATCCAAAAGACGAACAGGCCGACGAGTTTCTGAAGATCACCGACGATCCGGAGAACCGTCCCGCGTTCATCCACTGCACCGCGGCGATTCGCGTCGGAGCGTTCTGGATGATCCGTCGAGTGTTACGCGACGGCTGGTCGATCGAAGACGCGGAGAAGGAAGCCGAGAAGGTCGGCCTGCGTGAAGCTCCGCACTTGAACGAGTTCGCGCGCAAATACATCGAGACGCATCGCAAGGCACAGCTACCAACGCATCCATTATCGTTCGGCGTGTTCGTCGCGCGTTTCGATCCCGCCGGTACGTTCACACTCGAAGGCGCTGGTTGGCCCAAAATCAGCGGCACGTGGAAGAGCGAAGGCTCCGAGGTCGCAATGTCGATGAGCGGCGGCCCGGGTGGTTGTGACGGACCGGGTAAATATCACTTTGACACTGACGGCAGGCGCATCACGTTCGCGCTCGTTTCCGATGAATGCAAACCCCGCCAGATGATTCTCGATCGCAGTACTTGGACGCCCGCCGGCGAAGCCGTGGCCAAACCGGTCAGAAAGATCACGCACACAGCAAACGCTAAACCGCCTTCACGCGCGCGCGAAACAGACAAAGGCAGTTGGCCTTCGTTTCGTGGTCCACACGCATCCGGCATCGCCGAAGGTCAGAATCTTCCCGACCAGTGGAACGCAAAGACAGGCCAGAACATTCTCTGGCGCACACCGATTCCCGGCCTGGCGCATTCAAGTCCGATTGTTTGGGGAAACCGAATCTTCGTGACGACCGCGGTCAGCAGTGATCCGAAAGCATCGTTTCGTCCGGGTCTCTACGGCGACGGCGACGCCTCGAAAGATCGCTCGCCGCATCGTTGGATCATCTACGCGCTCGACAAACGGAACGGGAAGATTCTTTGGGAACGAGTCGCTTACCAGGGCGAGCCGCTCGAGAAGCGCCACATCAAAGCCACGTACGCCAATTCGACGCCGGCAACTGACGGCCGCATCGTCGTCGCATGGTTCGGCTCGCAGGGCTTACACGCGTACGACGTCGACGGCCGCTTTCTTTGGAAAGTCGATCTGGGCCGCATCGACCTCGGCGCCTATGACATTCCCACTTTCGAATGGGGCTCGGCGAGTTCGCCGATCATCTGGAAGGATCTGGTAATCATCCAGTGCGATACGCAAACCGATTCATTCATCCTAGCGCTCAATGCCAACACGGGTGAGACGGTTTGGAAAACTGACCGCGACGAGATTCCGTCGTGGGGCACGCCGACAGTCGCCACCACTTCAAAGGGTGAAGAACTGATCGCAAACGCGTCGAACTTTATTCGCGGATACGATCCGCGCACAGGTAAAGAGCTGTGGCGTCTCGGTCGCAGTTCGAAGATCACTGCGCCGACGCCGATCTTCGCCGATGACGTGCTGGTCGTCGCGAGTGGTCGTGGACCGGAAAGACCGATCTTCGTAGTGAAGGCAGGAGCGCGCGGCGATCTCACTTTGCCCGAGGGAAAGACCAGCAGCGACACGGTTATTTGGAGCCGCACGGGACGTGGTTCTTACATGCCGACGCCGTTGATCTACAACGGCATTCTTTACGTGCTGGCAAACAACGGCACCTTCGACGCTTACAATCTGAAAACCGGAGACGAGATTTATCGACAGCGCCTTGCCGTAATCGGTAGCGGGTTCAGCGCGTCTCCGATTGCTGCTGACGGCAAGATTTATTTATCGAATGAAGACGGCGAGATACTGGTGATTGCAGCCGGCGAGAAGTTCGCGCACGTTGCGACGAATTCGATGGGCGAGCTTTTGATGGCAACACCCGCGTTGTCTGGCGGTGTGATGTACGTGCGTTCGGCGGCGAGCGTGTTCGCGATTGGAAAGAAGTGAACACAGGATTTACAAGATGTTTCAGGATTTACAAGAAGTATCCTGTAAATCCTGTCAACACCCTGATCATCCTGTCACCGTGCCTGCACTAAAAGATCGCCGCCCGCATATTTGAAATCCGGAAAGTCGTACGACGCGACCGGAAAGCTCTTGCACATAACGATCTTGCTCTGCGGCATCGGGATGCCGATGTCGTCTTTGCGCTCCAGGTCTGTGGCAGTCCACGTCAGGAACGCGCCGCGGTCATTAGGATCTTCGGCGTCCACCGGGATCCACGTGCCCGGCTGTTGATAGATGCCCCACGCAAGGCGATCTCTCGAGCCATCAATGCCATTGTCTTCAACCAGCAACAAGACCCGCTGTCCGATGATGCTCGGAACGTTCGAATCGTAAATCTCCCCGCCCATGACCGCCGTATTTTTCGATGTCTCCATGCAATCGAGTTTTGCTCTAACCAACACGCCGGGAGTGTTCTTTTCGTTCGGATCGTCCGGATCGAGCACCGGAACCGCCGCTGGATCGTTGAATGTCAAATCGCCGGCAGCCTGGCCGTTCGCCAATTCGCTCGCTTTAAACTCGACGAACCTGATTTCGCCGTCGTCAAGTGCAAACTTGAAAGAGCCGCTGGCCGAATCGCCCTCGGCGTCTGCGAATACCAGGTTCGGTAAAGCTAAACACACAACCACCAACGCCATAAAAAAAGCGCCTATAATGCTTTTCATTGAGAGGTCTCCTCGTAATAGTGGACAAGAATTGTGGAAGGTGCGGCAAGAGGACTTTGAGACGTCAAAGTCTGTTCGCACCAAGCGACCAAAAATGAATAAGGATCAGCACCAAACAGTAACGCGTATTTTTTTCGCGTTTCTGGTCATTGTTTTTCTCGCTGCGGGTTCAGCACGGGCCGGGGAGGTTCCGCAAACCGGGAGCATTAGGGGCAAGATAGTAGCCGACATTCCCGATCAGCGCAAAACTTTACCGGGAGTCTTGGTGACTCTCAGCGGTGAACGACTCGGCGATAAGAAACTCGAGCGCGTCAGCGATGAAGAAGGCCAGTACGACTTTCAGAATCTGATTGCCGGCGATTACATCGTTACCGTTGAATTCGCAGGCTTCAAGAAATACGAGCAACGCTTGAGCGTTCAGATCGAAGCGACTGTCGAGCACAACATTCTCTTGCAGCCTGTGCCGCTCAGCGAAAGCGTGACGGTCACTGACGATCGCACGGGCGACAGCAAAACAGAATCGACGACGCCTTCCGTGATCACGACTCAAGCATTGCGCGATGCGCCGTTGATTGATCAGAAGTTTCAAGACGCGTTGCCGCTGTTACCGGGGGTCGTGCGTGGTCCTGATGGTAACTTGAACATCAAAGGCACTCGGCCGAGTCAGAGCGGGATACTTGTTTCGAGTTTGAACGTCACGGATCCGGTGACCGGCGCGCCCGCGATCGAATTGCCGCTCGAGGCGGTCGATACGGTGCAGGTGCATTCAAACCCGTACTCGCCGGAGTTTGGAAAGTTCACGGGTGCAGTGACGACGATCGAAACGCGTTCCGGCAGTAACGACTGGCGCTATTTGATGACGGGAGTGCTGCCGCGGCCGCGCTGGCGCGACGGCAAGCTGTTCGGCGTTGGGGCGGCGACACCGCGGATCGCTGTGGGCGGTCCAATCAAAAAAGACAAGCTCTTCTTTTTTCAGAGCGTCGAGTATCGCTTCGTGCGCACGAACGTTCCGAGTCTTGAAACGCTCGAGGAGCGGCAGCGCGACATCCAGCGAGAAAGTTTCGATTCGTTTTCACGTCTCGACTACGTCGTCAACTCCAACAATCGTGTGACTGCCAGCTTCTCGGTGTTTCCGCAGAAGTTTGACTACTTCAACCTGAACACTTTCAACCCGTCAGACACGACTGCAAACTTTCATCAACGCGGCTGGTTTCTGGCATTCAATGAGCAGGCGACGTTTGTGTCGGGAGCACTGTTGCAGTCGAGTGTCAGCGCGAAGCAGTTTGACGGTGACATCTTCGGCAACAGCGGAGCGCAGTATCAAATAACTCCCGAACGCAATTTCGGTGGCTGGTTCAATCGGCAACACCGCGAGAGCCGGCGCTACGAGCTACTCGAAGTTTTTCACTTCGCCCCGCGTGGCTCGCACACTCTCAAGACGGGATTGAATTTCAGTCATACCGTTTTCGAAGGCACCGACCGCAGCAATCCAGTCACGATCCTTCGGGCGAATGGAAGCGCGCATCAACTGATTGAATTTGCCGGCGCGGGCGCGCTGGATCGACAACAGAACGAGTACTCGCTTTTCGTGCAGGACAAGTGGATGGTGAACAGGCGAGTTGTGTTCGATGTGGGGCTGCGTTACGACCGCGACAGCATCAGCAAGAACAACAACCTCGCGCCGCGCTTTGGTTTTGTTGTCACGCCGGCTGATTCGGATCGGACAGTGGTGCGCGGCGGCATCGGGCTTTTCTACGACAAGATTCCACTCAACGTTGGCTCGTTCGAGCAGTATCAGAGCTTGCGGGTGACTACGTTTGCAAACGACGGCATCACTCCGATCGATGGGCCACGACTGCTTCCAAACACAGCGCCGGAACATCTCGAGAACCCTTACAGCGTCGCCTGGAACCTTCAGCTCGATCACCAGTTGAACCCGCGACTGCTGCTGCGACTGGGTTACGAAGAGCGAAGCACGCGCAGGGACTTCGTTATCGAGCCTACCGCGACCGCGCTATTGTTGCAGAACAACGGGCGCTCGCGTTATCGCGAATTGCAAGGCGTCGCGCGGTTTCGTTTCCAGGAAGGTCGCAATGTTTACCTGTCTTACGTGAGGTCACAGGCGCGCGGCAATTTGAATGACTTCAACACCTACTTCGGAAATCTGAAACACGCTGTTATTCGTCCGGACGAATACGGCAAGCAGCCGTTCGACGCGCCCAACCGGTTGCTGTTCTGGGGCGACTTTTCTCTTCCGCACGACGTCGTGGCAACGCCTGTCGTGGAATGGCGCAGTGGCTTTCCGTTTTCACTTGTGAACGAGGAGCAGGACTTCGTTGGTCCACGTAACGAAGGCGGGCGCTTTCCGCGGTTGTTGACGCTCGACCTGCTCGTCACGAAAGGTCTGACGATTCCTTTTCGCGGCAAGAAGTACAAGGGGCGTGCGGGCTTCACGATCTTCAACATCACCAATCATTGGAACCCGCGTGACGTGCAGAACAACATCGCCGCGCAGCAGTTTGGGACTTTCTACAACAGTCCCGATCGCAGCGTGCGGTTAAAGTTTGAGTTCGTGAAATATTGAGCCACGGATTACACGGATTTCACTGATATATTGGTTTTTATCCGCGAGATCCGTGTAATCTGTGGCAAATTCTCCTGAGGACGTACCACATGAAAACTTTGCTTGTCTTGATCGTTAGCTTATTGCTGTGCCCATCGTTGATGGCCCAAAGCGAGACGCCTTCGAAATTTACACCAACCAACGCCGGATTCAACTACGAACGCCGCACGGTGATGATCCCGATGCGCGACGGCGTGAAACTTCACACCGTGATCCTCGTCCCGAAAGGCGCTCGCAGCGCGCCGATTCTCCTGACGCGCACGCCCTACAGTGCGGACGAGTTGACCAGCCATGCGGAGAGTTCCGATCTCGGCTCGGTGCTTACCGGTTATGACAACGCCACCGACGTGATTGTCGAGGGTGGATACATTCGCGTGGTCCAGGACATTCGCGGTAAGTACGGGTCTGAAGGTGAGTACGTGATGAACCGTCCACTTCACGGGCCACAGAACCCGACAAACGTGGACCATGCCACAGACACGTACGACACGATCGACTGGCTCGTCAAAAATATTCCGGAGACGAATGGGCGCGTCGGCATCCTCGGCATCTCCTACGACGGTTTCCTGCCGTTGATGGCGCTCGTCAATCCTCATCCGGCGCTCAAAGTTTCCGTGCCGATGAACCCGATGGTCGATGGCTGGATGGGCGACGATTGGTTTCACAATGGCGCGTTTCGCCAGCAGGGCATGAGCTACATTTACGATCAGGAAGCCACGCGCGAAAACGAGATCAAGTGGTGGACCAGCCACTTCGACGACTACGACATGTTCATGGAAGCCGGTTCGGCAGGCGAGCTCGGCCGTCGTCGCGGTCTCGAACAAGTGGGCTTCTGGCGCAAGATCCTCGAGCATCCGAGTTACGACGCTTACTGGCGCGATCAGGCGGTGGACAAGATCCTCGCCAAGGAACCGCTCAAAGTGCCGGTGATGCTCGTGCACAGTTTGTGGGACCAGGAAGACATCTACGGCGACATCGCGGTGTACAAAGCGATCGAACCCAAGGATACAAACAACGATAAAGTCTTTCTCGTACTGGGGCCGTGGCACCACGGACAAGAGATTCGAGAGGGCAGCGCGCTCGGCGCGATCAAGTTCAACAGCGATACGTCGCTCACGTTTCGCAAAGAGATCCTCGCGCCGTTCCTCGCGCAGTATCTCAAAGACGGCGCGCCAAAAGCCGATGTCGCGCCGGTCACCGCTTTTGAGACCGGAACAAACAAATGGCACCGGCTGTCTGCATGGCCCAGTGGATGCGAAACTGGTTGCACTCCCAAGCCGACACCGCTCTATCTCAACGCGGGTTTGAACGCGGGTTTCACTGCTAAGTCAGCGGCGCCGGGATATGAAGAGTACGTGTCGGATCCGGCCAAGCCGGTGCCGTTTCGCGCGCGTCCGATCGATGGATCGAGTTGGTCGCGATGGTTGGTCGACGATCAGCGCGAGATGTCGGGACGTCCGGACGTGCTCGTGTTTACTTCGGAAGTTTTGACTACGCCGGTGAAGATCAGTGGCGAGCCAATCGTTAACTTGATGGCTTCGACGAGTGGCACCGATTCAGATTGGGTGGTGAAGCTGATCGATCTGTACCCGGATCAGGTAGCGGGTCAGCCAAACATGGGCGGTTACCAGTTGATGGTTTCCGCGGACGTGTTTCGCGGGCGTTATCGCGAGAGTTTGGAAGTTGCCAAACCGATTCCTGCAAACACACCGCTGCTTTATCGCTTCGCGATACCCACCGCGAATCACGTGTTTCTGCCGGGGCATCGCATCATGGTCCAGATTCAGTCGAGCTGGTTTCCACTCTACGATCGAAACCCGCAGACGTTTGTGAAGAGTATCTTCTGGGCCAAGCCCGAGGACTACAAAAAAGCAACGCAGCGAATCTACAACACACCCGGCAAGGCGAGTTTCATCGAACTGCCGCTGGTCACGACGAAGTGATTGTAGGGGCGGCCCTCCGTGGCCGCCCGTCTTTTGAGACAAACGTGTTTCGGTAAATCCGGGCAGCCACGGAGGACCGCCCCACAATAAATTCCCTCGTTTGATAGGAGCTCACAACGATGAAACTTCACGTCCCGCTCGCAGTAACCTTACTTCTCGTCTTCGCGTTGTCCTCCGCCGCTAAAGACGACATCACGAAGGAACTGATGACGTCGAATGGAAAGACACGGGTCTACTACCTCTACGTGCCGGCGACAATCAAGGCGCCGACTCCAGCGCCGCTGATCGTCATGCTGCACGGATCCAACCGCACGGGTGTAACGCTCGTCGAGAAGTGGAAAGACTTCGCAAAGAAGGAAGGGATGATCATCGTTGGACCCGACGCTTCGAACTTAGCCGGCTGGGGATCGCCTCAGGATGGTCCAGACTTTCTGCACGACCTCGTCGAAGAGCTCAAGGCCAAGTACCCGGTCAATCCGCGCCGCGTATATCTCTTCGGCCACTCCGCGGGCGCCTCGTTTGCTCTGCACATGTCGCTGATGGAGTCGCAGTACTTCGCCGCGACCGCCATTCACGCGGGGGCACTCGCGCCGGACGACATGAGTTTGATCGATCTGGCGAAACGGAAGATCCCGATTTCGATCCAGGTTGGAGACAGTGATGAATTTTTTCCACTCAAAGCAGTGAGAGCGACGAGGGATGCATTGAAGGAAGCAGGAATCCCGGTGGAGCTAATCGAGATCGAAAACCACGATCACTGGTATTACGACAAAGCAGCGAAGTTCAACCAGACGGCGTGGGATTTTTTGAAGAAGTACGAACTCGACGCTGAGCCTCGTTATCAAAAGTACAAATGGAATGAATAGTCATGGCCGAACTTAAAACAAAACCAACAGACGAGAGTGTGAAGGATTTTCTTAATCGGATTCCCGATCCCGAAAGACGGCAAGATTGTTTCGCGATCGCGAAGATGATGGAAGAGATCACCGGAGATAAACCGAAAATGTGGGGACCGAGCATCGTAGGTTTCGGCACTTACCACTACAAATATGAGAGCGGACGTGAAGGCGATTGGCTGGTGACGGGCTTCTCACCGCGAAAAAAGGATCTGACGCTTTACATGATGATGGGTTTTGAAAAACACGATGAACTGATGAAGCAGTTGGGTAAGTATGGCACAGGCAAGTCCTGTCTCTACATCAAGCGGCTCTCTGACATCCACTTACCCACACTGAAAAAGCTGATTAAAGCCTCAGTAAAGCAGTTACATAATTACGCAATATCGAGGACCACATCGTGAGAGTGAAAAGTCCTGCTAATCCTGTCTAACAATTCTTCCATCACTCTTACTGATCTCGATATTCTGGACGATCACCACATCACCCTGGACGATCGGGTCTTGAATATCACTACCCGGCAGTAACGTCAGCCATCTTGCCTTTCTTTTCTGCTGTTCCATTCTCAGCAAGTAGGACCATTCCGAAGTCGCATCGTGTACTTCGTAAAGCAGAAACAAGTCGGCCTGATGCTCGAGAAAGTAAACGCGCTCGATGCGGCCTTTAGCTCCGAGTTTCAAATAAAAAACGCGCCGCAACCCGCTTGGCGAAGTCAATTCCCCCATGCCATCGTGGCGGACGATGTAGTTCCCTGCCGAAGTTGAGAACGTAAAGAACGAGCGGGCATTCGGCTCACCAAACGCGTCAGCGAGCGCAAAAGCCTCCGGCGTGGAAGAAGACGCGGCAGCTACTGCCGACAAAATCAACACGCCCAAGCAGACCACGATCGTCTTTCTCATAACTGCTTCTCGGCTTTGCCTGAAAACTCCGAGATCATTCCTGGAGACAGTCAGTACAGGGAGCGGTAGCGACCTGGTCAACGATTGGAGTCAAAATGTTTAGGAAATCTCGCATGCTGATCACTCACCAGGTCGCGACCGCTCCCCGTACTGACCACGTCCAAGCCTGACGTCCAACTTTTGAGGCAAGGCTCTGCTTCTCTGCTTCTCCTTTGTAGCGGGGCGGTGAGTTGCTGCCAGTTTACTACATGCCGGCGGCAAGGCAATCTTAATTTGCTCACCGTTTGCCCGAAGGCGCATAATCAGAGGCCATGGACAAACGCCGGTTAGAGCAGATCGAAAAATACGTGCTTGGCTTCTTTCAGGCAAAACACCAAACGCGCATTCTGGCAAAGGAACTCTTCGCCGATACCGCGAGCGTCGCGAACGCTGATATTGTCAGAGCGCTGGAAGCTCTGGAAAAGAAAGAGCGCCTACTCGTGCGGCACACCCACGAAGGCAACGATTACGTGACTTTAACGCCCGACGGAACAGATCTGCTGGGATTGCAGGAAATCGATCACAGTGACTCACCGGCGATGCCTCATCCGCCCAAGAGCGCGACGAAGAGCACGTGACGCAAGGAATTTGTTAGACCAATGAAAGCAGTAGCCCCTGTTCTCCTGTTGTTCCTCTGCTGTTTTTCTGCGGTGGCCCAGGAGCCAGTTGCAGAGAGCAATTCCCTCTCGGAAATCCGCGACAAGCAAAACGCGCTGCTGGTCGTGTTCAAATCTCGCGTGATCGATGCGGGCGATCGCGAACGCGCAATCATCGAAGACGTACTCAAAGCGGATCCGGAACCAAAAGGCCGCTATCGCTGGGTCTACTCTCAACTGGCAAAGAAGCTCAATAGCTACATTCGCAAGTACAGGAGCGTGACTCCGGCGCACGAACTGGGCGAAGCTGATTACGTGATCTTTTTCAATGTGGTGGAGTTCCGCTGGATCCTGAACACGCTGTATCCGTACGGCGAGTTGTTTGTGATAGTCAAAGGGTCTCCGGAAACGTTGAAACCGCCGCGCGTCGTTTGGCGGGCGAGGAAAATGCTTATCGCTGAAGACGCGATTGGCGATCTGATCAAGGACCTCAAAGCCGTTCGCGGCGAAAGCTGAGTTCATTCGTGCTTTACATAACTAAAAATGCTGACACACATTGTGGTTTGGAAGTATCGAGCTGACGTCGAGCAGTTCGCCCGTGAAGAACATGTAAATCTGTTGCGCAAGCTGCGCCGGATTATCCCTCAGGTCCAGAGCCTCTCCGTCGGCTTTGACTCGCTGCATCTGCCGCGCTCCTACGACACGGGACTGGTCGCAGTCTTCGCTGACCGGGCGGCGTTCGACGCTTACACCGTGCACCCCGAACACGTGAAGGTGGCGGAGTTTGGCAGAAGCATCAGCGAGCACGTCGCTTCCGTCGATTTCACAGACTGATCTCGGTGCGCTCAAAGAAGCTCATTCTTCTAGTTGTCTTCCTGATTCTGCTGCTGTCGCAGATTCCATTCGCCTATCGCCGTTACAAACTCCGTCGCTTAAACGCTGCGATCCAACAACTCAACTCGCAACGTGTCGCACCTGAGCGATGGAACGATTTCGTGGATTACAAAGGCGTGGTCCACGTGCACTCCTTCCTTGGCGGACACAGCTCCGGCACGTTTGCAGAGATCATCTCCGCCGCCCAGGCGAACCAGTTGCAGTTCGTGATCATGACGGAGCACACGGAGAAAGACTTCGACACTGCCGCCATGACTCTGAGTGGCACGCACGGCGGCGTTCTCTTCATCAATGGCAACGAAACGAACACGCCGAACGGCGATCGTTTGCTCGTGCTTCCTGACGACGTTTTGATTGCGGCTTACCCGGAACAATTCAAAAGCCTCGACACACCCAACCTGAAAGGGGTCGAGGTTTACAACGTCTTTACAAACGCGAAACAGATTAACCCTGTCGTCGCGTTTTTCGATGTGCTGTGGTCACAGCGCAGCTATCCCGAGTTGATCTTCGCGTTGTACTTACAACGTCCTGACGAGAATTTGAAAAAGTGGGACCAGGCTTTAGCACGATCGAGACTGACGGCGACGGCGGGCAATGACGCTCACGCGAACATCGGCGTCAGCTTGAAAGACAGCTCGGGCAAAACTCTGCTGGGAATCCAGCTCGATCCGTACGAGACGAGCTTTCGCCTCGTGCGACTGCACGTGTTGCTCGAGCAGAACAAACCACTGGACGCGCCGGGCTTTTTGGAGGCCGTGAAGGCGGGCCACTGCTTTATCGGTTTTGATTTCCTCGGCGACCCTTCGGGGTTCACATTCGAAGCGGAAAACAGCGGCGAGCGGAAGATTCAAGGTGACGAGATTTCGTTAAAACCGGAGACACGACTGCGGGTGCAGACGGCAGTTTCCAGCCGGGTAGTTTTGTTGAAAGACGGCGCGGTGTTTCTGGATGAGAGCGGGATTTCTGCTAAAGAACTGCCGATCACGGAGCGCGGAGTTTACCGAGTTGAAGTCTACCTGCCTCAATTAGGAAATCTTGTCGCCCAAAAGCCCTGGATCATCTCCAACCCAATCTACGTTCGTTAGCCGCGGATGAACGCAGATGAACGCGGATCCGATCTGTGTTCATCCGCGAAAATCCGCGGCTAAAAACGGTTTCGCCCCACGGGGTGCCCTGCTAGCGGCCCTGTGGGGCGACGAACCTCGCCGGAAAGCTCCGGCTTCACTTGTTTTCGGAAGCGGTGCGTACGTTCACCGGAGTACTGTTGGAGGTCGAGTAGTTGACCTCACGCTCCTCTTTGCCCCAAGTGTTAGGGGCTCAGGAGTACAGCCTTCCACACACTGTTTTTTCAAGTCCGATCAGTCTAGGCCCACCCGCCAAACCTGTCAAGATTCAGCTTGACCGAACGCGAACCATACAAGGCGGCGAGTTGATAGAATGCCTCCACGATGGAACTGAAAATACCGACGCCACGAAACTTCAGCTTTCGCAGAACCGTCGCCAGCCACGGCTGGTACCAACTGCCTCCGTTTGCCCTCGATACCACAAAATGGGAGCTGGCTCGCGTCATCGATCTCGGCGCAAAACCGCCCGCCACTATCTTCATGACCGCTCGCAAAAATCATGTGCGGGTAAACACTTCCCGGCCGCTGAACAAGACGGAAGCCGCGATCGCTCTGCGCGACGCGCGCCACATCCTGCGGCTCGACGACGATCTCGAAAGTTTCTACCTGCTCACCGGCGGCGATCCCGAGTTCGCGTGGATCGGCGAACAGGGCGCTGGCCGGCTGCTTCGTTCACCGACCGTTTTCGAGGACCTCGTGAAGATGATCTGCACCACGAACTGCTCGTGGGCGTTGACGCTGAAGATGGTGACGGGCCTGGTTCAAAACCTCGGCCGCGAAACCAACGACGGGCGCAAGTCATTTCCTAACGCCGAGACGATGGCGGCGATGCCGCTCGAGTTTTTTGTTGACGAAGTGCGGGCCGGTTATCGCGCACCTTATCTGAAGGAACTGGCGGGCCGTGTGGCTTCCGGCGAGCTGAACGTCGAAGAGTGGCTCACCACCGATCTTCCGACAGCGGAACTGCTCAAGCGGATGAAAGGCGTGAAAGGCGTGGGCGACTACGCCGCTGAGAACCTGTTGAAGCTTTTAGGACGGTACGACGGGCTGGCGCTTGACTCGTGGACGCGCGCGAAATTCTTTCAGATCCGAAACAACGGACGCAAAGCCAAGGACACGAAGATCGCGCGCTACTATTCGCGGTTCAACGAGTGGCGCGGCCTCGCGTTGTGGTGCGACGTGACGAGGGACTGGTTGTAGGGGTGGCCCTCCGTGGCCATCCCTCGTTAAAGAAACTCGACGGAGGGGTGGCCACAGAGGGCCACCCCTACAAATGATTACTTGTTGAAGACGAGTGTCGAGTCTTGCGCGCCACGCGGCCCTTCGCTGTGGCGAACGACAGTCAACGTCTTTCCATCGGCTGAAAGCGTCAGCTTGTCAGTTGACGTACTCGTAACCTCACCTTCCGGTCCCTGGAACGTCACCTTGCTGACGAGTTCCAACGTCTTGCCATCGCTCGACAGCGTCGCCTTGCGAACGAACTTGCCGCGTCCCATCTCGCCGGTAGTTTCACTGCCATCGAGATTGAACGTCCTCGGCCCCATCATTCCACCGCGGCCACCGCCACCGCCCGGACCGCCGCCTTGAGGAGCACCGCCCGCGGGAGGACCACCAGCCGGAGGACCACCCGGACCGCCGCCGGGTCCACCGCCACCCGCGATCTTCTCTTCGATCGTTATGTCCTTCTCAGTCTGAGTAATGATCCAGGAAGCGCTCTCGGCGTTCTGGACACGTTGTGAGAGACCCTGGCTCTTGCTCTTATCAAGCGTCCAGGTTCCGGCGAAGTTTGGCGCAGCAGCTTGCGCAGCCATAGCAAACACTAGCGCGCTTGTCAGGCCAAAAGCGTACAGCAACTTTCTCATTCAAGATCTCCTTCGAATGTTTGTTATTTCGTACTAGGGTGGGCGCAGTCTACCAAAACACGTACGAAAAAATTGTCATGAACTGTAAAGATTTGTATAGAGAACGTAAAGAGGGAACCTTTACAAAATGTGCTGCGTACGAAGCGACGTGTTTGAGAATTTCTTGTCATAAGCACATTGCGAGTGGTGTTTACTCGCACAGAGAGAGCGCAATCCATTAACCAGCAGCAAGGAGAACGTATGAAGTCAATCGTAAATCGGATGGTAGTAATCATGATGGTCGCCGCACTGACGAGTGTTGTTGCGTTGGCCAAAGTGCAAAAGCAGAAGGTGACTTTCGAGAGTGACATCAAAGTGAATGGCACGCTCGTGAAGAAGGGCACCTACGATCTCAAGTTCAACGATGAGACCGGTCAACTCTCGATCATGAAGGGTGGCAAGGTAATCGCGGAAGCAATGGCGCGCGTCGAATCGCGTTCCAAGAAAGCCAATGATTTCCAGATGAGATCGACTGTGAATGGCGGTGAGCAACAACTAACTGGTATCACCTTTGGCGGTTCAGACAAAGACGTCGTGATTAGCAACGGCGCCGGATCAACCACGGGCAGCAGCAACTAAGTTTTCAGTTCGCCCAGTTCCCCCTACGCCTCGAAACCATGAGAGTTTCGAGGCGTAGCTGTTTTCGGCCGCAGATTACCAGAGATTCAATCCGGATTTTTTATCTGTGTAATCTGTGGTTACTATGTTCCCAAGGGGAACGACTGAAATGAAATATAGGCGCTTTGGAAGAACTGGCTGGCAAGTCAGTGAGATGGGCTACGGCATGTGGGGCATGGCCGGTTGGTCCAACTCAAACGACGATGAGTCGCTGCAATCGTTGCAGGCAGCGGTCGATCGCGGCTGCACTTTCTTCGACACTGCATACGCTTACGGCAACGGCCGCAGCGAGAACCTGCTCGGCCAGATCGTCAGATCGAATCCCGGTAAGCGACTCTACACCGCAACAAAGATCCCGCCAAAAGATTTGAAATGGCCCGCGCTTCCTGAGTCGACGTTGATGCAGTCGTATCCGCCCGACCACGTCGAAGAGTATGTTCATCGCAGTCTCGAGAATGCGGGATTGGACCAGTTTGATCTGATGCAGTTCCATACCTGGAACGATGAATGGATGCGCGACGATCGATGGTTCTACCGGCTCGACGACATGCGTAGCCAGAACTTGATCAACGCGATCGGGATCAGCATCAATCGTTGGGAACCATGGAATGGTGTGCGCGCGGTGCGTAGCGGGCAGATCGATTCGGTGCAGGTGATCTACAACATCTTCGATCAGAATCCGGAAGATGAATTGTTTCCGGCGTGCCGCGAAATGGATGTGGCCGTGATTGCGCGCGTGCCTTTCGATGAAGGGACGTTGACGGGAACGCTGACGAAAGATAGCAAGTGGCCCGAAGGCGATTGGCGCAACAGTTATTTCGTTCCCGAGAACCTGATTCCGAGTGTGGAACGAGCAGATGCGGTGAAGCAGACGCTCGCGGAGTGGAACCGCGAGCATTCGACCAACATCACGATGCCGGAGCTCGCGTTGCGCTTCATTCTTGGCAACACGGATGTAAGCACGATAATTCCGGGGATGAGGAAGCTCCCGCACGTCGAAGCGAATATCGCCGCGAGTGATGCTGGTCCATTGCCGGCAGATCTACAGGAAAAGATGAGAGGCTTTCGCTGGGTACGAAAGCCCGCCCCGTGGTCCCAGTAATCCTGTCAACTCTTCATGGCCAGTGTCTTCACCAGAAACGCCCAGCGATCGGCGACCTCTTCAATCACCTTCGACGTGGGTTTCCCGGCGCCGTGTCCCGCCTTCGTCTCGATGCGAATCAATATCGGCGCAGTTCCCGCCTGTGCTGCCTGCAGCGCTGCCGCAAACTTGAAGCTGTGTCCGGGCCAAACACGATCGTCGTGATCAGCAGTCGTGATCATCGTCGGCGGATACGACTTTCCGGGCTTGATGTTGTGCAGCGGTGAGTACGCATAGATCGCTTTGAACTCCTCCGGATTGTCCGACGATCCATAATCCGATACCCACGCCCAACCAATCGTGAACTTCTGAAATCGGAGCATGTCCATCACGCCCACCGCCGGCACCGCGGCGCCAAACAGATCCGGCCGCTGCGTCAAAGCTGCGCCCACCAACAGTCCACCATTGCTGCCGCCGCCGATCGCGAGTTTCGGAGTCGAAGTGTACTTGTTGTCGATCAACCACTGCGCCGCGCCGATGAAGTCGTCAAACACATTCTGCTTCTTGAGCTTCATTCCGCCCTGGTGCCAGTCTTCACCATACTCGCCGCCGCCGCGCAGATTTGGCTGCGCGTAAACGCCGCCCATTTCCATCCACACCAGGTTTCCAACCGAGAACGCGGGCGACAGCGAGACGTTGAATCCGCCATAGCCGTAAAGATAAGTCGGGTTGTTGCCGTCGAGTTTCAACCCCTTCTTGTGGGTGATGAACATCGGCACCTTGGTGCCGTCTTTGCTGTTGTAAAAAACCTGCTTCGTTTCGTAATCAGCAGGATTGAAATCGACTTTCGGCTGCCGGAAGACGGTGCTCTTGCCGGTGGTCATGTCGTAGCGATAGATCGTGGTCGGGGTTGTGAAACCGGTGAACGAATAGAACGTTTCCTTGTCGGTGGCTTTGCCGCTGAAGCCCTCGGCGGAACCGATTCCGGGAAACGCCACTTCGTTCACGAGCTTGCCCGCTGTGTCGTAGATCCTCACCTGCGTGTAAGCGTCTTTCAGGTAGTTGAGAATGAACTTGTTGTCGACAAAGCTCGTGGTCTGAAGCGCTTCTTTGCCTTCAGGAACGACGACTTTCCAATTACTGCGAGCGGGATTGCTCGTGTCGATCTCGATCACCTTGCCACGCGGCGACTGCAAATCGGTCTGAAACCAGAACCGTGGTCCATCGTTGGCGATGAACGTGTAAGCCGCGTCGAAGTCGTCGAGTAGCTTAACGACAGGAGCGTCGTTCGCTTTGAGATCTTTGTAGTAGATGCGGGTCTTTACGTCAGTGCCTTCGAAGACGGTGATGATCAGGTAGTTGCCGTCTTCAGTGACTGCGCCGCCGAGCAGCCAATCCTTTTGATCCGGACGTTCGTAAACCAGCACGTCGTCCGTTTGCGCGGTGCCGAGTTTATGGAAGTAAAGCTTTTGAAAATAGTTCGTGCCCTTCAGCGCATCGCTTTTTGGCTCGTCGTAACGGCTGTAGAAGAACCCCTTGCCGTCGCGTGTCCAGGACACTCCGGAAAACTTCACCCACTTGAGATCGTCGGCACGGTCGTTACCTGTTTCGACGTCGCGAACTTTCCATTCCTGCCAGTCCGAACCTGACGCTGACAAGCTGTACGCGAGCAGTTTTCCGTCGGGACTGACTTGCATCCCTGAAAGTGCAACTGTGCCGTCCGGCGAGAGCGTGTTCGGATCGAGAATCATCTGCGACTGCGCGTCGAGAGCAGTTACCGTGTAAAGCACAGCCTGGTTTTGCAGGCCGCTGTTGCGTGTGTAGAAATAGCGGTCACCTTCTTTGAAAGGGACTCCGTACTTTTCATAATTCCAGAGTTTCGTAAGCCGCTCTTTGATGGCGTTGCGCTCGGGAATTGAGGCGAGAAAACCAAAGGTCAACTTGTTTTCGGCTTCCACCCATGCGCGGGTCTCTTCGGAGTCGAGATCTTCGAGCCAACGGTACGGATCGGCGACCTTCACGCCGTGATAGTTGTCGACCTGATCGCTCTTTCGCGCTGGGGGATAGTTAATCGGTTTTATCATCTGCTGAGTCGCACCGGCTGCAAATAGACACACGATTAGAGCAATGCGAATGGGTGGGTACAAGGACATACGAACGCTCCCTTCAAAATACGAACGGGCGACGAGTATAGCAGGGCGAGGGCCAGTTTTTGGATGACTTGCAGGATTCGTCCCATGATTTTATGGCTATTGCTCGTCTGCGGCCTGAGCGTGTATTGTGGCGCGCGCAGTTAGCGGATTCTGAAAGGAGTTGCTTCCCCCATGTATCTAGAACGTTCAGGATCATTCATGGCCGCGGTAGTGCTCGCGGTTGGCCTCGTAGTCGCGACCGTGATTGGTGGTTGGTTTTTCGTGAAAGGCAAACGCGGCGATCAGACGATCACCGTGACCGGGTCGGCGCGAAAGCGAATCAAATCCGATCTCGTCATCTGGCGTTCGGCGATTTCGTATCAAGCGCCTGAACTGTCGCAAGCGTATCGCTCGCTTTCAGAATCAGTGCCGCGTGTGAAGGCTTACCTCGTCAGCAAAGGCATCGCGGAGAACCAGATCACTGTGTCGTCGATCTCTTCTCAAACTCTTCACAGCCAAACCAGCGAGGGTGTCGAATCGTCTGAGATCACCGGCTACTCGTTACGGCAAGAACTTTCCGTGCGTTCAAATGACGTCGACAGGATCGGCCAGATTGCCCGGGAGGCGACTGAGTTGATCAATCAGGGGATACTGATCGAGTCGATGGCGCCTGAATACATTTACACGCAACTCGGCGGGCTCAAGATCGAGATGCTGGCTGAAGCGGCGAAGGACGCGAAGGTCAGGGCGGAACAGATCGCGCAAAGCACGGGGAGTTCGATCGGTAGCGTACGGTCAGCGCGGATGGGCGTGTTGCAGATTACGCCTGCGGATTCGAATGAGGTCTCCGATTCAGGGATGAACGACACGTCGTCGCTGGAGAAAGATATTACGGCGGTCGTGAATATCGGCTTCGCCGTGGATTAACCACGGATCGGACGGATACACGGGACCGATTGCCGCGGATAGGAATCGTAGAAAAGGATTGACAACTCACGGGGGCATGGGCGAATCTAAGCCAACGCTTCGCCCCCCGACGCGTCGGCTTTAACGTCCTAAACTCTCCGGAAACACAGTATGAAAATGAATACCCGTCTAGCCCTCTTTGTCGTCGCCCTGCTTTTTGCTGCCGTCGAGATGAAGGCGCAGGAGAATCCTCTGGTTCGTCCGCGCGTTGTTGGTGCTACTGAGGCGCCGGCCGCAAAGCCAGCGACGAAACCCGTCGTGCCTACGGTGGAAGCCGAACCACAGAAGACACTCGCCGCTCCGATAACAAACCTGACACCCTCGGTGATTCAGGCGCGCGTTTCCGAAGCGCGGCGCATGTTCAAGACGCGGCCGGTGTTGACTGCCATGCCCGTCGGCCAAATCGAGTTTGTCACCATTGCCGCACTGGATCGCGAGACGGCACGCACTCACTTCATCACGATTTCGAAGCAGACCTTCTTAACCAAGGGCGCGGAGCTCAATACCACGACTTCCGAAGGAACAAACGTCAACGTCCGCATAGTTCGCGCGAACGGCGTTAACACCGCGCTCACGATTTTCACTCCCGACGGCAAGTCGCTCACGCCGCTGACAATCGAGTATCCGATTGAAAGAGGCGGGAAGTTCCTGGAGACGGCTTATTACACTTCCGCCCACCCGGCACTGCTCTCGACGGATCTGGTGCGATCAGGTCAGTCGTACGTGCGCAACATGCTCGATCTCGCCGCAAAACGTTTGCGCGACAAAGGCGTCGCGATTTCACCTGAGATCGTCGACGTTGCCGAGCGTCTCTGCGTCGTCGAACACGTCGATCACGAACGCTTCCGCGCAGAAAACCGTCTCGCGCTATATGACGAGATCTATTCGTTGTTTGCTTTGAACGAACCGGACACCTATCGGTTTTCAGTCAGTTCGGCAGGCGCGGGCGGCATGGTCCAGATGATTCCGTGGGCGTACAATCTTCTGCGCACGCGCCATCCGGGCGTGGGTCTGATTCCTGATTTCGTGACGGGAATGCGAAATCACGGAAACGCGCTTCAGGCGATGCTGCTTTACATGAATGACACATGGAGTGATTTGACCGCGAACGATGAAGTGAAATACGCGTTGGGCGCGAAGATCGCGACGCCGAGTGAGCTGCTGGCGGCGGGTTACAACTCCAACGCTGCGAAGCTGCCGGGTTATCTGAAACGAGGCGGCGACGGCTGGCGCACACTCATTCCGCGCGAGACGCAAATGTATCTTCAGATTTACAAGTCGTTCGAGAGTCTCGTGCCGATGCAAAGCAGGACCACGGATAATACGGATTTGAAAACCGGATTGAAGGCGGATTTAAATCAGTTCTGATCCGTGTTTTTTCCGTGCTAATCCGTCGCTAAAACTGATCGCGAATCCGCGTACTGCAACTTGTAAAGCTTCCAATAAAGCCCACGCTCGCTCAGCAACTCCTGATGCGTGCCCTGCTCGCGAATCTCGCCGTGATGCAGCACGATGATCCGGTCTGCGTTCTGAATCGTCGACAGCCTGTGCGCCACCACGATCGAAGTGCGATCGCGCATCACCCGTTCGATCGCGCGTTGGATTAACTGCTCCGTCTCCGTATCGATCGAGCTGGTTGCCTCGTCGAGAATCAGCAACGCCGGATCGAATGCAAGCGCGCGCGCAAACGAGATGAGTTGTTTCTGTCCAACTGACAATCCCGCGCCACGCTCGCGCACCTCGGCCTTGTAGTCGTCTTTCAAACGGCGGATAAAGCGATCCGCATGGACCTCCTGCGCCGCCCAACGCACGCGCTCTTCAGTTATGTCTTCGCGTCCGAGCCGAATGTTGCCTTCGATCGTTCCACTGAACAGAAACACTTCCTGTAGCACCACCGCGAAGTTTTGTCGCAACGCCGTCAGGTCCCAATCACGCAGATCGACACCGTCGAGCAGGATCTTGCCGCGTTGGATGTCGTAGAAACGCATCAACAAGTTTGTGATCGTCGTCTTGCCGGAGCCGGTGTGTCCGACGAGCGCGATCGACTGTCCGGGCTCCACCGTAAACGAAACATCTTTGAGCACCCAGTCTTCGTCTTTGTAAGCAAACCATACGTTCTGAAATTCGATGCGACCACGCGCTCGCTCGGCTTTGAGCGGCTGCTCAGGCGGCAGAATCGCGATCGGCTGGTCGAGTGTCTTGAAGATGCGATGCGACGCGACGACCGCAGCTTGCAGCACGTTGTACTTGTCTGAGATGTCGCGAATCGGCTGAAAGAGCGATTGTGAATACTGAATGAAAGCGACGAGCGCGCCGAGCGTCAGCACTGTGTGCTCGGGCGTGTTTTGCATGACGCGATAACCGCCGTACCAGATAATCAGCGCCACGCCGATTGCGCCGATGAGATCGACGAGCGGAAAAAAGACTGCGTAGTAAAAGATCGTGTCGATGTTGGCTTTGCGATAGTCGTCGTTGATGTGATCGAACGTGCGCAGCGACTTTGCTTCCGCGTTGAAGATCTGTACTGTCTGCGCGCCCGCGAAATGTTCCTGCAAAAACGCGTTGATGCGCGCGATGCGCGTGCGTACCATGTCGTAACCCTTGCGCGCGCCGCGTCGAAACCACGTCGTCGCCGCAAACAGCATCGGCACCGTCAACAGACTGACGAGCGTGAGCTTCACGTCCATCCACAACATCACCGAAATGATCGCGACGATCATCACGAGATCGCCGAGCAGATCCGTCACGCCTTGAGTGAACAACTCATTGAGCGCGTCGACGTCGCTGGTTAAACGCGTCATGATGCGACCGACGGGATTGCGATCGTAGTACGCGATCTCCTGGTGCTGGAGTTTGGCGTAAAGCTCTTTTCTGATGTCGTACATCACGTACTGTCCGACACCGTTAACGAGGATGGACTGGAAGTAGGAGAAGACTAATCGCAGTACCTGCGTGCCGAGAAACAGCCCGACGAGCAACGTGAGCCCGTCGGTCCTGCGAGGCAGGATGTGCCAGTCGATCGCGTACTGCGTAAACTTTGGCTGCAACACGCCGAGCAGGTTGAGCGCAAGCGTGAGCAGCAACGCGGGGACGAGCAGGCGCACGTAAGGCTTCAAATACCTGAGCAGCCGCCGCGCCACCTGAAAGTCGTACGTCTTTCCGATCGCTTCTTCTTCGTGAAACTGTTTTACCGCCGTCGCCATCTAATTCATTTCCGATTGCTAATTGCCAATTGCCAATTTATGCGAATCCGAGAAATAGCTTTCACTCGGAAATCGGCAATTGGCAATCGGCAATGACTTACGTCGCCGCCAATTCCTCCTCGAGTAATTGTCGTTCATACAAATCCGCATACTCGCCGCCGACGGCGAGCAGTTCTTCATGCGTCCCCCGCTCGACGATGCGCCCTTCATCCAGAACACAAATCATATCCGCATCACGCACTGTCGAAATCCGATGTGAAACGATCACACTCGTCCGATCGCGCATCACGCCGCGAAGCTGCCCCAGAATCTTCTCCTCTGTGTACGTATCAACTGACGACAACGCGTCGTCGAGGATCAAGATCTTCGGTTCGCGCAAAACGGCCCGCGCGATCGCGGTGCGTTGCTTTTGCCCCCCCGAAAGCGTGATGCCTCGCTCGCCCACGACGGCTTCGAAGCGGTCCGGAAACCCCGCAATATCTTCCGACAAACCCGCGCTCTCCGCCGCCCATTCGACGTCCGCCATCTCGGCTTTCTCAACGCCGAAAGCGATGTTTCCCTTCACGGAATCGCTGAACAAAAACGTCTCCTGCGGCACGTAACCGATGCTCGAACGCAGTTGCGCGAGCGGGTATTCCTTGATGGGCACGCCGTCGATGAAAAGTGTGTTGTCGGGAGCTTCTACGAGGCGCGGAATCAGGTTCGCGATCGTCGACTTCCCACTTCCCGTCCGGCCAACAAAAGCAACCGTGTGCCCTTCAGGGATCGTGAGATTCAGATCTTTGAGCACCGGCGTCTCACCCTGGTGATACTTAAAGGTCAGATCCCGAAACTCGATCTTTCCTTTTATCGGCGGCTGTTCGACGACGCCCGATTTGTCGGCAATCGATGGCTGAATTCGCAGAATCGCATTCAGCCGCTTCAAACTCGCGGTGCCTCGCTGGTAAAGATTCACCACGTACCCGAGCGCAATCAACGGCCAGATCAGCCGCGTCAGATACAGGTTGAACATCGTGAACTCACCAACCGAGATCTCTCCGCGTACTGCGAGCGGCACGCCGGCCCAGATAATCAGCACGAAGCCGATGCCGATCAGAAACGTCATCAACGGCCGCATCAACGCGTCGATGCGAACGAGACTAAGATTGCGCTCCGCATATTCACGGTTGAGGTTATTGAACGCCGCCATCTCGGCTTCTTCCTGCGCGTAAGCGCGCACGACGCGCACACCGGTGAAGTTCTCCTGAGCGCGCGCCGTGATTTGCGCGAAGAAGTCCTGGATCTTCTCGAAGCGCGTGTGCACCTGCTGGCCGAAGAATTTCACGGTCAGCGACACCAGCGGCATCGTCACGAAGAGCAACAGCGTCAGCCACCAGTTGAGCATGAACATCAGCGGCAGCACGAGCACGACGACAAACACTGTCTGCAGCGTGTACATGATCATTGGACCGGCGAGCTGCCTGACCGCGCCGAGATCGTTTGTCGCGCGCGCCATCAAATCGCCGGTGCGATGTTCGTGGAAGAACGAGAGTGGCTGGTTGACGAGATGCGCGTAAAACTCCTTGCGCATGTCGTATTCGACGTGGCGCGAAATGCCGATCAGGATTCGACGTTGCAGAAACAGAAAGGTGCCGCTGATGAGACTCGCAGCCAAAATCTTAGCGGCCGAGACGGTGAGTCTCGACCATGAGATTTCGGTCCAGTTCGCGTCAACTGCGCGGCCGACGATGAGCGGAATGAAAAGACCGGCGACAACACTGCCGAAGATGCAGACAATCCCGAGGGTGAGTTGCGATTTGTAATTACGAAAATAGAGGGCGAATTTCTTTAAGTCTTCCACATGACGATAATAGCAAACCGCAGATTACACAGATAAACGCAGATAGGTACTGATTGCTGTGGCCGCGAGTTTCTCTTGAGAATCGAAGAGTTCTGCGGAAACAGTGATGACTCTTTTGCCGGCTCGCACAACTCGCGCTGACGCTCGCGCGGTGCCTTCACTCACCGGCCGGAGATAATGAATCGTGAGATCGACTGTGATCGAACGTTCGTCTTCAGCCAGCATCGGCACGATCGCAAACGCCATCGCCGAGTCGATCAACGTCGCGATAGCGCCGCCGTGCGCGATTCCGCCGTTTCGCTTGAGCTCCTCACGCATCGCCATCGAGAGCACTGCGTGGCCGGGTTCGAGCGAATCGAGTTCAATGCCAAGCAGTTTGGCAAAGGGAACGTCGTCGAGTGTCATGAACGATAACCCTCCCCGGGGTTCGTTGGCTCAACAATCACGGCGGTGCCGTAAGCCAAAACTTCTGTGACACCCTGCGCAAGCTCCGTCGTATCGTAACGCGCGCCAATCACAGCATTGGCGCCGACCTCGGTGGCGTGCTGAATCATGATGTCGAAAGCGTCGGACCTTGTCTGTTCGCACAGTTTCGTCCACAGGGTGATGTTGCCGCCGACGATCATCTGCATCGTCGCTCCGAGCGTGGCGAAGATGTTTCGGGAGCGCACTACGATGCCGCGAACGACACCAAGATTTTGTACGACACGATAATTCGGCAAGTCGAATGCAGTCGTCACCATTTGATGCGACACTGAATAGCGCGGCGGGCTCACCGCGTACGGAACGCGTTGCTGCATTGAATCTGAACTCATGTGATGTGCCTCTTTGTGGCTACTTTCGGTATGTAGAGAAACCGTTGCAGGTCGCAGCGAGTGTCTTTATCAAACACTACGCCTTCCTGTTCGAGCATAAGCTGTTGTTTGTTATGCGGCAGGACAACCCTGCCGGTCGAACATTTTCCTTGCGCATTGATCACGCGATGCCACGGCGTGCCTTCCGGTGATGAATGCATGCAAAAACCCACCGTGCGCGGTGTATAGCCTTCGCCGAGCAGCTCTGCAATCTGGCCGTAGGTCATGACGCGACCCGGTGGAATGCGCCGCACGATTGCGTAAACGCGCTCACGATATTTTGGCTCGTCTTGTTTAATCGCTTGCCCTTCCTTGCGCAGATAAACGCAAATCAACGCAGACCTGCGTTATCCGCGTTAATCTGCGGCTCAATTTCTTAACACGACGCGCGCGGGCGCGCCATCGCCTTTGTTGCTTCTTAAACGTAACGGCAGACAGATCAGTTCATATTTACCCGCGGGAATGTCGCTGAGATTCAGGCCTTCAAGAATGATCACGCCGTGTGAAAGCAGTGCGTGATGTGTTTCGTGATCGTGCTCGCCAAACTTCTCGATCGACAGGTAATCGATGCCGATCAGTTTGGTTCCCTGCTGGACCAGTCTCGTGGCCGCATTGAAATCGAGATAAGTAAAATCGGTGCGAAACTCGGATTTTGATTCGTTCCAGAACGCGGAGTTGCGTGTTTTGAAAAGCACTCGCGTCGTTCCCGGTGCGCAGTGGACGGAGACAAACTCTTCATCGATCGCGCGACAGTCTTCAGGAACTTCGACCACCTCCGCTTCGCCGATCAAAACGTCGAGCGGCAGTGTTTCGACTTTCGCGGCGCCTTCGATGAAATGCGCGGGCGCGTCGACATGCGTTCCGGTGTGTGCGCCAAAGTTCAGTGTGGACACATTCGCGCCGTCTCCGTTTGACAGACTTTGCCAGTCGCGAATCTGAACTTCGGGATCGCCGGGCCAGGTTGGTAACTCGTTGGAAAGAGGAACAGTCACGTCATAGATCGGCATCGGCGATAGTATATACTGGAAACCACATGAACAGGCCCTTTCGACTTGCTGCCTCGAGTTACTTGAACTCCGCTCCGCTGATTTGGAGTTTTCTTTACGGACCACACCGCGGCCGCATCGATTTTGTCGAAGCGGTGCCGGCGCGTTGTGCGGAACTGCTTGCGGATGCGGCTGTCGAAGGCGCGCTCGTGCCGGTGATTGAATACGAGCGCATTCCGTGTGGCTACCTCGTGCCGAACGTTTGTGTCGGCTCGCAGCGGGAAGTGTTGAGCGTCGTGCTCGTTGCCAAAAATAAACAACTCCGAGATATTCGAAGCGTCGCTCTGGATGAATCGTCGCGCACTTCGGCAACGCTCGTGAAAGTGATCTTTCGAGAGTTTTTGCAGCACGAGCCGGAGTGGACCACGCGCGCGCCCAAACTCGAACAGATGCTCGAGCAGAACGATGCGGCGTTGATTATCGGCGATCCGGGAATGACGTTTCGACGGCAGGGACTGAACGTTTGGGACATGGCGAGCTTGTGGCGAGAGCACACGGGGCTGGGTTTCGTGTTTGCGATGTGGATGGTGCGCGACGAAGTGATCGAACGCGCACGCCTCGTCGACTTTGCGGGTGCGCGTGACGAGGGCGTCGCCCACATTGAAGACATCGTGCGCGATTATCAGGACAAAATTCCGATGAGCGTCGATGAACTGAGAAACTACCTGACCCGGAACATCGTTTTCAATGTAGACGAGTCGATGGAGAAGGGTTTGCGGCTCTATTTTGAACTGGCGTTCAAGCACGGACTGATCGAACGCGTGAAGCCGCTGCGGTTCCTTTGACGCTCAATCGCCGTTTTCTGCTAAGCTTTGGGTGCGTTATGAACATTCAACCGATTCTCGATCGCGTGCTCGCGGGCGAACGCATGACGAGCGAAGAATGCACGCTCCTGCTCGAGTCGCACGACATCGCGCGGATGGGCGTCGCCGCTGACGAGATACGCGCCCGGCGCCATCCCGACAACATCGTCACCTACATCATCGATCGCAACATCAACTACACGAACGTCTGCAACGTCGTCTGCACGTTCTGCGCGTTCTACCGCCGCCCGGGCGCGCCCGACACTTACGTCCGCACCTTCGAAGAGATCTGCGAAAAGATCGACGAGACAATCGCACTCGGCGGCACCGGCGTTTTAATGCAGGGTGGTCTGCATCCTGACTTCGGCATCGAGTGGTACGAAGATTTGCTGCGTTCTTTACGCGAGAAGTATCCGGGATTTCAGTTGCACTGTTTCTCGCCGCCGGAGATCCACAACATCCACCTGATCTCCAAACTGGATTACGAGACGATCATGGCGCGTCTGAAAGCAGCGGGACTTTACAGCCTGCCGGGCGGAGGCGCCGAGATTCTCGACGACGAAGTTCGGAAACGCGTTGCGACGAAGTGCACGACGGACGAGTGGTTGGACGTAATGCGCGCGGTGCATCGCGTCGGGCTGAGGTCAACGGCGACGATGATGTTTGGGATTGGCGATAAGATCGAACACCGCGTGAGGCACCTGCAGCGCATTCGAGATCTACAGGACGAAACCGGTGGCTTCACCGCGTTCATCCCATGGACCTTTCAACGTGAAAACACCGCGCTGGGTCGCAGGATCAAAGACGAGCCGACCGGCGTCGATTACCTGAAGATGCTTGCCGTCTCGCGCCTGTTCCTCGACAACATCGAGAACTTCCAGTCGTCGTGGCTGACACAAGGACTGCGACTCGGACAGGTCGCGCTTCGTTTCGGGGCGAACGACATGGGCTCGATCATGATCGAGGAGAATGTCGTGTCAGCAGCCGGCGCTAGCAATGAGGCTGACGAGAAGATGCTCCAATTCCTGATCCGCGAAGCCGGCTTCCTACCTCAGCAACGGGACATTCTCTACCAACACGTAAACAGCCGCGGATTTACGCAGATAAACGCGGATCTGAAGCCGACCTTTGCTTGATCTTGCGAAAATCCGCGTTAATCTGCGGCTTAAGTTAGCGCGAAATCGAACTGCTCCTGATGAATTCCGGGATCGCTCGTGATGTCGATCGGCCCGAGATAATCTTCGATCTCCACCATCACATCGCGTTCGCTCGAACGTAGCGCCTTCGCCACGTCCGGATTGATCCGCAGCGTCACTTGCTTGTTGTCTTTGTCGCCATTCAGGCCCTTCGCCAAACGCCGCGCTTCCTCGAGCAGCTCGTAACAGATCGTCTGCGGCGACTTGATGAGACCGGCGCCCTGGCAATACTGGCACGGCGAACAAAGCGTTCTCTCCAGCGACTGCTTCACGCGTTTGCGCGTCATGATCACGAGGCCGAAATCGTTGAACGAAAGCACCTTCGTCGGCGACTTGTCGTTGCGCAATGCTTCCTGCAGCGCCTGCATCACGCGCTGTCGATTGCGACGCTCTTCCATGTCGATCAAGTCGAGCACGATGATGCCGCCGAGATCGCGCAGGCGAATCTGCCGGACGATCTCGTCGACAGCTTCGAGGTTTGTGCGGGTGATCGTATCTTCGAGACGGCCGCTGCCGCGCCCGACAAACTTACCGGTGTTGACGTCGATCGCGACCAGCGCTTCGGTCTGATTGATGACGAGATACCCGCCGGACTTCAGCCACACACGCGGCTTGATTGCCTTATCGATCTCCGTCTGCACTCCATAAGCTTCGAGAATTGGCTGCTCTTTCGTGTAGAGC